>JBBTVW010000065.1:0-5800 GCA_038063075.1 Patescibacteria group bacterium | reverse complement strand
CAATGCCAAATTTGACGCTCAGGAGAAACTACAAAAGAAGGACTTTTCTCATTATGAAAAGGGCAATTTACTTTAAAATTTCTTCCCAATTTTTTAAGAGGGAGAAATTCACTGATAAAAGAAACTAAATCAATTTTTTCTCTAATTTTGGAGACATCATCCATTGTGCCCATATTGTAGCACTTTGGTCATTGCTTTTACTATTAATGTTAACTAGAATGTTTTTGGATTTATATGGCAGCAACAATTGTTATTGGAAGCCAATGGGGAGATGAAGGAAAAGGTAAAATTATTGATTACCTCTCTAAAAACGCCTATATTGTCGCAAGATTCCACGGCGGAAATAACGCAGGACACACAGTAATCAACTCCATGGGAAAATTTGCTATGCATTTGATCCCATCAGGTATTTTTAATCCTAAAGTAAAAGCAGTAATTGGCAGTGGAGTCATATTAGATTTAGATGTTCTAGTTTCTGAAATAAAAATGCTTGAAAAAGCTGGTATTAAACTCAAAGGAAGATTTTTTATCTCACCACGCTGCAATATAATAATGCCCTATCATAAAATTTTTGACAGAGTTTATGAAGAAGCAAAAGGAGCAAAGAAAACTGGTACAACAGGAAGAGGAATTGGACCAACATATGCTGATAAAGTAAGCTACAACGGCATAAGACTCTTTGATTTAATGGATAAAAAAGTCTTCAAAGAAAAACTACAAACACAACTTTTAATAAAAAATAAAATCCTAAAAGCATTTGGTGAAAAACCATTAAGTCAAAAAGAAATTGAGAAAAATTTATTTAGTTTATTTAACAAAATAAAGCCATATGTAAAAGAGCCTTTTGATCTTTTACAAACCTCTTTGGATAAACAAAAACTTGTTCTTATTGAAGGCGCTCATGGAGTATTTTTAGATAATGATTGGGGAACTTATCCATTTGTAACTGGATCTAATGTTGTAATTGGTAGTATCACTGCAGGACTTGGAATTGCACCAAAATTTTTAACAAAAACTGTTGGAGTAAGTAAAGCATATACAACTAGAGTTGGATCAGGTCCTTTTCCAACAGAGCTTTTTGATAAAGATGGAGAAACATTAATCGAAAAAGGAAATGAGTATGGAACTACAACTGGAAGAAAAAGAAGATGTGGTTGGTTTGATGCAGAGTTAATAAGATTTGCTGCTAAAATTAATGGAATTACAGATATTGCTATTACTAAGCTTGATGTTTTGGATAGTTTTGCATCGATTAAGATTTGTGTTCAATATAAGCTAAACGGTAAGACGGTAAGATATGAAGACTTAAGCAGTGAAAAGTTAAAAAATGTAAAACCTGTTTATAAAACACTAAAGGGTTGGCAGCAGTCAACAAATGGTCTTAAGTCATTTGCCAAGTTACCAGTAAACGCAAAAGACTATCTAAAAGAATTAGAAAAACAAATTGGTGTAAAAATATCGTTTGTCTCAACTGGTCCCCAAAGAGAAAGTATTATTATTGTCTAAAAACTGGTAACCTACCAATAGATCCTGTAAAATGGAATAATGGAGAAAGGTCTGCCACAAGATAAAGCTAGAGAACTTCTTAAAGAATATGGAAAAAATGAGATAGATACAAAAAAAAGAATTAGTGCTCTATCTGTTTTTCTATCCCAGTTTCCAACCATACTTAACGCCATACTATTAGTAGGTGCAATTTTTTCATTCGTAATCGGTAACTATATAGATGCCTCTTTTATTTTTGCAATTTTAATTTTAAGTGCCATTTTTGGATTTGTTCAAGAATATAATGCTGAAAAATCCCTAGAAAAACTTAAAAGTATTATTACTCCAATGTCTAGAGTTATAAGGGACGGAGAAGAAACTCAAATTGAAACCTCGCAAATTGTACCTGGTGATCTAGTTATTCTCTCAGAAGGTGAAAGAATTCCAGCTGATGGAAAAATAGTTTTATCACGACATTTAGAAATTGATGAATCTGTTTTAACTGGTGAGTCTATCCCTGTTGTTAAAGACGATGGAGACGCTGGATTATCAGGAACTCTTGTTTCTAAAGGAAGAGGACATTTATTAGTTGAGAAAACAGGCATGGATACTCGCTTTGGGCAAATAGCTAAAACTCTTTCTACAATTGAAACTGATAAGACTCCCCTTCAAAAACAATTATCAGGTCTTGGAAAAGTTATATCAGCAATTGCAATCTTAATTGCTCTTTCATTAATACCAATCGGTCTTTCTCAACAACGAGAACTATTTGATTTAATTTTACTATCAATTAGCGCAGGTGTATCTGCCATCCCTGAAGGCCTTCCTGCTGTAATTACGATTGCTCTTGCAATTGGAACAACTAGAATGGCAAAGAAAAATGCAATTGTTAGAAAAATGTCTGCAGTTGAAACACTGGGAGCTGTACAGGTAATTTTATCTGATAAAACTGGCACTTTGACTCAAAATAATATGAAAGTTAAAGATTACTTTCTCCACAATAAAGATAATTACAATTTCTTATTAAAGGCTTGCGTTATTGGCAACACTGCCTCTTTAATTCAAAAGGGAGAAAGCGATAAATTTGAGGCTGTTGGGGATAAAACAGATTCTTCTCTTTTAATGTGGGCTAAGGAGGAGATTAATGATTTAACCCTACTTACAGATCATGGAAAAGTAACAGACGAGTTTGTGTTTGACCCAAAAACAAAATTAATAACTACTGTTTGGCAAGAGGATGGTAAGAAATTTGTTTTTGTAAGAGGTGCTGTTGAGAAAATAATTGAAAACTCAACTCTTGATGAAACAGAAAAAAGAAGAGTAGAAAAGGAATTTGAATCACAAGCCAAAAAAGGATACAGAATAATTGCTTTTGGATTTAAGAAACATACTATTGATACAAATAATCGTAAAGAGCTTGAGAGAAATATTGAGTTTTTAGGTTTCGTAGGAATCTATGATCCACCAAGATTAGAAGCAGCTGAAGCTATAAAAAATGCAAAAGAAGCAGGCATTAGAACAGTAATGGTAACCGGAGACAATGAATTAACCGCTTTAACCATTGCTCAAGAAGTCGGCTTAATTGAAAAAGAGCAAGATGTAATAACAGGCTCTGAACTTGACGCAATGAGTGATGAAGAACTTAAAAAAATAATCTTAAAAGTAGGTGTTTTTGCAAGAACAAAACCCGAAGATAAATTAAGACTTGTAAAAATCTACAAATCTTTAGGCTTTATAGTGGGTGTTACTGGAGATGGAGTTAACGACGCTCTTGCTCTAAAAAAAGCTGATGTAGGCATTGCTATGGGTGAGACAGGAACTGATGTAGCCAAAGAAGCATCAGATATTGTTTTATCTGATGATAATTTCTCAACTCTTATAAAAGCAATTGTTGAAGGAAGAACAATTTACAGAAATATCCTTAGGTCAATAATTTATCTTTTAGCAAGTAATCTTTCTGAGCTTTCTTTAATTGTTATTGCAGCAATTCTTAGAATGCCTGATCCACTTTTTCCAACGCAAATCTTATGGATTAACCTAGTTACTGATGGCCTGCCTGCTTTAGCTCTTGCTAGTGACAATAAAGACTCATCAATTATAAATGAAAAGCCAAGAGATCCTAAGGAAAGAATATTAACTCCAAGAAGAATTGGATTTATTTTAACAATAGGGCTTACTTTAGCTATTGTCTTAATTTTAGTATTTAATCTTTTACTTGAGCATAAAAGCGAAGTATTCTCAAAGACAACTATCTTTAATGTACTTATTTTCTCCCATCTTGCAATGGCATTTTTAGTTAGAGGAAGAGCTATGTTTAAATTTAATAAGCTACTTGTTGCCTCAGTAATCTTAACTATAATTTTACAAATTATAATCACAACTGTTCCTTTTTTCCAAGATATTTTTAAGCTGGGACTTAAGTAATCTAGATTATATATTGACTTTAGATTACATATATATTTAAATACGCTTAATGGATCCTAAGGAAAGAAACGCCGAAGAACACCCTCTATTACGGAGACTTGATCCTAACGATCCAGCCGAATTATTGTTTGGCTTTCGAGCAACACGAAGAATGACTAAGCCACCCCCAATTCCTGTTCATCCAGGACCTGATTTTCATGGAAATACTCCTGCAACACGCCCAGAGATAGAAGAAGTATTATTTTCTGCGCTTCCCAGTCATACCGCAGCTAGGCTTAAAAGTAGAGTTTTTTATGTTACAGAGCATGGAGTATATGAACAAGGAACAAAAGATGGCCCAAGACCAAGAAGAACAAATAAGGGTGATACTAGACAAAGGGGTAGATAATTATCTTCTGGCAATTTCTATAGCTTCCTGACTAATTCCTGCTATATCTGCCCTTTCTTGAAAATAAGGTTTTGCTTTATATAAAATACCACTTACTCCAAGTCCAGCTATTCCTTGAGCAATTCTTTGTGGGTTTCTAGTAGCAAGTCCTGATGCTACTCCTAAAACTGAGGCTATTGTTGTTAAACGTCTTACTCTTGTTTGCGATAAACTAACAAGACCTTGTGCAAAGCGTCTTCTTCTTTCTAAAGCATCCATTGCTGTGCAACCATCTAAAGTCTCTGCATGCCCATTATCACTAACGACATCTATAAATCTACCTCCACCTCTTATAAAAGCTTCAAAATTTCCATGCGTTGTCTTTAAAGTTTCTAGCGTATTTGACACAAGAGCAAACTATATCAATAAGCTTATCTTTTGTCAAACTAGATTAGCTTGTCCTGGTGAGAAGTTTTAGAGATTTTTAGTTTTAAATGTTTATAGGCAGCTTGGGTTGCAGTTCTTCCTCTTGCTGTCTTTTTTAAAAAACCTATTTGCATTAAATATGGCTCAATTACCTCCTCAATAGTTCCTATATCCTCACTTATGGTTGAGGCAATAGTCTCAATTCCAACTGGTCCACCTCCATGTTTTTGAATAATTGCATTTAAATATCTTGTATCAGATGCATCAAGACCAACCTCATCTACCTCTAATAAATCCAGTGCTTCTTTAATCAGCTCTTTAACCAATTTTCCATCAGCTTTTACCTGAACAAAGTCTCTTGCTCTTTTTAAAAGTTTTAAAGCTATCCTTGGTGTTCCTCTTGCTCTTTTTGCAATCTCTACAATTGAATCACTATCAATTGGAACATTTAGTTTTGCTGCAGCTTTTTTAATTATTTCCTCAAGCTCTTTTGGCTCATAAAAAGAAAGTCTATGAACCACACCAAATCTGTCTCTTAAAGGCGCTGACATAAGACCAATTCTTGTAGTTGCACCAATGATTGTAAACTGGGGAAGATCTAACCTTAAAGTCCTAGCGCTTGGTCCTTTGCCTATAACAATATCCAAAGCATAGTCTTCCATGGCTGGATAGAGTGTTTCTTCAACTACTTTGTTTAGTCTGTGAATCTCATCGATAAATAAAATGTCTCCTTTTTCTAAATTAGTTAAAATTGAAGCCAAATCCCCAGCTCTTTCTATTGCTGGACCACTGGTTACTCTTATGTTTACATTCATTTCTTTTGCTATTAAATGAGAAAGGGTTGTTTTACCAAGTCCAGGAGGACCATACAACAAAACATGCTCAATTGATTCTTTTCTTTTTTTAGCAGCAGAGATAGCGATATTAATTGATTGCTTAACTTGTTTTTGACCATAGAAATCATCCCAGCTAGATGCACGTAGTGAGGTAAATAAAACTTCTTCTTCAACTATCTCTTTTTCTTGCTGTTTTTTTACTTTTACCAGATTATCTTGATCCAATTAAATTTAATGCCATTTTTATCTTCTGGTCTAGCGA
>JBBTVW010000064.1:0-7840 GCA_038063075.1 Patescibacteria group bacterium | reverse complement strand
GCCGATTCCGCATAATGGCCCAAGAGCCGAGAAAAAGAGGAGAATTTAATGGCACGATATACAGGACCAAAACATAGATTAGCAAGAAAAGAAGGAGTAAATCTTTTAGATAAAGCTTCACAAAGCTTAATGAGAAGACTTAATACTCCTCCTGGAGTTCATGGTAAGAAAAGAAAGAAAAGATTATCAGAGTACGGATCACAGCTAAGAGAAAAGCAAAAAGCAAAAACAACATATGGTTTATTAGAAAAGCAATTTAAAAGAATTGTTCAAACCGTAAGAAAACAAAAAGGTGATACAAAGGAATTAATAATTTCAGCATTAGAAACAAGACTTGATAATTTGGTTTATAGATTAGGCTTTGCAAAGACAAGATATATGTCAAGACAATTTGTTGCACATGGACATATTCATGTAAACGGAAAGAAACTTACAATCCCTTCATATCAAGCAAGAGTTGAGGATGTTATTTCTCTTTCACCTAAGATGCAAACAAATCCAAGGGTAATGGAGCTCTTTAAAGAAGAAGTTGAAGTGCTTCCATTTCTTGAAAAAAAGGGCATGTCAGGTAAGTTAAAAAGGTTACCAAAAAAGGAAGATCTACAGGTTCCATTCGATTTGCAGTTAATTATTGAATATTACTCAAGATAATGATAAAATAGTACCTTATGACAGAACCAATCTTTAAAATCAAAGAAGAAAAAGTAACTGCCGAATATGGAGAGTTTGTAATTGAGCCATTAGAATCTGGTTATGGTCACACATTAGGACAAGCTTTAAGAAGAGTCTTATTGGTTTCTATTCCAGGAGCAGCAGTAACTTCAGTAAAAATATCTGGAGCAAAACATAAATTCTCAACAGTTCCAGGTCTTAAAGAAAACGTAGTAGATTTTCTTCTTAACGTAAAAGGTCTTAATCTAAGACTTTTAAATTCTAAAGAACAAAGCACAGTTAGGCTTTCAGTAAAAGGACCAAAAGAAATTACAGCAAAAGATTTAGAGCTTCCAGAAGACGTAGAAGTAGTAAATAAAGATCACTATCTTGGAACATTATCTGATAAAAAAGCAAAACTTGAATTAGAATTAACAGTTGAAAGAGGAATGGGGTATTCAGTAGCGGAAGAAAGAAAGATTGGAACGCTTGGTGTTATGCCAATTGATGCAATCTTTACTCCAATAAGAAGAGTAACCCCAGATGTTAGCGCAACCCGTGTAGGAAGACAAACAAACTTAGATAAATTAACTCTTAAGATTTGGACAAACGGAGTTGTTGGGCCAAGAGAAGCGTTGGATGAAGCAGCAAGAATTTTGTCAGCATCTTTTTCACAAATTTATGAACCAAAAGAAGCAACAACAGTAGAATCAGTTGCAACTCATCCTGGAATCGCAGAGGGAGTATTAAAGCTAACAATTGATGAGTTGGATCTTCCAACAAGAATATACAATAGCTTAAGAAATGGTGGCATTGAAACAATTGGACAATTACTCGATACACCAAGAAAAGAATTAATTTCAATGAGAAACATGGGTGGAAAATCAATTAACGCGATAGAAGAAAAGTTAAAAGAAAAAGGAATTAGCTTACAAAGTTAATTTTTGTTAAATCTCAAAGTCTTAAATCTCAAAAAACGAAACTGAAGGTTTGAGATTTAAGATTTTTTTATTTTTATGAAAAAGAGTATTTTCGGTAAAAAGTTAAAAAGAGATAAAAACGAGAGAACGGCTTTATTTAAAAGTCTTATTTCTGCTTTGGTTTTAAATGAATCAATTAAAACAACAGAAGCAAAGGCAAAGGCAATAAAGCCAGAAATTGATAAATTGGTAACTCACGCAAAAAAAGGAACAAATGCTTCTATGCAAAAAATCCATGGAAGTCTTTCTCATATTGCACTAGATAGGTTTATTTCCCATGTTGCACCAAGATTTAAAGATAGAAATGGTGGATATACAAGAATTATTAAAATTGGAGGAAGAGTTGGAGATGAAGCTAAGATGGTAATATTAGAATGGGTTGAGAAAAGTGACGCAGAATATGTAAAACCAGTAAAAGAAAAGGTAGTAAAAAAGACTACTAAGTCAAAAGTAAAAGTAGTTAGTAAAAAGATAGTTGCAAAAAAGACAGTAGTTAAAAAGGCAACAAAGAGTGTTAAAAAATCTAAATAAAATATGAAACAAACAAAATCAACAAAAATAAGTGAAGTAAAAAGAGAATGGCACTTAATAGATGTTAAGGGAAAAGTTTTAGGAAGAATAGCAACTGATATTGCTTTACTTCTTATGGGAAAAGGAAAATCCAATTTTGTAAGAAACTTAGATATGGGAGATTTTGTTGTAGTTATTAATGCTAAAGATTTTAAAGTTACAGGTAATAAAGAAAAATTAAAAAAATATTACAGACACTCAGGATATCCTGGTGGTTTAAAGACTGAAGCATTGGGAGATTTGAGGAAAAGAAAACCAGAAAATGTTATAATTCATGCAGTTTCAGGGATGCTTCCACAAAATAGACTTAAAGATAAAATGTTATCAAGGCTACATGTTTTTGAGGGAGAAGTACATACATTTAACGATAAATTTACTAAATAATAAATATGGCAAATATAGTTAAAAAAGAATATATATACGCAATTGGAAAAAGGAAAGAATCAGTCGCAAGACTTAGGCTTTATACTGGTGTTAGTCAGGACCTAGTAATGGGAGAAGAAAAACTTAAGAAAGGTGACATAGTTGTTAATGGCAAGAAAGCATTAGATTATTTTAAGGGAATTGTAGCAAAGGCAAGATTTGAAGAACCTCTTAGGGTTACAAATAATTTAGATAAATATATTCTATCTGCAAAAATAGTTGGTGGCGGACAAACAGGTCAACTTGAGGCATTTATTCATGCTCTTTCTAGAGCCCTATCAGGAATGGATGAAAAGAATAAAAAGATCCTAAAGAAACAAGGTTTGTTAACTAGAGACGCAAGAGTTAGAGAAAGAAGAAAAGTTGGAATGGGTGGAAAAGCAAGAAGAAAGAGACAGTCTCCAAAGAGGTAATCCTTAAAGCATATTTTGTTTAATTGTTTCCAAAACCCAAGGTGCTAGATTTGCGTAAAGCCTAGATTTTTTATTTAATAATTCTTCTTTTTTAACTAAAGATATTCCATAAGCAAAATCATAATTTACCAATGGAAGTTTTTTAACTTTACCAATTAATATTTCGCAAACTTCATGTTCTGTAAAAATGCTTTTTTTGTCTTTTGCTTTATAATATACTGCTCCTAAATTTTTAGGAGTACCTAAAAGATCTTTTTTTGTAATATTTAATTCTCTTTCTAAGCATTGATAGGTTGCCTCAAGGGTAGTTTGAAGTTTTCCATTAATATATAGTTGGTGAGAGGAGACTGTTGTATCGAATACGCCATCAAAGGCAATATGTTTTCTGTGCTGAATAATGTAGTAATCTTTATACATTAAACAAACAGTTAAGGCCTTGTGGAGAATACCTTTTTTATGGGCTTCCCATTTTTCTACCTTTCCAATAATATTTCCTTTTCTATCAACTTTTGCAATTATTTGTTTTTGTTTGTAATAGTTATTCATTTTTATGCAAATCTTTGCTGCAAGGCTTGTAAGTGTACCTCGGGCAATCTAAACATTCTATACGCTTCGGGGATTGCCTGTGGTAATTCTACAACATTTACGCCTAATTGTCTAAAGGGTTCAAGTACTCTTTGTGTATGTTCTTCTGGAACTGATGCTGCCGAAGAAACTCCAACCACTTCAATTCCTGATTTAAAACGTGACCATTTAATATCCTCAGGTCCTCGTACCAAAGAGCTTGGAACTTGTTTTCCTCTAGAAATTCTTCTTAATCCCTTTGCATTATGACTAGTTTGGTCACCTACAACTAACCAAAAATCCACATCTCCAATCATCTGCTTTCCGGCTGCAAATCTATTTTTTAATGCATAACAAGAGTGTGCATCTGAGGCGTCAATGGATGAATTTAAAATCGTAAGTCTCCTAATACCTCTTTGAGTTTGCGCTGGGTCATTAGTTGTTTTAGCAAAAACTCTGGCATTATCTGGGATTGGTTGATCGGGTATTCTTTTCCCTGGATCAAATACGGTAATCATTTCTGGTAGAACTTGTCCAACTATTCCTATCGTTTCGGGATGATTTTCCTCACCTAAGAAGATACTATGTAAACCCTCCGCGGCTGTTTGTCTAACCTTATTTTGTTCGTCTAAGACAAATGGGCAAGTAGTATCTATAACAACCATTCCTCTTTGCTCAGCTTCTGCAATCACCTCGGGAGAAACTCCATGCGCTGAAATTATTAAAACTGCTTCATTGGGTACCTTAGAGATGTCTCCTTTTGCATTTTTTAAGCGTTCTCCCCATTGAGCAAAGGCGGGTGGAAAGTTTACAGGATTATTTGTCGTCCAAACATCTACGCCTTGGGGTACTACTTCCATAACCTGGTTTACAACGGCAAGAGTCATTTCTACTCCTCCACACGCACCCCTGTTTCCTGCAACACGAACTTCTTGAACATTAAATCCTGGCAAGTCTTTTATATCAGGTGGTCTATATACTGAAATTCCTTCAGCTGTTATCATTTTCCCTGCCTTCTCTCAGTATGAACAAAAAATTCTATTCCTTTTACAACATCACCTTGGTTTAGTTGAGGAAAATATTTATTAGGTAAAAAGTAAAGAGTAGTATTTTTTCCATTAATCCAGCCTAAGTCTGAGGTTCTAATTTCAGAGGTTCTAATTATTAAATCAGCTGAAGGGATTACTCCATTGCTATCTCTTAGTGAATGTAAAAGCTCTGGAGTTATTTCTACATTTTTATCCAACTTTCTTGCTTTTTCAAGCATTCTAATCATTTGATCTTCTCCTCCAAAATCAAGCGCCGCACAAACAATCTGTCCAGTATTCTTACTTGTTTTATCTTCAACCTCTTTAATTTTATCAACCAATCTTTTTGGTAATCTATCTTTTCTTCCAAGATGAATAAATCTTGAATTATTTTCCATTAATTCGCCAAGATACTTGGTTAACATAAGTTCAAAAATTCCCATCAGTCCTTTTATTTCTTTTTTATTCCTTTTCCAATTATCTGAAGAAAATCCCCAAAACCCAATTATTTTTACTGGAAGTGGCCTTAAGGTTCTAAGTAAATTAATAATTACATCAAACCCTTTTTTATGTCCCCAAAAAGTGGTCTTACCTTGTTCTTTTGCATATCTTCTGTTGCCATCAGGGATTATAAAAATAAACTGAGGAAATTTATCAGCGGGAATTTTTTTAAGAGCAGGAAAGTCATCATAAATATCTGTTTTTTTGCCCTTGAAAGATAACATAAGTAGAGTTGATTATAGCTAAATTGGCCATAAAAAGCAATTTAATTAGCGTGTCGGGGAGCCGGGAATTGAACCCGGGCCATACGCACCCCATGCGCACATTCTACCGTTAAACTACTCCCCGGAATCGATTTTTACATCTTGCATTATAACAAAAAGTTGTTACAATGAGAACGAAATGGCACGCGCTACACATCCAGCAAAATCAATGCCAAACGGACAAGCCCAAGCTTCAGGAAAACTCGAAGCAGTCAATCTTGCAATGGAGCAAATTGAAAAACAATATGGTAGGGGATCAATTATGAGGTTTGGAGAGATTGGTCAAAAATTAGATATTTCTGTTATCTCAACAGGCTGTCTTCCCTTAGATCTAGCACTCGGAGTAGGGGGAGTGCCAAGAGGAAGAATCATCGAAATTTATGGTCCTGAGGCTTCTGGAAAAACTACAATTTGTCTTTCAATTATTGCACAAGCACAAAAACATGGAGGTGTTGCAGCCTTTATAGATGCAGAACATGCACTCGATCCTTTATGGGCAGAGCGAATTGGAGTAAAGCTAGATGATCTTTTAATTTCTCAACCAGATACAGGTGAGCAAGCATTAGAAATTGCAGAAAGCTTAATAAGAAGTGGTGGAGTAGATGTTTTAGTTATAGATTCAGTAGCAGCCTTGGTTCCAAGGGCTGAAATTGAGGGCGAAATGGGTGATTCTATGATGGGTCTTCAAGCTAGGCTTATGTCTCAGGCTTTAAGAAAATTAACAGGTGTTATTTCTAAGTCTAAGACCGTAGTTATTTTTACAAATCAATTACGACAAAAAATTGGAGTAATGTTTGGCAATCCTGAGACAACAACTGGTGGACTTGCATTAAAGTTTTATTCATCAGTAAGAATTGATATTAGAAAAATTGAAAGCTTAAAAGATGGAGATAAGGTAATTGGTAGTAGACATAGAGCTAAGATTGTTAAGAATAAAGTTTCTTCTCCTTTTAGAATTGCAGAGTTTGATGTAATGGGTGATACTGGAATTTCCAGAGAGGGTGGCATAATGGATGTTGGAGTTGATATGGGAATAGTTAGTAAATCAGGCGCATTCTTTAGATATGGAGAATTAATGTTAGGTCAGGGAAAACAAGCAGCAATAGAGTTTTTAAGAGAAAAACCAGATCTTGCTAAAAAAATTGTAGAGCAGATAATGACTAAAAGTAAAACCGCACCAACTCCTGTAGAGGTTGGAGTAGAAGAAACAAAAGAAGAATAAATCTTTAATGGATCATTTTGAAACCTTCCTAAATAAGTCCTTCAAATTTTTATCATATAGGCCTCGTAGTGAAAAAGAGGTTAGAGATTATTTAATTAAGAAAAAAGCTGATGATTTAGTTATAGAGAAAGTTATTAACAAACTAAAAGAGAAAAACTTCCTAAATGATTTAGATTTTACTAAATGGTGGATTGAGCAAAGAACAAAATTTAAACCAAGAGCAGAAAGGATAATTAAGCTAGAATTAATCAGAAAAGGAATAGCAAAGGAATTAATAGATGATGTTTTGCAGGATGAAGAGATTGAGAAAGAAACAGATTTAGATAAGGCAAAAAAAATAGCTAAAAAAAAGATATTAAGATATAAAAATGATGAACCTAAAAAACAATATGAAAAACTGGCAAGATTTTTAGCTTCTCGTGGTTTTGATTGGGATACTATTAAAGAAGTTGTTGACCAATTAATCCCCAAAAGGTATAATTAACATTAGCAATAAAAGGCTTAGTTGTTATATGAGAGGTAAAAAAATAATTCTTTCCATATTCCACTTTAAAAGAGCTTAGTTTATAAGTCTCTAGCTTCTATTGTTAAAATATTATGGCAGATCAAAATCAAGATTTAATTCAATTAGAAAAAAAACTCCTTGAAAGACAGGAAAAGTTAGATAGTGAAAAAGAAGAGTTAGATAAGCAAAAACAAAAGCTTCAAGAAACAAAAGATAGACTAGAAGAGCTTTTAGAGAAAGCGTCCTCACTAACTGCACAAGAAGCAAAAAAAGAACTTTTAGATTTAATCGAACAGAAAGAAGTAGCTGCTGTTGCAAAGATTATTAGGGAAAGAGAAGAAGAGGCTTCAAAGACAGCAGATAAAAAAGCACAAGAAATATTAGTTGATAGCATGAGGCACGGCGTCTTAGATTATATTGCAGAATATACCGTTTCAGTTGTAAGAATTACAGATGAAGAAGTAAAGGGAAGAATTATTGGAAAAGAAGGAAGAAATATAAGAGCCTTTGAGCAAGCAACAGGAGTAGATGTAGATCTAGATGAAGAAGGAGTAATAAGACTTTCATCTTTTGACCAGGTAAGAAGAGAAGTAGCAAGGAGATCATTAGAGAAATTAATCAAAGATACAAGAATTCAACCATTTAGAATTGAAGAAATTGTTACTCAAACAAAAGAAGAAGTTGAAAAAATAATGTTTGAAGAAGGAGAACGCTTAGCCC
>JBBTVW010000063.1:0-7351 GCA_038063075.1 Patescibacteria group bacterium | reverse complement strand
AAAATCAAAAATTTCAGAATTTGAAAATATCAGAAAGAGTGGAATTCTTGCTATTAAACTAGACAAGGGAGATGAGCTAGTCTGGAGTAAATTAACAAACGCTAACGACCAAGTCCTTCTATTTACTAGAAATGGTAAATGTATTAAATTCTTTGAGAATCAAGTAAGGCCAATGGGAAGAAATACAATGGGAGTAAGAGGAATCTTAATTGGCAAAGATGATTCAGTAATCCAAATGGATATTGTCCAAAAAGATTCTAAAGCTTTTGCTCTAACAATAATGCAAAATGGCTATGGAAAGAAAACTCAAACTGATCAATTTCCAAAGCAGGGAAGGGGAGGACAAGGTGTAAAGGTAGCAGAAGTAACAGCTAAAACTGGAAAAATTGCTTACACCCAGATTATTCCTCAAAATTGTAACGAGGTAATTATAACTTCTCAAAAAGGACAAATTGTAAAAATTGATGTTAATTCAATCCCAACGCTTTCAAGAGCAACACAAGGAGTAATACTTATGAGATTTTCAAAACAAAATGATCAAGTAGCTTCAGCTACTTGTATTGAAGAATAATGAAAATTAATGGAGTAGAAATAGCCCAAGAGATTTTGGGAAATCTTAAGGAAAGAGTAGATAATCTTAAAACACGAAAAATTATTCCACATCTATACATCATTACTTTTGGAGATAATCCACAAACCCAAAGCTATTTAAATCAAAAACTACTAAGAGCAAATCAAATTGGGGCAAAAATAACAATCAAAAGATTTAATACAACCATTTCTGCAAAAACCGTTTATTCTTTAATTGAAAAGTTAAATAATGATAGAAGAATTCATGGGATTATCGTCCAAAGACCCTTACCTAAACAAATAGACGAAGAAAAAACATCACTTAGTATAATTCCATTAAAAGACGTTGACAGCTTTCATCCACATTCAAAATTTTTTCCTCCTGTTGCACTTGCTGTATTAAAATTAATTGAATCAACCCTTAAATCAGATGAAATAACTAAATATTTAAAATCTAAAAAAATAGTTTTAATTGGAAAGGGAATTACTGCAGGAAAACCAATTATTAACTTATTTAAAAGACTTAATATTAAAGCAAAAGTTGTTGATAGCAAAACAAAAGATAAAGAAAAACTTATTAAATCAGCTGATATTATTGTTACTAGTGTTGGTAAAAAAATTATTGAAAAAGATGATATTAAGAAAAACTCAATTTTAATAGGAGTAGGTATGCATGTTATAGACGGGAAATTAAAAGGGGACTACAGTAAGGAAGAAATACAGGAAAAAGTAAGTTTTTATTCTTCAACTCCTGGTGGAGTAGGACCAGTTAATGTAACAATGCTAATGAAAAATTTAGTTGAGGCTGCAGAAACACAAAACTAGCTTACTAAAGAGCTGCTATTTTTCGTTCTCTTTGCCTTGCACTAGGTCTTACAGGATATAAGAAATCAACCAACTTAGATAAAGCAGTACCATGTAACTGGATAATCTGTTCATCTGTTGGCCCTATCCTTTTTGTCCAATCTATACCATCTTTTCCGGTTCTATAAAGAAAAACTCCATCCTTTTCTAAAATTGCATCCATTTGAGTAAGTTGTTTGCCATGAGGAGTTGTAACTGGTGCATCTAAGTAAGCAAAAGGCTCAAGTGTAACTATACCTCTTATTGGATTAAACTGATCCAGAATAATTGATTGTCTACTTTCTGGGACTAAACCTTCTTCTCTATCTATAAAACCACGATACATAAAACCTGCTCCCAGACTAAATGCACTAGAAGCAAGGTCTGCGATCTCGCGTCTAGCTCTACTTGCTCTAAATCCGTCTTCACTTTTAACATGAGCTTCTGCGGCTTGTATTCTTTTAATTAATCCTAAGATTAACTCTTCTCTTTGTGGGGTTTCTTGATCCCTATCTATCTCTACACTATCTGCTGTATGCCAAATACGATCCTCCCTTAGGTGATCAACTGAAACAATTGTAAACCCTCCTCTCCTAAATCCATCTAAGAAGCCTAAACCGACGCTTCGTGGCGAAACCAATGATCTTCTTCCTGTATCAGGTAACTCAGTTGTAAGCGCTCCAGTATCTTTACCCTTATTTCGTGTTACAGATACAACAAGGGTTGGATCAGTATATCCATCTACATCTTCAAATTCTAAAGTTCTTGTTATACTACCATCTTCTTCTCTCTTAGTGTCAAAACTTACTCCATAATGTCCACTGACCAAATCACTATAATGATTTGCAGTAATTTCTACTCGTAAAGTCGTATATCCATTTGGATCAAACAATGCTGATACAGCTGCATTTCGCGCTCTCGGATCAGCTTTTATCAACCCTTCCATCCCACTCATTAATCCAATTGCTATTTGAGAATTAGTAATTCTATCTCTTTGCTCCGGGGCGCCATGTTGTGTTTCTGATGGTGGTACTGGCATAATTTATTTGAACAGATTCATACTTTATACATTACAGGGTTTATGTTGTCAATAATTAGTTGACACAGTTGATCTAATCTATTATTATACCTTTGTGTTGAAAAACTTTTATTTAGAATTTAAAACACCAATAGTAACAGTTGCTTTAATTTTTCTTGCATTTTTAATTTATACAAAAGTCTTCGGTCCAATTCCTTTCTATATAAATAGCACCAATACTACCAAGAACGATCTTTTTTCTTCAAGTGGAAGTGGTGAAGCAACTGCTGTTCCAGATACTGCAAGCATATCTGTCGGAGTTACAAAAAATGCAACCACTATTGAAAGTGCTCAAAATCAAGTTAATACGATTGCCAATAAACTTATTACCGACATAAAAAAACTTGGAGTAGATCAAAAAGATATTAAAACCACAAACTATAGCGTAAACCCAAATTATGGATCTGGTGGGCCAGAGCCATTAATATATCCTTCAACTGGTGGAAATGAAAGAATAACAAGCTATACAGTTACTCAAAATATTGAAATAAAAGTAAAACCTTTAGGTAAGGTAAATCAAGTAATTGATACCGCAACAAAGGATGGTGCAAATTTAGTAGGAGGAGTTAATTTTACATTCTCAGATGATCTAACTAAGAAACTTGAAAAAGAAGCTACAGAGGATGCGGTTATAGATGCAAAGCAAAAAGCACAAACGCTTGCAAACGCATCAGGAGTAAAGCTTGGAAAAATAGTCAATGTAATATCAAGCACAAGCCAACCATATTTTGCAAGACAGATGGGAGCTGAACTAGACAGTAAAGTGACATCTACGACTCCAACAGAAATCACTCCTGGAGAAAGCACAATCTCTATTGGAGTAACAATCTATTACGAAACATATTAATATGAAATACATACTTGGTACATTATCAATTCTTCTACTTTTAATCATAATAGCTGGTGGCGCATTCTACTTTGGTCAACAATCAGCTAATCAGAGTAAAGAAATGACAACAACCCCAACTCCAAGCCCTTATGTTACGGCCCAGATTCCAACAGGACAATTAATGCAAGAAGAAACTAAAGATGTTAAAACAATAAAAGCAGGAGGAGTCTTGGTCCTTAGTCCTTATTCCATAGTTACTCCTTCTGATTGGGCATCACAAAAAGAACAAGGAGAAGAAATGGACAAGCTTACAATTAGTAAAGAGGGCTATAAAATAACCATCTTTCAAGGATCTTATGGAGGCGGAGGATGTATATACTCAGGAGAACCATATGCAAACTTTACAAAATATGATAACTATGTAGAAATACAAAATCCAAATGGTTTTGTATTTAGAAGAGGGCAAAATCAATCTACAGGTAAAACAAGTTGGACAGTTTGTCAAAAGGGAGCAGATGATAGTTATGGAACAATCACTTCATTTGGCCTAATAACAATTAATAATCCGTTAAATATCGATGAGGAAATTATGTCTGAAACTGATCAAATCCTTGCCTCTTTAAAAAAGTTTTAATTAACTACTTATTATTTCCACTATGAAAATTCTTATGAACGTTCTTTAATTGTGGGTTAGTCACATGAGTATAAATCTGAGTTGTAGCAATATTTTTATGCCCTAGCATTTCCTGAACGCTTCTTAAATCAGCGCCGTTATATAAAAGGTCAGTTGCAAAACTATGTCTTAACGTATGGACTGATGCATCAACGGGAATCCTAGCAATCCGAACATATTTTTTTACTATTCTTTCAATACTTCTTACAGTAAGACGCATACGCTCACCATCGTTTTCCTCTATAACTTTTCCGCTATACCTAATAAATAAGGGCTTAAACTTATCTTGTCTTGCATCAAGATACATCTTAACCCATTGAGACGCTCTATCAGAAATGAATACAATTCTTGCTCTTCCTCCTTTACCTATTACACCAAACTCTTTACGCTCAAAATTGATTTTTTCTTTATCTAAAGAGACCAATTCAGATACCCTAAGACCAGTTGAAAACAAAAGCTCTATGATAGCTCGATCCCGCATTCCTTCTTCTTTTGAAGTATCTGCAGCAGTTACTAATCTATCAACCAAATCCTTTGGTAAGAATTTAAGACTTCTAGATACGGTTTTAGGTAAATCTATTTTTGAAGGTTCTAAGGTTTTAAAATCATTTTTTATAAGAAATCTAAGGAATGATCTTAGAGATATTACGTAATAATTTTGAGTAACTCTTTGCAGAGTTTGACCTTTATCGTCAGCTTTATTAGCTAAGAATACTCTATATTTTCTAATTGTAGGAAGATCTAAATCTTCAACAGTTTTTCCAGGCTGAGTAGAGGTAAACCAATTATCGAAAACTTTAAGATAATGCCTATAATCACGAAGAGTTAACTTAGAACAGTTTTTTTCTATCTCAAGATACTCTAAGAATTGATCTATTAAACCAGGCAGTTCGTCTTGCATCTATAATATTGTGCGACACTAGAGAAGTATTGTCAAGTTGACAAAGCTTTTATTTAGATGATAATCTAAAGCTATATGAGAGATATGGCACCAGAAAGACCTAAAGGAGTAGATGGAAAACTAATACAAGCACCAGAGATAATTCCAGGTACTCTAAGAGATCGTGAACAAAGAGCACAACCCCTTGGGCCACGAAGAAGCCTTTTTTCAAGATTAACACATAGTAAAGCGGGACTTGCAGCTGGAGCTGCTGCCTTAGTTGGAGTATTAGTTTTTGGATTAAAAGGCGGAGATAATCAACCAAACCAAGATACAAGCCCAACTCCACGACCAACCACAAGTGAAGCATTTAATCCTAGAGAGAGTGCATTGAAAATCCTTGATGCTAAGAATGATAATCCAGAACTTAAAACTAAAACTATTGCACATATTGGATCAAGTATTAGTGTTAGTTTTACTGAAACAAATCGCGGAGGGACTTATCCAAGACTTAGAACCAGCACTGAATTAGTTGACGTTGAAGGAGCACGAACTTATAACGCAGTTAGTAATCAGGACATTCAAGCTATTAATGGTTTACCAGTTGATCTTAAACCTGGATCTGAGATTAAAATATCAAATTATATTTCCGTACCTGGATATGATGCTGACGGTGGTTTAACAAGATCTGAAGGTGAATGGCTAGCTTTTGAAGCCACTCTAAATGATGGATCAAATAAGATACTCTATATGAGTATAAGTCAAAAGACAAGACCTAATTGGGATACAGATTCAAGTGAATATGCTTATAGCACTCAGCTAAGTCAAGCTATAGATCAAAACAAAGAATTAAATAAAACTGAAGTCATTAACTAACTGCGTAAAGCTTTTCTCTGTACTTTTCTTTCCAATCATCCAAATCACCATTTTTAAATCTAGCACGATCTGCAATTGGCACGCCTTTTTCATCTGCAATTAAAATAAGTTCATCTACTGCTTGCCCAACAATTACTGCACTTTCTAATTGTGCAGATGTCCTACAATATGTTTCTCTATGAAAACTTGTTTCCTCAACCATATAACCAAACGCCCATGATAAGCTAGAAGCTCTTTGCTCAAGCAGCCTTATTGCGTGCCTTGTGTAAGCCCCTAAAACGCGCCTTTTTGAAAGACCGCCTGATCTTAACCGCCTAATCCTAGAATCAACTGCACTAATTTGCCTACCAATTACTTCTGTTGCCAAAATATCTTCAAACATTAATCCTTGGCCAATTTTTGAACCAATACTAAGCTTTTCCCTTAAACCATTAAAAACAATAAATTCCCGTGCATTCATACGGGCATCACTTATTATAGGAAAAACGCTTTCTAGTGCCCTTGGCGAGATGATCTCCCTTGAATTCATTGTGGTATTATATACTCTAGCCTCGGAGAATGCCAATAGTATATAAGCTTAGCTTCAAGTAGCCTCAATATTTTTGTGTTAACAACCCTATAGTAGGGGAGAGCTAAAATTTATAGTTACTAATAAAAACAGAGTAAACAATAGATAGACAAGTAAGAATAATGTAAATATCTGAAATAAATTCGTTAAAAACATATAATAAAAATGGCACTTCTCTCAGGACTTGTGCCTGCGTGGCGTCGCAAAAGTATTATTGTGCGACATAATCACTTTCGCTTTCCTGCCGCTTAATAACACCATATTTTATCTTTACGTCTTCTTAAGGGAGAAATCGATAAACAAATACTAGTCAATAGAACAACACTACTCTTTGTAGGGACGTAAAACTAATTATTTATTTGTTGTTATACAATCCTTTACTTAATGCTCTTCTAATAGAGGGTTTACTACGTCGTACATTTAGATTGATTTAACAATCTAATCTTATTATTTTAAGGCTAAATATGTATAATTTAGAATATAACCCTAGGCTTCTACTCTGGGAATAGAGGTGTTCGTATTTTTTTCAAATTAGCTTTGATTAGCCTCAATTAGGCACGGATTATGCGTGGAGTGTTCTACGTTAGAGACTAGAGAGTTGTGAAAAGTCGAGGCTTAGCTTCAGATTCTTTGTGAAAATACCATAAGATATCCACATTTTAGTCCTATAATTATTATAGGCTAAATTTAATTACTATATCAAACTATATCATCTAGTACGGAATGTGTCATTGAATTTCCCGAAACTCTTATTACCCCTCTCCTCTTCCCTAGTTACTAGATGGATAAAAAAATAATAAATAAATGAAGCTAATTAGCTTTGAAAAATTATTATCCTAAAGGTCTTCTACGCGACAATTGATTTGCAAAATCTATACCAAAAGATCTAGCATCAAGCTCAGATGCTGTAGAGTTCCATCTATCAGCATCGTAATTTGCATCACGAAGATCCTCTGCTAATTGAATAGGATTAGTTACGAATTGACTCGCGTGTCTTAACTCATGAGCAGCAAGAACAATTGGAGAATGTATTA
>JBBTVW010000062.1:0-19073 GCA_038063075.1 Patescibacteria group bacterium | reverse complement strand
CATTTAATTTTTCAACATCTTTTTTGTCTAAAACTTGTTTTTCATCCTCAATTATCTCTTCAATATCTTTTGAAATTGTATCAGCAGCCTCTTTGCTTCTTTCTTTTATGGCATTTATTTTTTCGTCTTGGGCGTCTGACCTTTTGTATTCTCTGCCAAAAAAGTATGCCAGTGGTGAGATAAGGGCAAGAGAGCCAAGCTTTAAGAGATTTGTGGTTAAATCAGGTTGTATTTGGGGTACAAATAAAAGAACTGCTCCTAATATAAAAACAAAAATAGTTAAGGGATTAAAAATAAAGGCTATACCAAAACAAAGAAAGTATAAAACAAAAAATAAAGCGCTATTTATTCCACCAGTTGAAAAAATCAAAAGAAAAATAAGAGTATTTAGTAGAAATATTCCTGCGTAACCTTCTCCTCCAAGCGTTAAAAAGCCCTTTCCTCCTTTTCTTGCTGAGACAATAAAATAGAGGACAATAAAAAGACCTAATAATTGAACGGTGAAGTCTTTAAGAGGACTATTTTGCCAGATAAAGATTGTAATAAAGGAGGAAACGATAATAAGAGATTGTGTAAAAAGCTTCATAATACAATACTAGGTAATTTATGGTAAAACTTCAAGTCCGTATGCTATACTTTAGGTTATGAAACAGGCTAAATATTTTGCAAGAGAAGTTGAAGCTAAATGGCAAGAAATTTGGAATAAGTCAAAAGCCTATGAGTTTAAACACGACTCAAAAAAGAAAAAATATTACAACCTCGTAGAGCTTCCATATCCATCAGGAGATCTGCATTTAGGACACTGGTTTGCTTTTGTTCCTTCAGATGCACATGCAAGATATAAGAAGATGTCTGGATACAATGTCTTTTTCCCAAATGGATTTGATGCTTTTGGTCTTCCAGCAGAAAATGCAGCCATAAAAAGAGGAATTCATCCAAAGGATTGGACCATGAAAAATATTGAGACCATGAGATCTCAGTTTGACACCATGGGAACAATGATTGACTGGAATCATACCGCAATTACATCCCTACCCGAATATTACAAATGGAATCAATGGATATTTTTAAAAATGTTTGAAAAGGGAATTGCTTATAGGGGAAAAGCACTATCAAACTGGTGCCCAATAGATCAAACAGTATTAGCTAATGAACATATAGAAGCTGGAAAATGTTGGAGGTGTGGATCTGAAGTAATTCAAAAAGAAGTAGAACAGTGGTTTTTAGCTATCACAAAATATGCAGATAGCTTAATTTGGAAAAATCCTCCACAAGCAGATTGGCCAAAGCAGGTAATTGAAGGACAAAATAACTGGATAGGAAAAAGTGAAGGGGTATTAATAGATTTTGCTGGTATTGAGGTTTTTACAACAAGGCCAGAAACAATTGATGGAGCATCCTTCTTAGTCGTTGCTCCTGAGCATCAATTTGTGAAAAATCTCGTCAAAACAAAAGAAATTGAGGAATATTTACTAGCCGCTTCCAAGAAGACTGAGATGGAGAGAAAAGAAGATAGGACAAAGTCAGGAGTGTTTAGTGGAAAGTATGTGAAAAACCCAGTTACAGGTAAAGATGTGCCTGTTTGGATATCTGATTATGTATTAGCTGGTTATGGAACAGGTGCAATAATGGCAGTTCCATTTGCTGACGCAAGGGATAAGGAGTTTGCACAAAAATTTGATCTGCCAATTATTGAAACTAGCTTTGCTGCAACTCCAAAAGGAGAAAAAAAGATTAATTATCACTTAAGAGATTGGTCAATCTCAAGACAGCGTTACTGGGGAACACCAGTGCCAATCATTCACTGTGACAAGTGTGGATTGGTGCCTGTTGAAGAAAAAGATTTACCTATTGAGCTTCCATATAATGTAGATTACACGCCAAAAGGAAAGCCACCTTTAGCTAGCGATGAAGACTGGTTAAATGTAAAATGTCCAAAGTGTGGTGGTGATGCTAAAAGAGATGCGGAAACCCTAGATACATTCTTTGATAGCGCCTGGTATTACTATCGATATGTAAGTCCTAAGTTTGATAAAGCGCCTTTTGACAAAGAGTTAGTATCAGAAATAATGCCTGTTGATGTCTATTTTGGAGGCTCAGAGCATACTTTGGGTCATACTCTTTACGCACGATTTTTCACAAAGTTTTTTAAAGACTTGGGTCTTGTTAGCTTTGATGAGTTTGCAAAGAAAAGAGCCCAGCATGGAGTAATACTTGGGCCTGATGGTAATAGGATGAGTAAATCTAGGGGAAACGTAGTTAATCCAGATGATGTAGTAAGGGAATATGGATCAGATACGGTTAGACTTTACCTTTGTTTCATGATGCCATACGAAGCAACTAGTCCATGGTCACCGACAGCAATTTCAGGAATCTATAAATTCCTAAGAAGAGTCTGGGATATGTTAGAAAAAGTTAATGATTCTAAAGTGTTTCAAGAGGATCTATCTTTAATGCACCAGACCATAAAAAAAGTAGGGGAAGATCTTGAGATGTTACAGTTTAATACAGCAGTATCTAGTTTAATGATATGGTTAAACCACTTAAGCGCAAAAGAAGAGGTATCTAAAGAAGAGTATGAGACATTTTTGAAACTTCTTGCTCCTTTTGCTCCTCATATTACAGAGGAACTCTGGCAGTTGACAAATCCAAGTGCTAGCTCAATTCATTTAGAGAATTGGCCGGTATTTCAATCTAAATACTTAATTAATGAGAATATTAATATAGCAGTTTCTATTAATGGTAAGCTTAGGGATACAATTTCTGTGAAAAGAGCTGATATTAAAAATCAGGAAGAAATAGAACGTAAAGCCAAACAAAGCGAAAAAGTGGCTAATTATCTTAATTCTGAGCCTAAAAAAGTAATTTACGTGGAAGGCAAAATAATAAACTTTGTAATATAGATGGATAGCGAGGTATCAAGAATACTTCTTAACTTTTTAAAAAAGTATTGGCTTCCTTGTCTTCTGGCACTAGTTGGTTTGATATTCTTTATATATGGTTTGATAGCTTTATGGAGTCAAAATCAAGTATCTCCTGACATTAAGTTTGAAACTAATTCTACAGCTATTATTAAATCAGAGAACTTAATAACCGTTGATATTGAGGGTGCAGTTTCTAATCCAGGAGTCTATAAGTTAAAGCCTAGCTCAATTATTCAAGATGGATTAGTTGCAGCTGGAGGATTATCAAATGAGGCTGATAGAGATTTTGTTGCAAAGAGCATTAATTTAGCAACCAAATTAACTGATGGTCAAAAGATTTATATACCAAAGGTTGGGCAGTCTGCTCCCACAGTGCTTGGATCAAGTAACTTAGTAACCAATTCTGGTTTAATTAATATAAACAGTGCTTTAGAGAAAGAATTAGATACTTTACCAGGAGTAGGTCCGGTTACAGTTGCAAAGATTATAAATAATAGGCCTTACTTAGATATTAATGATCTAGTATCTAAAAGTGTAGTTTCACAAAAGGTATTTGATCAAATTAAGGATAAGATAACTGCTTACTAAAGCCAATATGAGCAATAAGCTAATTTTTCTTTATGTTTTATTAGTAATATTACTTGGTATTAGGCTAGTTTATTTTTACTCTAGTCAAAAAACATATACAAAAGGAGAGAGGATAAGCTTTGTTACCCAAGTACTTTCAAATCCAAAAGAATATTCCTTCTATCAAACACTCTTTCTAAATATAGATCCTGTAAATAAAGTCTTAGTAAAACTAGACTTAGATAAAAGATATTATTATGGTGATTACCTAAAAATAACTGGCACTCTAGATACGTTAGTGCTAGATGATTTAACCCCTATTTTCACGCTAAATTACCCAAAGGTGGAAGCTAATTTCCGTGAAAATAATCTAGTGTTAGCAGCTGTATATTCTTTTCGACAAAAAATAATTAATAATTTTAGGTCAAACTTAGACCCAATTTCATCAGGTTTAATGCTTGGCATAGTCTTTGGAATTAAGGAGAATTTGCCTAAAGAGTTTTTAAATGACATCCAGATAACTGGAGTAATGCATGTAATTGCAGCATCTGGAATGAATGTAACTATGGTGAGTGCTTTTTTGTTTTTTCTCTTTAAAAGCTTTTTGAAAAGACAATTAGCAATCTCTTTTTCAGTAATTGGTATTATCTTTTATGCAGCAGTTGCTGGTTTTGAGCCTTCAATTGTTAGAGCAAGTATTATGGGAATAATTGTTTTTAGTGCCCAAATCTTAGGTAGGCAACAGTTTTCCTTACATACTCTTTTAATAACAGCCTTTGTTATGCTTTTTGTGTCTCCACAACTTCTTTTTAATACTGGTTTTGCCCTTTCTTTTAGTGCAACTTTGGGGCTTTTATATATCCCTGAGCTTTTTAAGAAATGGCAAAATAGTCTAACTGAAAGCTTTATAACAACAATTTCAGCTCAAATTGCTACTTTGCCTATTTTACTTACAAATTTTGGTAATTATTCTTTACTTTCAATTGTAGTTAATGGATTAGTTTTGTGGACCATACCTCTTCTTATGGTTTTAGGAGGATTAGCTTCATTTTTTATTTTTATCTTTCCGCCTTTAGCCTTATTTTTTCTCTACCTTTGTCTGCCATTTTTGTACTTTTTTGAGCTAGTTATAGATTTATTTGCAAAACAAGGAAACACATTAAATATTAATAGCTTTCCAATTTCGCTTGCAATAGCTTATTATCTATTCTTAATTAGTTTACTTTTGTTTAAGTATAAAAAATGAAAAAACATATTACTTATTTATTAATTAGTTTATTTTTTCTTCTTGGAATCTTTCTTTTCCAAGATTTTTCAACAGATGATAAAAATTTACATCTTGTTTACTGTGATGTGGGGCAGGGAGATGCAATTTATATTAAAACACCAAATGGCAAAGACGTCTTGGTTGATGGTGGTCCAAATGATAAAGTACTTGATTGTTTAACAAAGCATATGCCTTTTTGGGACAGAACAATTGATTTAATGGTTGCAACTCATCCTGATGCTGACCACATAACAGGCCTGGTATCTGTACTAGAAAGATATACTGTTTTACATTTTGTTACATCTAATACGTTAAAAGAGACTGGAATATATAAAAGATTGGTTGAAGCTATAAAGAATGAAGGATTAAAGCCAAGGTATGTATATCAAAATGACAAGATCGATTTTGGTGATGGGGTAGTATCGAATATTTATTGGCCAAGAGAAAGTGCTTTTACAGAATTTAATAATATTGCAAAGGTAAACGAGTTATCGGTTGTGCAGTTAGTTAGCTTTGGTGATTTTCAGGCTCTTTTAACAGGCGATGCTGGGTTTAGCGTACAAGATAGGCTTTTAGGCTTAATAAGTGATGTAGACGTGCTTATGTTGCCTCACCATGGGTCAAAAACTGGGGTAAGTGAATCTTTTATAAGTACTTTAAAGCCTAGTCTTTCGGTTATTTCAGTAGGAAGTAAGAATAGGTATGGTCATCCAACGACTTTTATCTTAAGCTTACTGGCTAAATATAAGATAAAAACCTTAAGAACAGATAAAGTAGGGGAAATAGAAGTAGTATCTAATGGAGAAACTTTTTGGCTAAGTAATTAGTTTATTAACCTTTTCTAGCTTTATTATAGTTTGGTGTGCCTTTTTTGTGGTGTCTAAATTGAAATCTATCTGGATATCTAAGTCCTTGAATTATTCCACCGATTGCCATACCTTTTACAATTGTTATATATTGAAATCCTTCATAGTTAATAAGGGTAATAGCAGTTAACATTGAGAGAATTACCCAATGGTGAATATGATAAGTCTTGCTTTTTGAATGAATTCTAATATTAGGGAGAAGTTCAATTCTCCACAAACGTACCTGCGGAACCTTATGTTTCTTTTTTTCTGGATGAGAGAAAATAAGGAAAACAATGTATCCTAGCCAAATCGAAAATAAAAATGTAAATAAACCTGTCATATTGTCTATCAGACCTTAAGTCTTATAGTACAGAATATATCTTATATGATATTAGATCTCAATGCAAGTGCAGCAAACTTGTTCATTTGAATGTGATAAAATAATGGAAATGCTAAAAAACGCTAACGAAAAAATTTACTCAATTTTACATGATTTAGCCTTAGAATTAGGTGTAAATGAGGTAAACTTTTTAATAGAAACCCCAAAAGAAAAATCACACGGAGATTTAGCCTCAAATATTTCCTTGGTTTTGGCAAAAGACCTTAAAAAACCGCCAATGGAAATAGCAAATAACCTATTAGAAAGCTTAGAAAAACTAAGTGATTTAAAAAAAGATTTTGCAAAAATTGAAGTAGTTGAGCCTGGTTTTATTAACTTTTATTTTTCAAAAAGTTATCTAGCTTCAAAATTAAATGAAATTATAGCTTTAGGAAGTGATTTTGGCTTACTGGATCTTGGTAAAGGTAAAAAAGTAAGCGTTGAATTTGTTTCTGCAAATCCAACAGGACCTCTGCATATAGGAAACGCAAGAGGAGGACCTTTGGGAGATACGATTGCAAATGTCTTTACTAAAGCTGGTTACGAGGTTACAAGAGACTATTTACATAATAACGTTGGTGGCCAGGTTGATAAGTTAGGGGAAGCAATTTATTTTAAAATTCATCCAGATCAGATAAAAGAAGGCTACGAGATTCAATATCAAGGTGAATACGTAGCAGAATTATCTGAAATGGTTAAAGAACAAATGGATAAACATGATGATCTATCCCAAGAAGAGTTTATCCAAAAAGCAGGAGAAATTGCAGTTGAAATAATGCTTTTGGAGATTCTTAAGGACTGCAAGGATATGGGTATTAGTTTTGATAAGATCAGGAAAGAATCAGATTTAAGAAAAGAAGTTGAAAGTATTCTTCCTAAAATTACCAATTCTCTAAAGGAAAATGAAGGAGCTTTGTGGTTTGCTCCAAATGATGAATTCTTAAAGGATAGGGAAACAGTAGTTAGAAAATCAAATGGTGAATTTACCTATTTTGCTTCAGATATTGTTTATCACAATGAAAAAATGAGCGCAAATGACTTAGTAATTGACGTTTTAGGAGCAAATCACAGTGGTCATGTCCCAAGACTTTTGGCAATTGTTAAAGCTTTTGGTTTTGATCCCCAAAATCTTAAAGTTGTCTTATATCAATGGATAAGGCTAAAAAGGGGAGAAGAGGTAATAAAAATGAGTAAGCGTGCAGGAACTTTTGTAACTGCCAGAGAAGTTTTAGATGAAGTAGGAAAAGATGCTTTTAGATTCTTCCTTCTTATGCCAAGATCTCAAACTCATATGGATTTTGATCTTGAACTTGCTAAGAAAAAAGCGGCTGATAATCCAGTTTTCTATATTCAATACGCTTATTCAAGGATTTGTAGTGTATTTAAAAAGAGTGAAGAGAGTGTTGAAAATCCAGATTTATCCCTACTTACTCAAAAAGAAGAAATGGATTTAATAAGGACCTTAATAGCCCTGCCAAATTTAGTAGAAAAGGTAAGTAATACTTTAGAAGTAAATAGTTTTTGTACTTATGCCCTAGAAATTGCAAATCTATTCCATAAATTCTATGAAGCCCAAAGAGTACTTTCAAAAGATATAGAGATAACAAAAGCAAGGTTAGCTCTTCTTAGGGCAACTCAAATTACTCTTAAAAATACATTAGGTATTCTTGGAGTAAATGCACCAGAAAGCATGTAAGTCCCATAGTTTGACAAATATATTAGTATTTGGTACAATCCCGCAAATGGCAAACGAAGGTGATCCAGGAAAGAAAGGTTCTCGTAGAATTACATCAGGAGATTCAGGATTAATTAGGCCTGAAGTTCCTAGGGTAGCTGTAACAGATAAGGAATTAGCTGAGGTGATAGCTCTTTTAAGTAAATCTACCCAAGGATTAACTCGTGATGAATATCTTGAAAGCACTGCTTTGAGGCAGGATGCTGTGGACAGGTTTCTTTTTAGAGGTGGAGCTCAAACAATCAGAAGATTTTTTGATATCTTAAAGCAAATGAGAGAAACAAGTGAGGTATCTCTTGATTTATCAATGCTTGATTTTAATGGAAAACTTCTTAGTGATTTATATCTTCCAGGAGCAAATCTTGAAAAAATAATTATTACTGATTCTGATTTTAGTGGATCAAATTTACATTCAGCAAATCTTACTGCTGCTATTGGTGTAAATACAATTTTCAGAGGAGCTGATCTTAGAGGAGCTAATTTCACTGATGGTTTATTTGCTGGAGTAGATTTAAGTGGAGCAAGACTTATGGGATGTAGGTTTATTAGAACTGATTTAACTGACGCAGTAGTTGATCCAGAAACTAACTTTGCCGGTTCTTTATTTGTCGGAACATTTTTAAGAAATACGAGCCTTGAATTAGGTAGAACTGCGGGAATAACTACGAGGGGAATAATTAGATAGTTCTCTTATTCAGGTCTCAATAATCTTTAACATAATCCCAGTTGCGTAATAGAACAAGAAACTTCTTTGAAATGGTTTTTGCTTAATTACTATTCCAATGTCTTCTTAATCTTTTGAGTGTTAATGCCCCACAAAAAATGTAGAAATTTAGATTTCACAAGAAGAAAGGTTTATAATACTTGGTAAGACAAAAAGGAATAGGCTTTTGTATTTTGTTTTTACCCAAAGAGATTATAAATTAAGAATAATATCAGCTAGGGATATAAATAAAAAGGAGGTGTACTTATATGAAGAAACAACTTAATATTCCAAAATTTAAAAATGAGGATAAAGAACGGGAATTTTGGGCAAATTTAGATTTGTCAGAGTATTTCGATTCTTCTAACTTTGAAAGAGTTAGTTTTCCTAATTTAAAGCCTACCTCCCGTTCCATATCCATTAGGATACCGGAATATCTTTTAAACAGGGTCAAGGAGAAAGCTAATGAAATTAATGTGCCTTATCAATCTTTAATTAAAGATTATATTAAAAGGGGAGCTTTGTCTTAAAAATCTCAAAATACTAATTTGAGGATATTTTTATCCTTTAAAATCTCCTTAATTCCTGGTATAATCTCTGCATGCAATACCACAAAAAAGTTCTTCAAAACGGCCTTCGCTTAATTACTATTCCAATGCCTTCTTTTGAGTCTGCAACTGTTATGGTAATGGTTGGAGCAGGATCAAGATATGAAACCCTTAAAAACAATGGTATCTCTCACTTCTTAGAACATATGGCATTTAAAGGAACAACCAAAAGACCATCTGCAATGCATATTGCAAGCTTAATTGATGGTATTGGTGGAGAATTCAATGCTTTTACCAGTAAAGAGGTAACTGGATTTTTTGTAAAAGCTTCTAAGGATCACGTTGGTCTTTGCCTTGATGTTTTATCAGATATGTTACAAAATTCAAAGCTTGATAAAGCTGAGATTGAAAAAGAAAGGGGAGTCATTTTAGAAGAAATTAATCTTTATGAAGATACGCCAAGTAGAAAAATTGGAGATGTTTATGAAAGCCTTTTGTACGGCGATACTCCAATGGGCTGGGATATTGCAGGTAGAAAAGAAGTAATTAAATCTATTACTAGAGAAGACTTTGTAGATTACATGCAAAGCTTATACAGCGCTCATAACATTACAGTTGTTGTCGCCGGAGGCATAGATGTTAAAGAAGTTGAGCAAGAAGTTGAGAAGTATTTCGCACAAATGCCTCGTTTCGATATAGTTAGATATATTCCACTAGTTGAAAACCAGGTCAAACCAGATCTTTATATAAAACATAAAACAACAGAACAGGTTCATATAGGTGTAGGATTTAGAACAGTTCCTATTAATTCACCAGAAAAACACGCTCTTTCCGTTCTTTCCTCAATTTTAGGTGGAGGAATGAGTTCAAGACTATTTTCTGAAGTAAGAGAAAAGCGCGGCCTTGCTTATTATGTAAGAACAGGCTCAGAAAGCTATCAAGACGGAGGAAACCTTGTTTCTACAGCAGGTCTTGATCCAAAAAGAGTAGAAGAGGGAATCCAAGTAATAATTGAGCAATATTCCAAATTTGCAGATGGAAAGGCAAATATAACTAAAGAAGAATTAGCTAAGGCTAAAGAATATCTAAAAGGCCACCTAGTTTTAGAGCTTGAAGATAGCAGATTTGTGGCTGCATTTTACGCTCAGGAAGAGTTATTAGAAGAAAAAGTTGAAACACCTGAGGATTTACTTAGAGAAATAGATAAAGTAACCCAAGATGAGGTTGAAGCTATGGCTAAAAAGTATTTTGTACCAGAAACTCTTAACCTTGCAATTATAGGCAACTTTGAGGATAGACAAAGATTTGAAAAGTTGTTAAAATTGTAATCTAATATGGAACAAACAATTGTACTTATTAAACCAGATGGAGTAAGAAGGGGAGTAGTTGGTGAAATTATTCATAGATTTGAAAGAATGGGTCTTAAAATTGTAGCTATGAAGATGGTAGTCCCAAAGAAAACTCTTTTGGATAAGCATTATGCCATAGATAAAACCTCAACTGTTGAAAGAATTGGTGGTAAAACAATCGATACATACAAAAAATATGGTAAAGATGTTAAAAAAGAGTTTGGAACAGAAGATCCAGCAGCAGTTGGACAAGTAGTTGTTGGTTGGTTGCTTGACTTTATGAGCTCACATCCAGTAATTGCTATGGTAGTTGAGGGAAAGCATGCAGTTGAAAATGTAGTTAATCTTGCAGGTCCTACAATGCCTGTAAATGCACCTGCAGGAACAATTAGAGGAGACTTTTCAACAGATAGTGCAGCTTATGCAAATGAAGAGAAAAGAGCTGTAGAAAATATAGTTCATATCTCAGCTACAGTTGAAGAGGCTAATTTTGAAAAAACCCTTTGGTTTACTCCTGAAGAAATCCATAGCTACTAGATAAAATAACTATTTCTATTTTTCCTATTCTTGAGGTGTTCTTCTTGAGCTTAATAATTCTAAGCCTCTGTTTCTTAAACCAGAGTTAGATGTTTGCAGTAAGTGTTTAATATTACCAACTTCATAATCTCCAACCTCACTAAGAGTAGTTTGTAAGACTTTATCACTTGTTTCTCCACCAATTGCTTCAATGACATCAAGCGTGACATCTCCATATATCTCTGGTTCAGCAGTTAATAATCCTGCGAGTCTTTCCCCAAAAGCCCTTCTGCTTTCCTCAGATCTACCAAGTACTCGTTGAACTAATGGATGTTGTAATCTAGCATGATAACTATCAGTTGGCGTTACATATTCACCTTTTTCATCATCATATTTTGGTCCAAATCTAAGATCAGAGTTATCATCTGACGATGGCTCAACAAGAGCAATAATATAAGGGGTAACTAATTGATCAATATATTTATCTGGTACAGCAGGATCTCCATCTAATGCTATTTCTCTTCTTACTTGTTCAATAAAACCAAGATAAGTATCTAGTGATTGCGTTGAAAAACCACCCATGTAAATATCTATTTTTTCAGAGGCATAGGTTGTTAAGTTTCTGTTTCTTTCATAAAGATGTAATACTCCACTTGCTGCAAGAGTTGGATCAAGTTCTGATCCATGATATGTTAAGATATCTTCAACTCGCGAGGCTGCTCCTTCTACTGCATATCCTAATTCTTCCCAAAAAGCTCCGTTAATAAGTCTTCTTCTACCATCTGGAGTAATCTCATCTGCAAATATAGAACCAGGCTTATCTACCATGTGACTAAGTAGGGTACTATGTCCCCTTTGTTTTCCTTGGCCTGCCATATTTTCAGGTTCTAAAGCAAGGTTTATGACTAGATCAACTAGCGTATCTCTTTCAGGTTTTGTAAAAGTATCTAGAGTCCATGTTCTAGCAACTAGCCGTGACTGTTCATAATCTCTTAGTAAAGCATCTCTACCACTATCTCGGTTTTGTAGGGCGCCTTTTGCTGGTCCATCAAGAAGCGTTAATGGGGTCCAAAAATTACCAGCTTTTAAGTCTCCAAAAATTACATCAATTTTCCCATCGGGAAATTTAGTAGGATGTTCTCTGTGAAACCAACGCTCAAACCTATCGGCTTCTGTTGTAGCTCCAAATTCAGCTCTAGTAGTTCTTCCGTTAATTGATTCTAATGGTGTTGACATATGTTTGAGGCAGGAATTAAGAGATTTTAAAATTAATTAGATTTTAAGTCAATAGGTAAAACAGTTATCTTCTTCTACTTTTCCTACTTTTTTCAAAATCAATTTCTGCCTGAGTTTTAGCTCCTAACGCAGTTTTTAATTTATCTCCTCTTTCTCCTTCTTCTTGATCTCTTAGTTTTAACATTTCTTCGGAATCATCTTTTAATAAAACTTTTGCCCTGGCTGCAACTTCTTCTATTACTTGATCTAAAACTTGTTCTGGAACATTATCTAAGTAATTTCTAAAGTAATATCTAATTCCATGATAAAAGTCAAAAGTAATAGTTTCTGCAAAAAATCTTCTAAAATCCCCTGATTCTTGTATTAATCTAACAACTATTGGATCTCCAAACATATCTCTCATATGCATATCAGGCTTTGTTTTCTTAACTTCTCCAGGAAAATCTTCGTCAAAGACAAAATCATCTTCAAATCTTAAATCAGTATCAATTCCTTGCATTGTTGCCGCTACTACAAAAGGTTTTGCAAGTAATGCTATTTCAGCGTTAGTTAATTTAAGTTTTTTTCTTTGTTTATCTAATGCTTGTACAAATTGCCAATATCTTTTTAAATCCCGATTGCTTAAATACGAAATATCAATATCTGGAGCTGAACCCTGGTTTCTTCTAAGTATTCCTAAGCCTTCTTTAGCAAATGCTAGATCTAGTTTTTCATAGTCATTTCTTAGATAACCAGCAATAATTGGTGTTCTTTCTGGTCCAGAAAGCATTGCAAGTTCTTCATAGAAGGAAAGATTTAGTATTCTTGACATTTTAGCTCCTCTTCGAACTGGTAGATGAAAGAAAGAGTCAGGATTTTGACCTAAATGATGTAATAATCTTGAGTAGTTGAATAAATCAGGCGTAGATTTATCTCTTGGTGTATCGCAAAATGCAAGATAGATCTCTAATATTTCAGCTATATCCTCTTGCGTATAGGCATTTTGCGAAATAGTTCTTGCTTCTTCTCGCAGGCTACTTGCATCTTTTTGTACTGGTTGCCTGGTCATTATTAAAATACCTTCTGATAAATCAATGTCATTTCTGCCATCAAGTGGACCATCTATGCCAATTAGAACGTCACTATTAAATCCAGTTGTAAGTGATTCAAGCGTTCTTTGCACTCTTGGATGAGTTGTTTCAAAGGGATGTACGTCGTAATATCTAGCTACAAATCTCTTAGCTCTACCAAAGGTTTGATCTCTTCTTTGTTGTTCCTCCCATAAGCCTAATTGTTGCGGTCTTTCTGATCTTGTAACTGGCATAATTTATTGAGGCAGGAGATAAGATTATAAAAGATATTTTTATTTAGTCAATGGCTTTATCTTACTATTTCTAATTTGTAGAAGAGCTAGAATAAAAATTCCAGTAGAGGTTGTAAAAGAGAGTAGGCAATACTGACAGAAAGAATTAAGAATTACTCCTTGAACATACATAAGGAATAATGAGAATCCAAAACCAACAGATACTAAAAGATAGAATAATTTAACAAACTCTTTTTTATTGTTTGTAACAATTAGTAGGGAAATAATAATTACTGATAAGTAAAATAAGCTTCCAAATAAAGCTATCGGTATACCAAAAAATGATGCGTATTCACTGGTTAAGACTGTTTCGCAGCTTCCAACAGTACATGGAGGAATAATTTGTTTGTAGTGAACTATTGTTAAATAGGCCGCATCTAAAAATCCCAAAAAGGCTAAAATGGCAGAGTAGATAAAAAGTTTATTTTTTGTTAAGTTCATTGTCAATTATTTCTTTAAACTCATCAAAACTACTTGGACTATCTATTTTTACCCCATTAATAAAAAAGCTTGGTGTTGAATTAATGCCCAGTCCAGTAGCTGTAGCTAATGACTCATCTACAAATGTTTTAGCTTCGCTTGAATTTAAATCTGCGCTAAATTTATCAATATCTAAGCCTAATTCTTTAGCATAATCTACAAATAAATCTTCTGCCTTTGTGCTTTTTGCCCAACTATTCTGGTTTTGGTATAAAAGATCATACATTTCCCAATATTTATTTTGTTTATTAGCTGCAAAAGCTGCTCTTGATGATAAATGAGCGTACTTATGAGCATTAATTAATGGGAAATCTCTATAAATAAAGAGTATTTTATCTTTGTATTCTTCAATTATTGCTTTAACAATTGGGTGGTAAGATGCACAAGCTGGACATTGAAAATCTCCATATTCAGTTAAAGTAACTTTTGCCTTTTTATCTCCTTTTGTATAAAGATCTTTATCATTTAATACTGGTACTTTAAGGCTACTTGTCGTTGAATTAGAAGAGGAGTTAACTAGCATTGCAAGACCAAAAATACCTAGTATTATTGCTAATGCAACTCCAACCCAGATTGCAACCTTTTTATATTGTTCTTTTTTTACTTCTTCTTGAGCTTTTTCTTGCCATTCTTGTTTTCTAAGTTCTCTTTTTTGTTCTTTAGTTAGTTTTTGTGGGTTTTCCATTTAGTAATAATCGCATGTTAGGTTGAAATTTTCAATAGGTATTTTAGGAGAGCGTTATTAAATCAGATAAAACATATACTGATTAAGTAAGATAAAGATAATGAATACTAGATTGACAATTGATTATCAGTTGATTATTATTATTTTATGCCCAAGCACAAGCTATCAAAAGATCAGATATTAAAAATTAAAAAGATGAGATCTAATGGTAATAGTATTCCCGAAATAAGTAATAAATTACAAATACCTCGCACAACTGTTTTTTATCATTCAGTAGGCGTTAAAATTCTTCCAGAGTTTATTGATTTATGGAAAAGTAAAAGAGCAGGTAGTAGATATAGAAAAATAATTCAGGAGAAAAGTGCTATTGAGGACGCTAAAATATTTGTTAAAAAACTATCTGACAAAGAGAGAATTTTATTTGCCTCAGCTTTGTATTGGGGAGAGGGTAACAAGAAAGACTTTATTATATCTAATAGTGATCCAGATTTAATTAATTTGTTCTTAAAAATACTAATTAATAACTTTCAAATAACAAAAGAAAGAATAAGTGTGAGTATTAGAATATTTGAAGATATGGATAAAGATAAATGTCTGGATTTTTGGTCTAAAGTAGTTGATATTCCAAAAGAAAATTTTTTAAATGTATATATTTTAAAAGGAAAGAAAAAAGGAAAATTAGAGTACGGTATGTGTAGGGTTAGGGTTTCAAAGGGTGGATCCTTATTAAAGCGTATAAAAGCAATTAATAAAATGGTTTTTCAAGCTATTGCATCCATTGATTAATTGAGATAAACTTGTTTTTATAATTTACCCTCGTAGCTCAACGGATAGAGCAGCCGCGTCCTAAGCGGTCGATAGAGGTTCAATTCCCCTCGAGGGTACACAATGCTTCTAAATTTAAGGTTTTAGGTTTGTTTGTGGTCTATTATAGGTATTAGCAGAAGGTATTTTTAGCATTACATATCTCATGAAATCTTCATCATTGCTATATTCTTGAGCAATTTCGTCTAAGGCAAGTTCTAATTCTGGTTGATCTTTATTTGGATTTATTCCTGGTAATGCAGCATGAAGCAATTCATGAGCGATGGTCAAATTAATTTCTTCTCTTGTTAGCTTATTGTTTACAATTATTTCTCTTATTTGAGGTAGATAATATCCTTTACCATCTATGTTGCTGTAAACGATCATTAACTCATGTTCAAAAGCCCAATCAATAAAACCTTTATTAAGTGGAAATTGCCTAAATCTTTGTATTAGTTCCTCAGGACTTTGACTGCCTAATCTCCTTTGATCATGAATAGGAATGTCTGAAAAGATTGGTGTTCTTAATAATCTAATGTTAGCCTCTTTCACTGACGCAATATATCATAATTAATTTTAAAATCATAGAATATTCAGAATGCAAAGCCTCTATTTATCAACCTATAGTTTGATTTAAAGCTAAATTTAAGCTATAATTCCTTCTTATGGCTGAATATGTGAAAACTGATACTCTTAACTCGTTAGCCCATTAGTGGTAAACTTAAATTTAGATGAAGATGGAGATTTTACTTACAAAAGTAGCATAAGCTTATGAATAAAAAAGATATTATTAAATTTTTAATCTTAAGAACAATAGGTAACTTTCTAGTTCTATTTGCTCTTTTTGTTACTTTAGCTACATTTGGACCAGCGCTTTACTACGAAGTAAGTTACCGTATAGTACAGGCTAGGGGAGTTACTTATGTTATCAGTGATCAATCTAGTCTGCCAAATAAAGTTGAGAATAAGCAAATTGAAACTAAGCCAATTGCTTCAAGTGGAGTAGATAGCTTTGCCCAAGTTCTCCTTGGAGCTAAAGAACAGATATTAGTGCCTAAAGATACGGAATTTGGCATAGTTATTCCTAAAATAGGAGCCTCAGCAAAGATCTTTGAGAACATAGATCCTAGCAATCAAGAAGCTTTTCTGCCAATTCTTATGAAAGGTGTTGCTCATGCGCAAGGCACAGTTTTCCCTGGAATGATGGGTAATATTTACCTTTTTTCACACTCAACAGATAGTTTTTGGAATGCAGGAAGATATAATGCCATATTTTACCTCTTAAAAGATCTTCAGCCAGGTGATGAGATAGTCATTTTTTATCAAAATAAGCGATACGAATATATAGTTAATGGATCAAAAGTGGTCAATCCTGATGATGTTTCGCATATAGTTGATGCTCAAAATTTAGACGAAGAAACACTTGTTCTTCAAACATGTTGGCCTCCTGGAACAACCTGGCAAAGATTACTTGTTTTTGCAAAACCAAAGTAAAAAATAACTTAAATATTTTTATATGAGTGAATTTATTGGTCCAAGTGTTGAAATTGTAAGAGGAAAAGGTGTTAAGCCAGATGTTTTATTTAGTAAAACAGCTACTAGGCAAGACTTAGTATCTGATTTACGTGATCTTCTCGTAGGTGAAATTCCAAATGCATGGAGGCCTAGAATGAGCTCATTTGTACTACAAGATGCAAGCCTTCTTCATTATTTAGATAATCCTAATGAGCCACAATATTATGCTAAAGTTAGAGCAGGATTAACTAGATATGATTCTGTGGTTCCCAAGTCATCATTCTTTAGAAGAATTTTTAACGCTGATTTAAGTCTTGTTAATGAAATTTCTCTTGCTCCAGCCGTAACAGCTGTTGTGGAATCAGAATCTGTTCAGTCAGCTGTGAGGCAATATGGTTTTGATAGGCTTGAATTTATTGAGCCATTGGTTGGAATAATTGAGAAAGGGTATAGTCCTAGGAAAATTATGATTTATGAATATAGGGAAATGTTTCCACCAACTCTTAAGCAACTTGAAGAATTAAGGTCTTTTGAACACTATTTAATATTTAAATTCGAAGGTTTAGGTATTGATCCTATGGATTTGAGAGCAGGACAAATGATGGCTTCACCAACAACTAGCGATGGTCAGAGAACTCTTTATCTACTTGATTCAGAAAGATACGTTAGGATGTAATTACTTAAGGCTAATTGTATAGAGGTTAGGATTATTAGCTGGGTTTCCAAGATTGGTTAAGATTACAATCTTACTTGCATCTGGCCATGGGAAGACAAAATTATCTACAAAAGGACCTGCATAGATTGTTGTTTGGTTACCAGCGTTATATTCCATAATGTCTATTTTTCCACTATTAACATAAATTAAATGCTTTGAATCAGGAAACCACATTAAAGGAAGATGCGAACCTTCTTCTTTAGTTGGTAAACTATCAAGTATTTTATAGTTCCTATCTTCTTTGATGTCATAAACATAAGTCTTGCCTTTTTCAAGCTCTCTTTCTTCCGGTGCAGAATCAACTCCAATAAGTGGAGGAGTAATAATAATTGGAAGAGTTGCTGAAACTGAGGCAGTATATAAAACTTTGGTTTCATCATCTGACCACTCAAGTACAGTAAAATACTCTGAAACTATTGGCCTTAGTTTTCTTGGAAGACTATTTGTAAAAGCTATTTGCTTATCATCTTTAAGTTTTTTCCAAGCTGTATTTACGCTTAAAAGAGTTGCTGTTACATCTTGTGGGTTTGTATTTAGGCTATTTGCCAAAAGTAAGAAATCTGATCTTGGAAGATCAAAACTTGAGAGTATTTGTTTGCTGTCCGGTGACCACTTAAGTGTGCTTTGTGAAAACCTTGAAATAGTATCTGTGGCGATCTGAGTTGAAGCACTTTGCAAAGTTAGTATTGGCCTTAAGGTCATATCTAAGACATAAATACCGTTTTTAAGAGCAGATTGTGATGCAACTGTATAAGCAAGTTTTGATCTTGTTGGATCAATAACTGCATTTGATACTCCAATATTAGTTATGCTCTCAAGTTTAGGAGCGTTTGGTAAAAGTAGAGCATCAGCTTTACTTACGACTTCTTTTTTAACTATAATTTTTTTCTGCCAAGGAAAATATCCATCTTTAAATATTTTGACATTATATTCACCAGGTTCAAGGTTAATTGTGTTGTCAGTAGCAGTAGTTAAATGGTTATTAATAAACACCTGAGCGCCGTCTGGAACGCTTGTAGCAACTAGTAGACCGGTTCCTGAAACAGCTGGTGTACCTTTGTTTAGATTAAACCTATATCCCATTCCATAGAGAATTACTCCAATAGTACCTAAGACCATAAAGAAAAGAAGTAAAAGTGGAATTGCTAATTGCTTACTCATGGTTTTGATTATACCTTTTGATAATCCCTCTTGCAAGTTCTTTTAGGGGTGTTATAATCTTAAATATTAAGGCTAAAACTTAAATTTGATATAGATATTATATATTTTGATATAGTATTTGAATCAGAAGCTAATTTGATACTATGCAACTGTCAAAACGAATCGGTATTGACCTCGGAACAGCTAATACACTTGTCTATCTAGCAGGTGAGGGAATTGTGTTAAATGAGCCATCTGTCGTTGCTGTTTCCGAGCAAGATAAAAAAATTATCGCCGTAGGAATTGAAGCAAAAAAAATG
>JBBTVW010000061.1:24542-32178 GCA_038063075.1 Patescibacteria group bacterium | reverse complement strand
AACGCGGAAATTTTGTAAGAACATCAAATAATCTACATCATGAAGACTGCGTTGACATCGGATATGGGCTGACAAAAATATGTGCAGATGATGCGATAAGAATTTTAAACCAGAAAAAATGAGCAAGATAAACACAAAGCTTATTGAAGGGCTAAAAGAAGAAATTACACAGCTTTTAAAGGATAAGGCCGACATTTTAGAAAAAACAGAAGAGTTTTATAAAAAATATGGCGGTAAAACAATAATCTTAGCTAGATTTGTACCCATTGTTAGAACATTTGCTCCATTTGTAGCAGGTGTTGGAAAAATGCACTATCGAACCTTTATTTTTTATAATGTTATTGGTGGTTTTATTTGGGTTACTAGCTTAATATTTGCGGGCTATTTCTTTGGACAAATGCCAATTATTCAAGAAAATTTTGAATATGCTGTTATTGGAATAGTCTTTATTTCTCTTCTGCCAATGATTTTTGAGTTTATTAAACACAAAATTTCTAAGGAAAAAAGCGTAGAAAAAACTTCATATAAAGAGATTCAGCAGGTATTTAAAAAAGAACATTTAAACGATTAATTAACTCCTAAAATTTCGAGGTATTAAAACTTTCTTACTAAACCCACAACTCTTCCTTGAATTGCAAGCTTACTTGGATAGATAGGAGACATTTGTGAATTTGCAGGCTTTAATACTACCTTACCGTTTTCTTTATAAAACTTCTTTAAAGTCGCAAGATTATCATCAACCATAGCAACTACAATTTCACCATTAGTTGCCTCGTTTACTTTTTCTATTACTACATAGTCCCCATCCAGTATTCCATCTTCTATCATTGAGCTTCCCTTAACCTGTAAAACGTATGCTGTGTTTTTTCCTGTAAGAAGTGACGCAGATACAAAGAATGAGGCATTAGGGTCACTGTATGGTTCTAGGGGTTGCCCTGCAGCAATATAGCCAAGAAGTGGCAGTTCAATTGCTGGCTTGCTTCCTAAAAGAGAAAATTGTACTTTTTCATCAACAATTTTTAATAATCTTGTATTGCCATCAGATTTTTGAACATAACCTTTATCAACTAAGGAACGAATAATTGTATGGACTGTTGAATTACTCTTATGTCCTGTTCCTTGGGCAATTTCATGAAGAGTTGGTGAATAACCATATTGCCTTTGAAATTGAGCTAAAAACTCTAAAACTTCTCTTTCTTTTCTATATAATACTCCAGCCATAACTTTTCTCCTTTTTTTGCCTCTGTATATTTTATACGAAAAAAACTCAAACTTTGTCAAGTAGTCTAACTGTATCTTTTTATGTTAAAATTGGTTAAATGAAGTTTAATTTAGTTTCAAATTTTAAACCTACAGGAGACCAACCTAGTGCGATTGAAAAACTGACCAAAGGTCTTTCTAATGATTCAAAACACCAAGTTCTCTTAGGTGTAACTGGTAGTGGTAAAACATTTACTATGGCAAACGTTATTCAAAAAATTCAAAAACCCACCCTTGTTATCTCTCATAATAAAACTCTTGCAGGACAGCTTTATCAAGAATTTAGAGATTTCTTTCCCAATAATGCTGTTTGTTATTTTGTTTCCTACTATGACTTTTATCAACCTGAAGCATATATTCCCTCTTCAGATACATATATAGAAAAAGAAGTTGAAATAAATGAGGAAATAGACATGCTTAGGCTTTCAGCCACAACCAATCTTTTAACCAGAAAAGACGTAATTGTAATCGCTTCTGTTTCTTGTATTTATAACCTTGGCTCACCTATTGAATACGGAAAATTTGTTATGGAATTAAGGCCAGGTGTAAAAGTTGAGCAAAGAGATATTCTACTTAGGCTCTCAGATCTTCAATATGAAAGAAACGATTATGGATTTAAAAGAGGAACTTTTAGGGTTAGAGGTGAAGATATCGATCTTTTTCCAGCATATATAGATAATGGAATAAGGATGATTATAAATAATGGTGTAATTACTAAAATACAAGAATTTGATCCATTAACAGGAGACACTACGGCTGATCTTAACACTGCGGTTATTTATCCGGCAAAACACTATATGACTGATCCCTCAACTTATAAAGATGTTTTTCCAAAAATTAAATCTGATATGGAACAAAGAGTAAAAGAATTAAAATCCCAAGGAAAACTTCTTGAAGCTCAAAGACTACAACAAAAAGTTAGCTATGACCTAGACATGATAAGGGAATTAGGATACGTAAATGGTGTTGAAAACTATTCAAGATACTTTGATGGTAGAAAACCTGGACAACCACCATTTACGCTCTTAAACTATATGGCCGAGTGTTCCGATGACTTTTTAACCATAATTGATGAATCACATATTACAGTTCCTCAAATTCGAGGAATGTACAATGGAGACAGAAGTAGAAAGCAAACATTAATAGATTATGGATTTAGGCTTCCTTCAGCCCTAGACAATAGGCCCTTAAAGTTTGAGGAGTTTATGACAAGAGTTGATAAATCTGTCTATGTAAGCGCAACTCCTGATGAATATGAGCTTTCTCTAGCTACCGAAAATGACGGTATTGTAGAACAGCTTATTAGACCAACTGGCCTTGTTGATCCAAAAGTAAGTGTAAGACCAACTAAGGGACAAATTGAAGATTTAATCTTAGAAATTGCAAAAAAAGTGGCTAAAAAACAAAGAGTCTTAGTTACCACTCTAACAAAGAAAATGTCAGAAGAACTTTCCTCATATTTACAGGAAAGAGATATAAAAGTTTCCTATCTTCATTCAGACGTAGAAACTCTAAAAAGACAAGACATATTAGATAGATTAAGGGAGGGAGAATACGATGTTTTAATTGGTATTAACCTCTTAAGAGAAGGACTAGACCTTCCAGAAGTCTCTTTAGTCGCCATATTAGACGCAGATAAAGAAGGATTTTTAAGAAGCAGAACTTCTCTTATTCAAACCATGGGAAGAGCTGCAAGAAATGTTGATAGCGAGGTAATAATGTATGCAGATAGTGTTACTAAATCAATGAAAGCTGCAATTGATGAAGTTGAAAGAAGAAGAACAGTTCAGATTGCATACAACAAAAAACACAACATTACTCCTAAATCTATTGAAAAATCTATTAGAGCAAAACTTGTTGAACATGAACAAAAACAAGAAGAAATAAATTATCTGCAAACTCTGCAGAAGAAAGATATATTACTTCCCGATGAGAAAGAAAAATTAATTAAAAAGCTAAGAAGAGAAATGCAACAAGCAGCTAAAGAATTAGATTTTGAAACAGCAACAGTCCTAAGAGACCAAATTAGAAATCTACGCAAATAATATTGACAAGTTACTTGCTAAACAGTAATATTCTTTCAATATTAATTATGGGAAGAGCACCTGAATTACCTACAATCGGAATTGGGTTTGATGAATTACCACTTGTAAGAGATGCAAAAAACTCTCGAAAAAAAGCTGTTAAGCACTTAGAAAAAATTGATAGGAAACGTCGTGAATTAATATCATATGGTAATAGATTAGACAGAACAGTAATTAATTTAATAAGGGTATCAAAAGCTCATAACCCAGAAAATCTAACTTTCTTACCAGACAGAGATCACATGTATGAATATAAATTTAAATTACCAGAAGATAGTCAGCCATTTCAGGTCACTGTTACAGCAACAATACTAGAACAAGGAACAAAACCACTTGACCCAGACCATTCAGACGCATGGAGGTATTCTATTACTAGACCTTATACATTAGGCCATGGGGCGCCAGCACAAGTATTTACTAAAGATGGTAATAACAATTATTTGGTATCACAACCTGGAAATGAAGTAACAGGTTCCAAATTACCCAAACCTAAAATGGTTATAAATTATGCAAACCTTATAAATGGCTTAACTCAAGGCATACAAAATGGTGCAGTAACAGTAACTTCACGTAATTAATAAATCTTTTACTTAGCTATCCTCTTTAAAGCTTTATCTTTTTCTATTGGACTAATTTTTGCTTTTCTAACTGCAGTTTGTAATATTTGAATTGTTTTATCAAATGTCTCTCTATCTACTGGATATGGTGTGGCATCCTTTCCTCCATGAGCAAAACTATATCTTGCTGGGTCTTCATATGAAGGATCTGCACCATAAATAACCTCGGAGACTAATGAGAGTGCTCTCATTGTTTTTCCTCCAACACCTTGTATTGCAACAAGCTGTTCATAATTTTCTGGTTTTAATTCTGTTATTCTAGCTAAAATCTTTTCCAAATATTTGCTTTTACTAAAATCTTCTTGCTCAACTTTATGATGCTTAAATTCAACACCAGCAATACTTGCTATTGTTAATTGTTCATCTCCACTTTTTAAAGCTATGGTTTTTGAAAGCTCACTACTATGTCTTCTCAAAATCTGTATATCTTTCATTAAAGTTAAATAGCCAGAATTAGCAAGCTCCAAAGATATTTTTCTGTTTTGAAAACTTGCCTTTGAAGTTAAATTTAAGGCTTTTTTCTTAAATAATTGAGATGCTATTCCACTATGAGGTTCGTTAACAAAACTATCAAAACTATCGCTGTACCAATGGTATCTTCTTGCTGTGCTGTTTTCTGTATTCATTCCTTGCTGCACAACAGTCCATGCTCCATTTTTGCTAAAGAAAAAGGCATGATGATAAAGAGTATATCCATCATGAATTAAGGAACTGTCAACCTTTGCAGACATTTTTGAAGAATAAATAAGGCTTTTAGTCTTATCCCTACTAAAGTTTAACCTTGAACCCCATTCAAGAATTTGGTCAGGAGTTTTTCGACTAGTTGCTCCTTTCCCTCCAGCTATAAAGACGCCTAAATCTTTTTCCTGTCCTCTTATTGCTTCTTTTAGGGCTGCTGTAAGAATCGTAGTTAAACCTGAAGCATTCCAATCAAAAGCTAAAACAGTTCCTAAGGATTGAAACCACATTGGATCTGAAATTCTTTTAATATATTCATCTGGACCATATTCATCAATTAGAACTTCAGTCATTGATCTACCAAGGCTAACCATTCTTTGGAATAACCAAGGAGGACATGTTCCAGTGTCAAGAGTAAATGTTGCAAGGCCTCGTTTAATCATAGGAAAGATCGAAAAATATACAAATAACGATATAACTTTATAATACACTTCTTAAAAAATGTGTCAACCGAAGCCTTAAATTTGAAAATACAAAGTAAAAAGTTATCTAGTTGTGGTTCTTTCTCTTTGGATTGAATCCGCCGTTCTTACGGCAAAAGAGGTTACTGCATTTAATGCAACTTTTGTGACGATTGCTGCTTCAAGTGATCTAGTTATTACTCCTACTCCAACAGACCCAGCAAAACTTAAACCATCAAGAAACATACTTGCACTAAAAGATGCACCACTTTTAGGATATTCTGAGGTAGTCGAAAGATTATCATCTATAATAAGGTCTCTAGTTAAGTTTGGGCCAACAATTTCCTCTACTCCTAGTAATACGCCCGATCCAGCTGCAACCGGAACGGAAAATCGACCACGGTATCCTTCTCGAGCTTCTTTCCAACCAGATCTAATTCCGGTAAGTCCAATGGAATCTGCAGCAGCACCAGATATGTTTCTTAAACCTTCTCCAAGTTTTGCCATAAACAAAATATAAAACTATTTCGTTTATTTGTCAAAGGTTAAGATAACTCCGATGTCAAGATCTACAGAAGAAAATTAAGGTTAACTATTTAGTGCCTCGAAGATAATAGAGCTTTGCTCTTCTGATTTTTTTCTTTGAGTGAGCTTTAACTTCTACCTTTTCAATGTTTGGGGAAATAATTGGAAATATTCTTTCAACAGCAACGTCTCCAACCAATTTTCTAACTGTAAAAGTTTTATTTTCTCCTCTTCCTTTTATTCCCATTAAAACGCCTTCAAAAATCTGAATTCTGGTTTTTTCGCCTTCAGTAACTTTTTGAAAAACTTTTATAATATCTCCAACAACAAAATCAATTTGTGAAATCATAAGTAGTATTATAGCTTAAAAAGCTTAACATCTCAATATTTATTTACTACAAGCGCTAATAAACTCTAAAAATATTGGATGAGGTGATAAAGGTCTACTTTTATACTCAGGATGTCCTTGTGTACCCATATAAAATGGGTGAACCTTTTTTGAAAGCTCAACGATTTCTACTAAGTTTTCTTTTGTGCTTCTTGCAGAAATTATCAATCCTTTTTTCTCAAAATCCTTTGCAAACTCGTTATTGAATTCATATCTATGCCTATGCCTTTCACTTGTTAAATCTTTTGATTTATCTTTAAAGCCTTTGTATTTATCATAAATTTGATAGGCAAGTGTACCTTTTTTTATTTTAGCATCCCATCCACCAAGCCTCATTGTCCCACCATATTGTTTATTTTGAACAAGTTCTTTTTGTGTTTTAATAAAATGAATTACAGGATGCTTTGTCTTTTTGTTTTCTTCAGTATTTGCATCTTTAAATCCTAAAACATCTCTTGCAAAAGCTATACAAGCAAGTTGCATTCCATAACAAAGTCCAAGATAGGGGATCTTATTTATTCTTGCAAAACTAGCTGCTGATATCATTCCCTCTGCTCCCCGCTCTCCCCAACCAATAGGCACAATAATGCCATCAATCTCTCCAATTTCTGCAAAGACTTTCTCTACGCCTTCTTTTTCAATTCTTTCGGCATCAACCCAAACTGTTTCTGTTTTTACACTCTTTTTCCAACTTGCATGGTCAATTGCATCAAAAAGAGCAGCATAGGAATCTCTGAGTTGATACTCCCCTGTTCCAAAATACTTTCCAATAATAGCAATCTTTGCTTTTTTATTAAATGTTTTTGTAGATTCTACAAAACTTTTCCAGTCCGTTAAATTTGGTTGTTTTAATTTAAGACCCAATTTTTTTAGAATTTTTGTATCTAATTCTTGAGAGTGGAGAATAAAAGGTATTTCATAAACTGAGGGGACGTCTGGACTTGAGATAATATCCTCTTTATGCATATTACAAAAAAGAGCTAGTCTGTCTTTTCTTCGTACGTCAAGTAGTTTATCTGACCTTGTTATTACAAAGTCTGGCTGGATACCCATTGAGTTTAGAGTTCGTACACTAAGTTGAGTTGGCTTTGTTTTTGGCTCTCCTAAATGACTTGGGGTTGGTACGTAGCTTACATGGATGTGAATAATATCTTCTGGTTTTTTAAGAGTCATCATGCGGGATGCTTCATAATAAAAAATGTTTTGGTACTCCCCTGCTGTTCCTCCTAATTCAATAATTACAATATCTGCATTATTTTTCTTGGCAACGTTTTCAATCCTACTTGTTATTTCATCCGTAATATATGGAATTGCTTCTACGTCTTCACCGTTATATTCAAATCTTCTTTCTCTATCAATTACTGTTTGGTAAATTCTTCCCATGGTTACAAAATTATCTTTACCCATGTCTTCATTTAGATATTTTTCATAAGTTCCAATATCCATATCTCCTTCAGTGCCATCTTCACAAAGAAATGGATCACCGTGTTCAATTGGGTTGATTGTTCCAGCATCTATATTTAGATAATTTTCAAATTTTATTGGGAAAACTCTATATCCTGCTGAACGAAGAAGTAGTGCGATGGAAGCAGCGGTGGTACCTTTTCCGATTCCGGAAATTAC
>JBBTVW010000061.1:0-24442 GCA_038063075.1 Patescibacteria group bacterium | reverse complement strand
TGACATAAAAACTTGAGCGGGATACGAGAATCGAACTCGCACCTCTACCTTGGGAAGGTAGCATACTACCACTGTACTAATCCCGCAGACTATGCAGGTTAATTATACAGCAATTTATTATCCTATTCTTATCTAGGAAGCTTAAGAACGTTTCCAGGGTGGATTATGTTTGAATTTACTATATTGTTTGCTTTTGCAATTTCAACCCATTTAAATCCATCTCCGTATGCTCTTAATGCTATATCCCAAAGATAATCTCCACTTACTACGGTATATGAAGTACCTTTTATTGAATTTGTTTGAATCACTTCATTACTTGTTGGAACTTTAACTTCTACGTTTGGTACAGTAAGCTTTGCGCCTACTTCTATTAATCCTGGATTTGTTAGCTTGTTTTCTGATGCTAAATCTACCCAGTTATATCCAGATCCGTATATTGTTTGAGCAATATTCCAAAGATCTTCTCCTTCTTTTACAGTGTAAACTTTTGGAACAATTTTCCCATTGACTACTTGTTCCTCTTGGGTTACTGAAGTTGAAGTTGTTTGTTGTGTTTGATTTGTTTTACCTTTTAAGAAAGAAAAAACTAAAATGAGAGCAACTACTACAACTACTGCTCCAAGGATTAGACTTGTGTAAGATTCTCCCCACTTAATTTGGGATAAAATGTTGTTATTTTTTGGACTTTTTACAGTCGTTTTTTTTGTTTTTGCCATGTGTTCGCCTCCTTTCAGGACAGAAGAATAACTTAGGCAGTTTGGGCGAGGCGGGATGGACGGGACTCGAACCCGCGACCTCCTCCGTGACAGGGAGGCGCTCTAACCAAACTGAGCTACCACCCCAAACTTTACCGTATCTTAACAAATATTTGAAATGTGGTCAATGCTTTGGTATCATTTTTGTGCATGTCTAATCAAGAGATTGCAAAGCTTCTAAAAAACGTTGCAACAGCCTATACAATAAAAGATGAAGGAAAGTTTAGGTTTCAAATTATTGCTTACTTAAAAGCCTCAGAAACAATTGCAGGACTAACTACTGAATTATTGGAATACTATAAAGAGGACAGGCTTGATCAACTTCCAGGAATTGGAAAAACTATTCAAGGTCATTTAATAGAGCTATTTAAAACAAAAAAAGTTAAACATTTCGATTGGGTTTTAAAAGGAATTCCTAAATCAATTTTTGTTTTAACAGAAATTCCAAGCTTTGGACCTAAAAAAGCGTTTAAATTAGTTAGTTTTTTTAAGTTAAATAACGAAAAAACTGTCATAAATGATTTAGAAAAGATCGCAAATAAAGGAAAAATTGCTTCACTTGAAAGATTTGGAGAAAAATCTCAAGCAGACATCTTACAAGCTATTTCAGAATTTAGACTTGGCAAAGGAAAAACTACCAGAATGAATCTGTCCTATGCTTTTGAAATTGCTCAAAAAATAACTGACTACTTAAAAAAAGAAGAATCAATAGAAAAAGTTGAGGCTCTAGGTAGCCTTAGAAGAAGAGCTGCAACAGTTGGCGATATTGATTTTGCCGTTTGCTCAACAAATCCTAAAAAAGCTATAGAATATTTTGTAAATTATCCTTATAAAGAAAGAATTATTGAAAAAGGTGATGTATCAGCTTCAATTTTAGTTGCAGGCGGCAAACAGATTGATCTTTTAATTCAACCGCTTGAATCATTTGGTTCGCTTCTTCAGCATTTTACAGGAAGTAAGAATCACAACGTGCACTTAAGAGAATATGCTCTTAAAAAAGGACTATCTTTATCTGAATACGGAATAAAGAATTTAAAATCAAAAGATAAGAAACTAAAAAAGTATTCTTCTGAAGTTGATTTTTACAATGCTCTTTCTCTAGATTTTATTCCTCCTGAAATACGAGAAGATCAAGGAGAAATTGAAGCAGCAATAGAAAATAGATTGCCAAAATTAATTGAACTCAAAGACTTAAAAGGAGATTTTCATATTCACTCTAGTTTTCCTATTGAGCCAAGTCATGATCTTGGTAAAAATACTATGGAAGAAATGCTTGAAAAAGCAAGACAGTTAAATTACCAATATTTAGCATTTTCAGAACATAATCCAAGCACATCAAAGCACTCAAATAAAGAAATCTATGAATTATTGCAAAAAAGGAACGAGAAAATTGAACAACTTAAATCAGTCAATAAATATGTTCGAATAATTAAGCTACTCGAAGTTGATATTTTACCAAGCGGTGATCTTGCAATCGATGATAAATGCTTAAGCTTATTAGATGGTGCAATTGTTTCTATTCACAGCGTTTTTAATATGGATAGAGAGAAAATGACACAAAGAGTATTAAAAGGTTTATCACATAAAAAAGCAAAAATATTTGCCCACCCTACAGGCAGACTTTTGGGAGAAAGAGCTGGTTACGAATTAAACTTTGAAGAGCTTTTTGAATTTTGTAAAGAAAATAATAAAGCATTAGAAATAAATAGCTGGCCCCAAAGGCTTGATCTTTTTGATACACTGATTAAACAAGCAATTGATAAAAAGATAAAACTAGCAGTTGACAGCGACAGTCACGCAGTAGTACATATGGATTTACAAAAATATGGAATATTTATGGCTAGACGTGGATGGGCTACAAAAAATGACATACTTAATACAATGACGTATAATGAAATTATCAATTGGTTTAATGATTAGGAGGTGAGATATAGATGAATATAATAATAATCGTAGCAGTAATATTAGCAATTTTGGCTTTTGTATGGTTTTTATACAACAGTATTATTGTTGCAAAATTAAGAGTAAATGAAGCACTTTCTCAAATAGACGTACAACTCAAAAGAAGAACAGACCTTATACCAAACCTCGTTGAAACAGTTAAAGGATACGCAAAACACGAGAAGCAACTTTTTGAGGATGTTACAAAAGAAAGAGCAAATTTAGTATCTGCAAGTAGCTTAGAAGAAAAAGCAAAAGCAAACAATCAATTAACAGAAACTTTTAAATCTATTTTTGCTGTGGCGGAAGCCTATCCAGCACTTAGAGCAAGTGAAAACTTTATGCAGCTTCAAGAAGAAGTTTCAGACACTGAAAACAAAATCGCCTACTCAAGACAGTTCTATAATTCCAACGTTTTGGATTACAACACAAAACTCGTTGTTTTTCCAAACGTTTTAATAGCTGGAATGTTAGGTTTTAAATCTGCAGAGTTTTTTGCAGCAACAGAAGCAGAAAAAAAAGCTGTAAAAGTAAGTTTCTAGTTTATGAACATATACTCAGCCATTTCTTCAAACAAAAATAAGACATGGGTAATCATGTTTTTATTTGTTGTTTTTGTAACAACGCTTGTCTATATCTTTAGCAAGGCAATGGGTTACGGCATTGGTCTTGCTGGTATTGCTTTGGTCATTGCTGGATTTACAAGTATTGGTAGTTATTACTATTCAGATAAGCTCGTTCTTGCCACAACTGGAGCTAAAGAAATTAAAAAGCAAGATTTCCCAAATTACTACAAAATAGTTGAAAATATGTGTATTGCTGCTGGTCTTCCTATGCCTAAAGTTTATGTAGTAAGTGATCCTTCACCTAACGCTTTTGCAACAGGCAGAGACCCAAAACACGCTGTAGTATGTGCTACAACTGGACTTTTGGAAATGCTAAATGATGCAGAACTTGAGGGCGTAGTTGCTCACGAACTATCACATGTAAAAAACTATGACATAAGACTTATGGGTGTAGTTGCAATATTAGTTGGTTTTATAGCAATTCTTTCTGATCTTTTTATTAGGGCAACCTTTTTCTCAAATAGAGACGATGATAGGGGAAATGCCATATTTATGGTTTTAGCAATTATTTTTGCAATACTCTCCCCTATTGCAGCAACACTTATCCAGCTTGCAGTTTCCAGAAAAAGAGAATATCTTGCCGATGCCTCAGGAGCGCTTCTTACAAGGTATCCTGAAGGCTTAGCATCAGCCTTAGAAAAGCTTGAGAAAGATAAAACTGCTCCGAAAGTTGCAAGTAATGCTACAGCTCATCTATATATTGAAAATCCATTCGATAATAAGAAGGTAAAAAACTTTTTTACAGGTCTTTTTAACACTCATCCTCCACTTGAAGAAAGAATTAAGATACTCCGCCAAATGTAATGAATTTTTTAATAATTTTTGTTGGAAAACTATTCTCAAGTTTTATTCGCCTATTAAATTTAGGGAACGGCTCTACTTGGCCAGGACACATTGCTTTAATACTTAACCCAAATTTTATTGAAGAAACACTTAGTAAATCTAAAGTAAAGAAAGTAGTTATTATTGGCACAAATGGAAAAACAACAACCTCAAAGCTTATAAGAACAATTTTTAAAGCAAATAAGAGTAAAAGTGTATATAACATGTCTGGAGCAAATCTATTAAATGGTATTGCCTCATCAATTATTATTTCTTCAAAATTTGATGGAGAATTAAAAAAAGACTTTGCTCTTTTTGAAATTGATGAAAACGCTTTTCCACTAGTTTCTGAAAAAATTAAACCAGATTTTGTAATCGCTCTTAATTTATTCAGAGATCAACTGGACAGATATGGAGAAATTGATCAAATTTCTTCTAACTGGAAAAGGGTAATTGATAAACTAGACGACACAGTCTTAATCTTAAACTCAGACGATCCTCAGATTGCATTCTTAGGTAAAGAGAGAAAGAAGAATGTTTGTTATTTTGGCTTAGAAGAAAAAACTTTGGAAAAAAATGTTCTCCAACATGGTGCGGACTCAATTCTTTGCCCAAAATGCAGCAGTAATCTTAACTTTTCTTCTTATTATTTCTCTCATTTAGGCCACTGGAAATGTCCTAACTGTAAATTTACTAGACCAAAACCAGATCTTTCTAAGCTTTCATATTATCCCCTAAAAGGAACTTATGCTCTATATGACATTTTAGCCGCTGTTTTATTTGCCCAAGTTGCAGGTATTAAAAAATCAGTTATTGAATCTGCCTTAAAAGAATTTAAACCAGCTTTTGGAAGACAAGAAACTCTAAACTATATGGGAAAAGAAGTACAGATCTTTCTATCTAAAAATCCAATTAGCTTTAATGAATCATTATCTACAGTAAAAAGTTTAGGTGGCAAAAACATAGTCATTGTTTTAAATGACAAAATCCCTGATGGATTAGATGTCTCCTGGATTTGGGATATAGACTTTGAAAATATATTAACAAAAGACATAAATATCATTGTTACTGGAGAGCGTATGTATGATATGGCTGTAAGACTTAAATATGCAGGTTTTTTTGCTCATGTTTCCTCTGATATGAAACTCTCGATTGATAAAATGATAGAAAATTTATCTGACAACGAAAAACTCTATATTCTGCCTAATTATTCAGCAATGCTTGAAGTAAGACAACTATTAACTGGTAAAAAAATATTATGAGCAAACAATTAACAATTGGCTGGTTGTATCCAAAGCTAATGAATATCTATGGAGATAGAGGAAACTTATTGGTTCTTCAGAAAAGATGCCAGTGGAGAGATATTGTAGTAAAAGTTGAGCTTTTAGATCTTGGTTTTGAACACTTACGACTTAAAAATTGCAACCTTATCCTAATGGGAGGAGCACAGGATAGAGAACAAGAAGCAGTAGTAGAAGATCTTTTTAAAGCAAAAGACGTACTTAATCAACTAATTGAACATAATGTCCCAGGACTTTATGTTTGCGGTGCTTACCAATTACTAGGCAATTATTACCAAGAAGCAAATGGCCAAAAGATAAAAGGATTAGGAATATTTGATCTATATACAAAAAATCCAGGTAAAGATGAAAAAAGATTAATTGGTAATGCTTGCTTTAAGCCAGATCTTTTTGATTACACGCTACTTGGTTTTGAAAATCATGGTGGAAGAACTTATCTTGAGAAAAATGTAAAGCCTTTTGGAAAAGTAATCAAAGGATTTGGTAATAATGCAAAAGATAATCTTGAAGGAGCAGTTTATAAAAATAGCTTTGGAACATATCTTCATGGACCATTACTTTCAAAAAATCCTTTATTTGCAGATTATTTAATAGAAAAAGCATTAGAAATAAAATATAAAGCTAAAATAACTCTTCAAAAATTAGATGATACATTGGAAGAAAACGAAAGAATAGAGATTGCTAAACACCTACAAATTGAAATATAATTAACATTAATGAAAGTCGATGTTTTACACATTGCAAAATTGGCAAATTTAACTTTAACAAAAGAAGAAGCTGATAAGTACGAACAGCAACTCTCCTCAATCCTTGCATATATTGATAAATTGCAAACCTTAGATACTAAGGACACAAAAGAAACCTCTCAAGTAACTGGCCTTGAAAATATAACTGCAGAGGACAATACAGAACCTTCACTTTCTCAAGAAGAAGCTTTATCTAATGCAAAAATAACACATAATGGATTATTTAAGGTGAAAGGAGTACTAACTAATGAGGAATGAAATTCAAAGCGCAATAAAAGGTTTAACTAAATTAGAAAACGTTTTACAAGAAGTTAATAATTTGTTAAATGAGATCAGAAAACAATCAACAGAAAAAAGAATAGGATATGTAGCAGGCATTATAACTTCAGATGGTAAAGAACATATGCAAAGAAATATAGATATTCTTGAGAAACATACCGAAAAAATTAAGAAGCAATATGGCTTTCCAATATTTTCAGCAGTAGATATCTTTGGAAATGGTGTATATCAAAAACTTGATGATTTTAATCAAGAGGAACGTTTAAGAGAAAAATCATTTATCGAGTTTTGGAGAAAAATATTATCTAGTGGACATGTTACAAATATTTTTATGACTCCAAGGTGGAAAGAATCAAAAGGCGCAACAGATGAACACGAAACTGCAAAAAAACTTGGGATAAAAATTCATTATATTTAAATATGAATCTTAATAACCTAACAATTAAAACAGCAAAAGAAGGTCTTTTAAATAAAGACTTTAGTGCAGTTGAGCTATTAAATGCACACTTAGACAGAATAGAAAAAGAAGATAAAGATCTAAACGCATTTATTACAGTCACAAAAGAAATTGCTTTGGAAAGCGCAAGAAAAGCTGACAAATTAATTTCAGAGGGACAAGACTTACCACTACTAGGAATTCCAATTGCCTTAAAAGATATTTTCTCAACTAAAGGAATACAAACAACTGCAGCATCTAATGTTTTAAAAGGATATATTCCCCCATACAATGCAACTGTTGTAGATAAATTAATAGATGCAGGGGCAGTAATTATTGGTAAAACAAATATGGATGCATGGGCACATGGATCAAGTGGAGAAAATTCTGACTTTGGTCCAACCAAAAACCCATGGAACAAAGAATATGTTCCTGGGGGCTCCTCAAGTGGCTCAGCTGTTGCAGTTTCCTCCCAAATGGCAATTGCCTCAACTGGTACAGATACAGGCGGATCTGTAAGGCTTCCAGCCAGTTTTACAAATACAGTAGGACTAAAACCAACATATGGAAGAGTAAGTAGATATGGAGTTATTGCTATGGCTTCTTCCTTAGATACAGTAGGTCATTTTACAAAAACAGTTGAAGACAGTGCAATATTTTTAAATGTAACTGCAGGCAAAGATGAAAAAGATGGTACAACTCCTCGAATTGATGTACCAAATTATCAAAAACACATTGGTCAGGATATAAAGGGAGTAAGAATTGGTGTTCCAAAAGAATATTTTGTAGAAGGAATGGACAAAAGAATAAAAGAAAATATTAAAAAAACAATTAAGTTTTACGAAGAAAATGGAGCTAAAATTGAAGAAATATCACTCCCTCACACTGAATACGCTATTGCTTGTTACTACATAATCCAGCCTGCAGAAGTTTCTTCAAACCTAGCTAGGTATGATGGAATTAGGTTTGCAAACTCAAGGGATACTTTTGGAGCTGAGGCAAAAAGAAGAATAATGCTTGGAACATTTACATTGTCAGTTGGATATTATGACGCATATTATAAAAAGGCATTAAAAGTAAGAACTCTTTTAATTAATGACTTTGCAAAAGCTTTTGAAAAAGTTGATGCGATAATTTCACCAGCTTCCCCTACCCCACCTTGGAAAATAGGGGAGAAGGCAAATGATCCACTAGCTATGTATTTATCTGATATTTTAACTGTTACAGCAAATATAACCGGACACCCTGCAATTAGCGTCCCAACTGGATTTATTGATGGATTACCTGTTGGCATGCAAATTATTGGCCCACATTTTAAAGAAGAGTTACTTTTCTCACTAGGTCACAAATATGAAATTAGCAATAAATGGTACGAAAAAAAACCTTATGAATCATAAAGTAATAATTGGACTAGAAGTCCATGTCGAACTTAAAACAAAACGAAAAATGTTTTGCAATTGTTCTGCTGATTATTTTGGCAAGAAACCAAATACTCATACTTGCCCAGTATGTCTTGGTCTTCCAGGAGCATTACCAGTAGTAAATAGGCAAGCAATTGAATGGTGTACTCAAATTGGCCTTGCCCTAAATTGTAATATTCCTTTATTTTCTAAATTTGATAGAAAAAACTATTTCTACCCAGATCTTTCCAAAGGCTATCAAATTTCTCAGTATGATGAGCCGTTTTGTATTAATGGAAAAATTGAAGTAAATGGAAAAATTATAAGAATAAGAAGAGTACACATGGAAGAAGATACGGGTAAACTAATGCATGAGAACGTAAATGGAGAAAGTGCTAGCCTTATTGATTTTAATAGAAGCGGAGTACCACTTGTAGAAATTGTTACAGAACCAGATTTTGATAATGCAACTGATGTAAAAGCATATCTTCAAAAACTTCAACAAATTATTCGCTACCTAAATGTTTCAGATGCAGACATGGAGAAAGGCCAAATGAGACTTGAACCAAACATTTCTATCTCATTTAATCTAAACTCAAATGATCTTCCTAAGTATAAAGTGGAGGTTAAAAATATCAACTCATTTAGTTTTGTTGAAAAAGCAATAAATTATGAGATTAAAAGACAACTTGAACTCTTAGAAGAAAATGAAACACCGCTTCAGGAAACAAGAGGTTGGGATGAAACAAAACAAAAAACTCTTTCTCAAAGAGTAAAAGAAGAAGCAAATGATTACAGGTATTTTCCAGAACCTGATATTCCTCCAATTAGATGGGACGAGTCTGAAATAGAAAAGTTAAAAAATACTCTTCCAGAACTTCCTGATGAAAAAATGCAAAGATTTATTAAAGAATTTAATTTATCAGAGTATGACGCCCAAATTCTAACAAAAGAAATTAGTCTTTCAGAATATTTTGAAGAAGCAGTAAGGGTAGCTACTAATTTAACACCTAAACAAATCGCAAATTACATAATAAATAAAAAAATAAATATTGATGAAATATTACCTACAAAATTAATTGAAGAAATACTAACTTCAAGTAAAGTTGAAGAGGTTTCAAATAAAGAGTTATTAGCAATAATTAAAGAGGTTTTAAGTAAGAATCCTAAAATTAGTGAAGATTTCAAAAAAGGAAATGAAAATGTAGTTCAATTTGCAGTTGGTCAAGTAATGTATATTTTAAGAAAGAAAATTGATACTAATATTTTAAAACAATTAATAATTGAGGAGCTAAAATGACAACAGATACTGCGGTAGAAAAAGGATCAGAGGATGCTTTTAGCCAAGAAGGAAATAAGCAAGATAGAATAAAACAACTTGGTGAATTAAGAGGCGAATATAAAAAATTAAGACCTTTTGTCAGAAGAGCAACTTTTGGATTAGAAGGAAAACCAGATATTAGAACTGCTAGAAAAGCAGGATTTATTGCAGCAAAAAGTCTCTTGGAAGAAATGCAGGGAAAATATGATATCGATCCACTAACAAGTCTACTCACTAAATCTGCTTTTCAAAAAGTACTAGAAGTAGCAAGTGAAAAATCTAAAGACTCTGGCGAACAACTAAGAGTTTTATTTATGGACTTAAACGGTTTTAAAGCTGTAAATGACCAGCTTGGACACGATGTTGGAGACGAAGCATTAAAAAGATTTGGTCAAATAGTTGCAGATAATATAAGACCTTACGACACAGCAAGCCGTGAGGGAGAATCATCAGAAACTGCGGAGGATGAACAACCAATTACAGCACCAGATAATATAGCTAGTAGGTTTGGTGGGGATGAATTTCAAATATTATTAAAGAAATCAGACAATAGAGGTGTTAGAAGTGTATTTAAAAGATTAAGATTAGCTTTAAAAAATGACCCATTTTTTCAAGGATTAGTAGAAAAAGGAATTAATGTTACTATATCTGCCGGTGCAGCTACAGTTGATCAAAATGACCCACTTAGATCACTAAAAGAAGCTGATTCAGCTATGTATCAAGCTAAAAGTATTAATCATGAAAATGATTATGTCGGTAATCAATTAATAATTGCAGACTCACAAGTTTAAAAAAATGGCAGATTTTGTACACCTACACAATCATAGTGAATACTCACTCCTAGATGGTCTTTCAAAAGCTAAAGACATGGTTTCTCGTGTCAAAGAACTTGGAATGAGTGCAATTGCCGTTACGGATCATGGCAACATGTATGGCGCAATTAAATTTTATAAAGAATGTGTTTTACAAGGAGTAAAACCCATTATAGGCGCTGAGATTTACATGGCTAAACGATCAAGGCTTGATAAAGAAGCAGGGATTGATTCTGACTCTAACCATTTAATTTTACTGGCAAAAGATTTTAATGGATATAAAAACTTAATGAAAATAATCTCTGTTGCAGGTCTTGAAGGCTATTATTATAAACCTAGAGCAGATATAGAACTTTTAAAAAAATACCATGAAGGTCTTATTTGTCTAAGTGCGTGCGTAAACGGTTTTGTCACAGAACCTTTACTTAAAAATCAAGATAAAATTGCCCAAGAGAGAGCTTTATCCTTATCAGAGATTTTTGGCAAAGATAATTTTTATCTTGAACTACAAAAACATACTCATGTTCCAGATCAAGACATAGTTAATCCAAAACTTATTGCTTTATCAGAAAAACTTGGAATTCCATTAGTTGCCACAAATGATAATCATTATGTAAAACCAGATGATGCAGAGGGACAGGAAGCACTTTTGTGTATTCAGACTCAAACATTTATTACTGATAAAGACAGAAAGCTTTCGATGATTGACTCCCCTGACTTTTATATTAAATCACCTGAAGAAATGACAGGCCTTTTTATTCAAACGCCTCAAGCTATTGAAAACAGTGTAAAAATTGCCAATATGTGTAATGTTGAAATTCCATTAGATAAATGGATTATGCCAATCTTTGAAGTTCCAAAAGATAAAACTCCAGCTGACATAATGAAAGAAAAAGTAAATGAAGGTCTTAAAAAAAGATACAAAGAAATTACCAAAGAGATTACAGAAAGAACAGAATATGAACTTTCTGTTATTTTAGGCAAAGGCTATGAGACGTATATCTTAATCGTTGCTGATTTTGTAAATTGGGCTAAAAAACAAGGAATAACTGTTGGGCCGGGAAGAGGATCAAATGCAGGCTCAATTGTTTCTTATGCGCTTGAAATCTCCGACATCGATCCCCTATTTTTTAAACTTCCGTTTGAAAGATTTTTAAATCCAATGAGGCCTTCTCCACCAGATATTGATCTTGATTTTGCTGACAATAGAAGAGACGAAGTAATTGAATACGTAAGACAAAAATACGGAAGGGATAAAGTTGCCCAAATTATTACTTTTGGAACCATGGAAGCAAGAGGATCTGTTAGAGACGTAGGCAGAGTTTTAGGTTTCCCATATTCAATTCCAGATAGAATTTCTAAAATGATACCTCCAGGTTGGCAAGGACACGCAATGACTATTGATAAAGCTCTTGAACAAAGCTCTGAGCTAAAAATTGCCTACACAATGGAGGATGACACAAAAAGAATCCTAAATCTTGCCAGAAAACTAGAAGGTGTTGCAAGACATGCATCTGTTCATGCTGCTGGAGTTGTTATTGCTGATAAAGATATAACTGAATATACTCCATTACAAAGAGAAGCAAACGGAGACAAAATAATCACCCAATATGATATGTATTCTGTTGGTGCTGATTTTGGTGGAGTTGGACTTTTAAAAATCGACTTTTTAGGCCTTCGAAATTTAACTATTATCCAAGAAGCATTACGATTTATTGAAATAAATCAAGCTAAAAAAATAGACTTTTCTAATATTTCCTTTGAGGATGAAAAAACATATAAACTTTTATCCTCAGGTGAAACAACCGGAATTTTTCAACTTGAATCTGCTGGGATGAGAAGATATATCAAAGAATTAAAACCTACTACTATTTTTGATCTTCAAGCTATGGTTGCCTTATATAGACCAGGACCAATGGCAAACATTCCTGAATTTATTAAAAGAAAAAATAATCCAAAACTTATTAAATATCCTGACTCAAGACTTGAAGATGTCTTAAAAGAATCATATGGGATCATTACCTTCCAAGACGACATGCTTCTTACGGCTATTAAAGTTGCCGGTTATTCCTGGCTTACCGCAGATAAACTTAGGAAAGCTGTAGGTAAAAAAATTCCTGCTGAAATGAAAAAAGAACATGATAATTTTGTAAACGGTTGTGTTGCAAATGGAATGACAAAGGAAAAAGCTGAAAACCTTTGGATTTTATTTGAACCTTTTGCAGGTTATGGTTTTGGTAAAGCTCACGCTGCCTGTTATGCAACAATTGCTTTTAGAACTGCTTATCTTAAAGCTCACTTTCCTGCTGAATTTATGACAGCACTTCTAACTGCTGAATCAAGAGGAACAACAGGACCTGTAAAAAATGAGAAAATTGCACAAGCTGTTAGCGAATGTAAGAGATTAAAAGTTGAAGTACTTCCGCCTGATATTAATAAATCAGACTCTGAATTTGCCATTGAAGACAATACTAAGATCAGATTTGGTCTTTCTGCAATAAAAAATGTTGGTGAAGCTGCCATTGAAAACATTCTGGAAAACAGAAGTAAAGGCTTATTTAAAACATTTGAAGATTTTTGCCAAAGAGTAAATCTTTCAACGATTAACAAAAAAACTGTGGAAAGCCTTATTAAAGCAGGTGCCATGGAGCAGTTTGGTAAAAGAGCAAAACTTTTAATGGAATACCCAGAAATTGTTGACAATGCAACAAAAAAGAAAAAAGAAGGATCAAGTGGCCAAGGAAGTCTTTTTGCAGATGACGATCCCATAAATTTGCCCTCTTCTTTTACATCTACAGCTGATATTGAAGAATTTTCTGAAAATGAAAAACTTGCTTTTGAAAAAGAATTCTTAGGATTCTATCTTACAGCTCACCCTCAAATGAATAATCTTTTACATATTAAAACATTAATTACCCACGAAATTGACGCTTTAGAAGAAGAAACTCAAGAAAAAGCTGTTATTGTAGGCGGCATTATTGAAACTATTAGAAGAATATTTACTAAAAAAAGTAATAAAGAAATGGCTTTTTTAACTATTGGAAATGAAAACGGTACTTTAATTGAATGCGTTATCTTTCCTAAAGTTTTTGATATGTATAAAACGATTTTAAACAAAGAAACAGTAATTCTTATAACCGGAAAAATCGACTCTAAGAATGACAAACCAGTTATAATTGCTGAAAAAATATCTGCTTTTACAAGTTTCTCTTCTTGACGCAAAACCATTTTACCCTTAAAATTAGAAGCATGGTTTCATTTGCAGCAGAACCTATTTTTAATATTGGCAAATTTGCCGTTACAAACGCATTCTTAGATACTCTCCTTGTTGATGGTATTATTGTTGGATTAATTATTGCAGTTAGAAAAAATTTAAAATTAATTCCAGGAAAGTTTCAAACAATTATTGAATCTATTTTTTCTGAATTTTACTTATTAACAGAATCTGTTGCAGGTAAAAATGCTGCTAAGATTTTTCCATTTTTTATGACATTCTTTCTTTTTATTTTAATAGCTAACTGGACTGGACTTATTCCAGGTATTAATGCTATCGGCATAAAGCACGAAGGCGAAATAGTTCCATTCTTAAGAGCAGCAACCTCAGATTTTAATGTTACCCTAGGACTTGCTCTGGTTTCTATTACTGCAACTCATGTTTTAAGTATTAAAACTGTTGGAATCTTGGATTATCTCTCTAGATATTTTTCACTTAACCCAATTAATCTATTTATTGGTCTTTTAGAAATTATTTCTGAGATTACAAAAATTATTTCTCTTTCTTTTAGGCTTTTTGGAAACATTTTTGCAGGCGAAATTGTTCTTGGTACCGTTTCTACTCTTTTTGCTTTTGTCTTCCCACTTCCCTTTTTAATGCTTGAGGTAATTGTAGGCCTTGTGCAAGCTTTAGTTTTTGCAATGCTAACAATGGCTTTTATGGCAGTTTTAATGACACCACATCACAGTGAATCTAAGGAGGTGAGTCATTAGTGGAATTTAGTATTTCAGGAGGATTAATAGTTGCTATCGGAGGCCTTACACCAGCGCTTGCTATCGGTCTTATTGGAGCAAAAGCTATGGAAGCAATCGGAAGAAATCCAGAAGCATCAGGAAAAATACTTCCAGCAATGCTTTTAGGAATGGCATTTGCAGAAGCTATCGCTATTTATTCTTTAATTCTTGCCTTTATAAAATAAAAGAATATGGAATTTTTACAAACATTAGGATTTGATCCATTCATGTTGGGTGCTCAAATTCTAAATTTCTTAATCATATTTTATCTATTAAAACGCTTTTTATATAAGCCAGTACTTAATATGGTTAAGCAAAGAGAAGATAAAATTACTCAAGGCTTAAAGCAAGCTGAAGAAGCTGCTAAGACGCTTGAAAAAGCCTTGGAAGAGGAAAAAAAGATTTTAACTAAGGCTCAAAGTACTTCACAGGCGCTAATTGAAGATGCAAAACTGGAAGCAAAACAATTATCAGCTACTATGGAGGAAAACGCTAAGGTTCAAACTCAAAAATTAATTGCTGATGCTATGTCACAAATTGAACAAGAAACAAAAAACGTTGAAAAAAGATTAGCTGAACAAACTGGAAATTTGGCAAAGGATATTCTTACAACATCTTTAAGCGGTGTATTTACAGCAAACGAACAAAAAGAAATTATTAAAAAGGCAAAAGAAAAAATTAAAAATAAATAACATATGAACCAGATTAAAAAATTAGTTATTGCAAGCTATACAAATAACAAGTTAGACGAAGTAAGAGTTGGTAAAATTGCAAAACTATTAAATAAAAGTGAACTTAGGGAGTATATTAAAGCATTAAAAGCATTTGAAAGTAAAAATACGGTTATTGTTACTGCTGCTGATAGCAAGAATAAATCATTAATCAAAGACTTTTCAAAACTTTTTAAAGATAAGAAAATTGTAATAAGAGAAGATAAATCTCTACTTGCGGGAGTAAAAATTGAAGATTATGATGATATTTATGAATTTAATTTAAAAAATAAAATTGATAATATAGTAAACTTTATTAGTGAATAATTATGAAACAAGCAGACGAAATAATTAAAAATTTAGAAAAAAAACTATCAAGCTTTGACCAAAGCATAGAAGTAAAAAACACAGGAACTGTTGTTAAAAACACAGATGGTGTTATCACAGCTTCTGGTCTTTCTAAAGCTGTTATGGGAGAACAAGTAGAATTTGAGGATGGATCAAATGGTGTTATTCTTAACCTTGATGAAGATACTGTCTCAATAATTTTACTTAGCAAAGCTGATGACATTAAAGAAGGAGATAAAATAAAGACAACCGGAAAGCTTCTCAGTATTAATGTCTCTGAAGACATCTTAGGTAGAGTTGTTAATCCCCTTGGACAACCGCTAGATGGAAAAACAAAGATTAAAAAAGGCAAAGATATGCCGCTTGAAAAAATTGCAGCTGGAGTTGTAGAAAGAGAGCCAGTAAATTCACCTCTAAAAACCGGAATTAAGGCTATTGATGCTATGATTCCAATTGGAAGAGGGCAAAGAGAGTTAATTATTGGCGATAGAGGCACAGGTAAAACTGCAGTTGCAATCGATACAATTATTAATCAAAAAGAGACTCATGCAAAAGGTAAAAAACCAGTCTTTTGCGTTTATGTAGCAATTGGTCAAAAACAAAGCACAATCGCCCAGGTAGTTGAAAAATTAAGAGAAACAGGAGCAATTGAATACACAACTGTCGTGGTTGCATCGGCTTCAGATCCAGCTGCACTTTTGTACCTTTCCCCATACGCAGGTGTTTCCATTGCTGAGTACTTCATGGAAAAAGGACAAGACGTACTCATTGTTTACGATGATTTAACAAAACATGCTTGGGCTTACAGACAAATTACACTTGTTTTAAGAAGACCTGCAGGAAGAGAAGCATACCCAGGTGACATTTTTTATCTTCATAGTAGGCTTTTGGAAAGAGCAGTAAAAATGAATAAACAAAATGGTAACGGATCAATTACAGCCTTACCTATTATTGAAACCCAAGCAAATGATCTTTCAGCCTATATTCCAACCAATGTAATCTCTATTACAGATGGACAGGTCTTTTTCCAAACAGATCTTTTCTATAGCGGCATGAGACCAGCTATCGATGCAGGAAACTCTGTTTCAAGAGTTGGAGGAGCTGCTCAAACTGCAACCATTAAATCAATTGCAGGCAAAATGAGACTTGAAATTGCTCAATACAATAACTTGGCAGCATTTGCTCAATTTGGATCAGAACTTGATGAAGCAACATCAAAGCAACTTGAAAGAGGCAAAAGAACAATTGAAATACTTAAGCAATTCCAATATCAACCATTAAGCGAAGCATTTGAATATTTAAGTATTTATCTTGCAACAAGTGGAAATCTTGATGAAGTAAAAATTGAGAATATCTTAAGATTTGAAAAAGATTATCACGAATTTATGAGAAGAAAATATACCAAAATCGTTGATGAATTAAATAATGGTCAAAAACCAACTGAAGATTTAATTAAAAGAATTGATAAGACTATTGTTGAGTTTAAAAAAATGTTTAAGGAATAAAATATGGCAACTTTACTTACTTTAAGAAGAAGAATTAAAACAGCAAGAAATGTTTCAAAAACAACTAAGGCTATGCAAATGATTGCAGCTTCAAAGCTAAAAAAAGCACAAAGCGCTGCAGTTCAATCAAAACCATACGTTGAAAAACTTGAAGTTTTATCAAAAGAAATGTCAGTAAGACTTGATAGAGATAATTTAAATGAATATATGATTAAACCAGGTAATACAAATTCAAAGTTATACATTGTCATCGCACCAGATAAAGGTCTTTGTGGTGGACTTGTTACAAATCTTATGAGAGAAATTGTCAAAATGGATGAAAAATCAAAAAATTACTTTATTACAGTTGGTAAAAAGGCTGAAAACTCTGTTTCTGCAATGGACAAAGAGATAATCGCTGCATTTTCTTTTGGCACTACTCTTCCCTCTTTTGAAGCAGTTTATCCTTTAGCTTCAATTATTGATGATTATTTTTTACAAAAAAAGGTTTCTGAAGTAGTTATTATCACAACTAAATTTGTAAATGTCTTTTCTCAAAGCCCACATATCTCAACTCTTCTACCGATTACTCTCTTAGAGGATACAAAAAGAGTTGAGAGCACAATGCTTTTTGAACCAACAACAAATGAACTGTTACCTGACTTATTAAAAAGATACATTGAAATGATGCTCTACCAAAGCATGCTTGAAAGTTATGCATCTGAACAAGCATCAAGAATGATTGCTATGAAAAATGCAACCGATAATGCACTTGATATAATAGATTCCTTAAAACTTATGTACAATAAATCAAGACAAGAAAAAATTACTAATGAACTCTTAGATATTACAGGAGGAATGCAATTAGCATATGTCTAAAAATAGCGGAAAAATCATCAGAATAGCAGGACCAGTTATTGATATTAGATTTGAAGGTGAAACTCCAAAAATCTATGAAGCATTAACTATTGATCTTGGCAACAAAAAAGAATTAGTCTTAGAAACTGCATTAATAATTGGAGACAGTGAAGTAAAAGCTCTTGCAATGGGCTCAACTGATGGTCTTTCAAGAGGAACAGAGGTTAACAGAACATTTGCTCCAATTAAAGTTCCAGTTGGAAGTAAAACCTTAGGCAGAATATTTAATGTTTTAGGTGAGACAATTGATGGAGAAAAATTTGATAAAAATCAAAAAGACTTAGAATTTGAGCCTATTCATAAGAAAGCACCATCCCTTATTGAACAAGAAACAAAACCTCAAATCCTTGAAACTGGCATTAAGGTTATTGATTTAATTGCTCCATTTACAAAGGGTGGTAAAATCGCAGCCTTCGGAGGAGCAGGAGTAGGAAAAACAGTTATCGTTAAAGAACTTATCAGAAACATTGCCATGGAGCATAAAGGTCACTCTGTATTTGCCGGAGTTGGAGAAAGAACAAGAGAAGGAAATGATTTATGGCTTGAAATGAAAGAAGCAAATGTTTTAGATAAAACAGTCATGGTCTTTGGACAGATGAATGAACCGCCTGCAAATAGGGCTAGAGTTGCGCTAACTGGTCTTACAATGGCTGAGTATTTCAGAGATGTTAAAAAAGAAGATGTACTCTTATTTATTGATAATATTTTCAGATTCGCACAAGCAGGATCAGAAGTATCAGCACTTTTAGGCAGAATGCCATCAGCTGTAGGATATCAACCAACTCTTGCTTCAGAAATGGGTGAATTACAAGAAAGAATAACTTCTACTACCAAAGGTTCTATAACGTCTGTACAGGCTGTATACGTTCCTGCAGATGATTATACAGATCCTGCACCAGTAACAGTATTCTCACATTTAGATGCAACTATTACTCTTGAAAGATCAATTGCAGAACAAGGTATTTATCCAGCAGTTGATCCTCTAGCATCAACTTCAAGAATATTAGATCCAAACATTGTAGGAGAAGAGCATTATCAAGTAGCAAGAGGCGTTCAGAAGGTTCTACAAAGATATAAAGACCTTCAAGATATCATAGCTATCCTTGGTATTGATGAGTTATCTGAAGAAGATAAGCTAACCGTAGCAAGAGCTAGAAAAATCCAGAAATTCTTATCCCAACCAATGTTCGTTGCTGAAGTATTTACAGGAACACCTGGAAAATACGTAAAAATTGAAGATACAGTTAGAGGATTTAAAGAAATATTAGAAGGAAAACACGATAAACTCTCAGAACAAGCATTCTACATGAAAGGTTCAATTGAAGAAGTAGTAAAAGAGGCAAAATAATGGCGCTTTACTTAAAATTAATTACTCCAACAGCTACCATACTTAATGAAGAAGTAGATGAAATAACTCTCCCTACTGTAAATGGTGAGATATCTATCCTACCTAACCATGTTGATCTTTTAACAAAGGTCGTTGAAGGGGAAATGATTATTAAAAAAGGCAATAAAACACAAGAATTTGCTGTCTTTGGAGGATTTTTGGAAGTTTCTAAGAATCATGCAAGTATTCTTGCTGATTACGCCGTACGAGCTGAAGATATTGAAATAGGCAAAGCAAAAGAAGCTCATGAGAGAGCTCAGAAAGCTATGAAAGAAAAAACAAGCGAACAAGACTTTAAGATTGCTGACGCAGAACTTAGAAAAGCTCTTCTTGAATTAAAAGTTGCTACAAAACATAAAAGAACTATTAAATAATCCTCTTTTCTTGCTCTTTTTCTCTTTATTTCATAAAATACACATAACGCCGAAGTAACTCAGTGGTAGAGTAGCTCTTTCGTAAAGAGCAAGTCGTGAGTTCGAATCTCACCTTCGGCTCAAATAAATTAAACTATTAACTTATATTTAACAATAAATACTAATTAGGGTATAATGCGAGTGTATGAGAAGGCGATCAAGATTAAATGCAACAATGGAGAAAAAAACAAGGAAAACAATGTTTTTTAGCATTCTTGGAATAATAATTGTATTGTTTATCTTATTTAAGTTTGGCGTATCAGCTTTAATAAATTTTAGTCTTTTCTTAGCAGGAAAAGGTGGAGAAACACGCTTAACAACTAGTCAAAATTCAATTAAATTTATTTCCTCCCCTGTCTTAAATCCAGTTTTAAGTGCAACAAATAGTGCTCAAATTATTATTACAGGTACTTCTCAAAAAGATGCAAAAATAGAATTATATGTAAACAGTAGAAAAATCGAAGAAACTGATACTACTGATACTGGTGAATTTAGATTTGAAACAATACTTAAAAAAGGAATTAATACAATTTCAACAAGAGCAATTTATAAAGATAAAAAAAGTGATGTTTCTCAAAAATATACAATAGAATATAAAGATAGCGCTCCAAAACTTGAAGTCTCTTCACCTTCTGATGGTGCTTCATTTAAAAAAGAGGATAAATCAGTCGAAATAAAAGGAAGTACTGATGCAAACGTAACGGTTACAATCAATGGATTTTTTGCTCTACTTAACGAAGACAATAGCTTCTCATACGTTCTACAACTTCGTGATGGCGACAATGAAATTAAAATTATTGCAGAAGATAATGCTGGTAATAAAACAGAAAATATTCTAAAAGTTAATTATTCTCAGTAAAAGCGGCAAACATCCACACCCACTGTAAAATAAATACATAAAAAAGACTATTTATAAATAAGCTGTTAATAAGTAAACCTGAAAGCACTGATATTAAAATAATTGACATTGGATTGTTTAATTTTTCTTTACCCAATAAAAACATTTTATAAATTAAATATAGATAGGCAGCAAATCCTAAAATTCCTGTAGTAGCTAAAACAAACAAGAAACTGTTATCTGTACCTGCCCCTGAATGAGTTGTCTCCCAGTTTGTATCATTTAAGTTTGCATATTTATTCTGTGCATACCTATATGCGTTAAACCCAACACCAAATATTAGACTCTTTTCAATAATGTTGACTGCAATTTGAGCAGACTTAACTCTTTCTTGTGACGAAAATACTCTAAATATATTAGTACCCTCTGTTTGAAATGCTTTTGGAGAAAAAAGAATTAATAATATAAATACTAATATCAAAATAAAAAGAATTTTTATTTTCTTAACCAAAAGTAAGAATACTATTAAAGATACTAAAAGCATTATCAAAGCGCTTCTTGAATAAGTTAGATAAATTGATACAAAGTTTATTATTGTTAAAGCGCTTGTAAAAACAAATAGATTATTTTTCTTTTTAAGAAATAATTGCCAAGAAGTATAGATTAAATAAAAAAGCGAAATTACTAAGAAAGTTCCAGCAAAGTTAGGATCTAAAAAGGAAGAAAAAAGTCTATATAAATGCTCATCCCAACCCAAATAAAATAAGTTTCTTAAGCTTGGATAATATATAAACTGTAGTATTCCTAAAGATAGGACTATCGATATTGGAATAAGTAAAAGATGTTTTATCTTGTTTAAAAACTCTTTATCTCTAGTAACTAAGATAAAATAAAATGACGCATATAAAACCCATCTAAGTAAATATAAAAGAGCAACAAAAAACTCGTTTAGTTTTAAATTAAGAAAATTAACTACTAATGAAAAGACTCCAATTAATATAAATATTGATATTGGCTTTAGTAGCTTAAATTTAGTTTTTTTAATCTTTTTGTAATCTATTACTATCCAAAGAAGAAATACAGAAAAAAGTAAGATATCATTAAGACTAAATGTAATCGAACCAAATCTTATCTTTCCAATCTCTGCAATAGGAAAAATAACTAAAAGAAAGATTATTATATAATTTAATATTCCCATAATTTATTATTTAGTTTATAAAACCTTACGTTCGTTTCCTTATTATAATAGATTTCTTTCCAGTCAGAGAATCTAACTGGTAAATTTGCGTTTTGGACTGCTATGTAATTAAATTTATCACCCTTTTTTGCAGAAGATCCCTCTATAAAAGGAAAATCTACGTAATAAAGATTATGAAAACCATAAAGCAATACTTTATCGCCCCTTTTTATATTATTTTTAAAATAATCATCTGTGTCATAAAAATCTCCAAAATTAAAGTTTAAGTTTTTCCTTAAAAACTCGTTCTTTGTTTCAGATCCTAAAAATAGTTGTATATATTTTGCATTTGCAAATCCCCTATATCCAATTGAAACTATACTAATAAAAATAACTAAAAGGATTAAATATTTTTTAAAATTTACTTCTTTAACCATAGAAATAGCATATGCACAAAGAATTGAAAATATAGGTAAGTACGGAAGTAAAAATCTTGTTCCTCTAAAATATTGAGTTAAATACCAAAGGAAAAAAGCTATTAAACTATAGATAAAAAGATATTTAACTTTTATATCCGTTTTTTTATATAACATAATTAATAAAGGTATAAAAACTAAGTAAAGAGGTGAAATTGGATCAAAGGTATTAACAAATACCATAAGTATATCTTTTGGTAATGAAATTAAATTAGGAATATTAATAAAACTTCCTCCATCAACGGGAATTGAGAAATATGGATAGAAAGGATTTCCAGTATTTAAATAGGAAAATATAAACCATGGAGCAGGAACACATAATGAAACAAAAATAAATGCAAAAATATTTTTAATTAACTTTTCTAAAGTTTCTCTATTATTTACATAGGCTAATATAAAAAGAATAATAAATATTCCAAGACTAAAAATCGATACAAGCTTTGTAGTAATAGCCAGTCCTAAAATTAAAGCACTAAGTAATAAATATTTTCTATCATTATTTTTAGTAAACAAAATAAATGCAAAAACCGATAATACTTCAAAAAATGTTCTAGCTAAGTCTACATATGAACTTATAGATAGCCATCCCACTACTAAATTAGAATAAAAAATAAGAGCGGCAATCAAAGAATATTCAACAGATATAAATTTTCTAGATAATTTATAAATTACAACTAATATTAATAATCCAAAGATAAAGTGTATTAGCTTAGCTAATATTTCAGTGTCAAAAGATAAGGCGCCTACATAAAGCATTTCTATTAACTTGGGCATATTTGAGTAATAAAGAACAATTCCTGGAAAATGAGATATATTTTGATTTTCTAAATACAGCTTAGGAAGAGTTAAATGATACCAAAGACTGTCAAAGGAAATTTCAGGACCAAATACACCTATAAGATTTATAGCTGCTTGCGAAACAATTAAAAACAAAATTAATTTTGATAAGTTACTAAAGTTTTTTAAATTTATATTAATTGAGTAAAAAAAGTTTGTTTTAATTAGATAAAGGGAGACTAAAGATAAATATATAATGGTTGTAAGGATAACATTTGTTTTACTTAATAAGTTAAATATTCCCAGAGAAAATATTAAATATGAATAAATTCCTATAACTATTGCAAGCTTAAACATATGCCTCCTCTACAAAGTAAAGAAAAAATAAATGTAGAAATTATTAAGATTGACCAAATTATAAATATTATGAGGTATGTTTTTTTTGCCATAATAACCAAAGCTTACTTCTTACCAAGAACGAATGAAAGCTCATCATTAAGGAAGATATTAATCCGTCAATTTTATCCAAAAATCCTAATTTAAAAACATAATTTAATATAAATTTACCAATTGGATAAGTTATTAAATCTAGCATTTTAACTTTTACCTTTTTATCATATAGCTCATTTGCTCTAATTGAAGAATAAAAATTTATTTCTTTAAGAAATTCATCTATAGATTGATGTGGGTAATGGAATAAGTTGCTTTCTAGTTCCCCAAGTGAACCCTCTACATCCCATACCTCATGTACTCTTCCTATCCAAACACCAGAATCTCTTTTTGCAAAACGAAGAATACTAATATTACCAGTTTCCCCGTGCTTTAAGATATTCCCCCACATATAATCTTTTCTATTAATAAAATAACCATCTTTAGCTTTTTCTTTATTGTTAATAATTAATGCATTTAGCTCTTCATGTAACTTACTACTTATTCTCTCGTCAGCGTCAACAAATAAAACCCATTTTTTTGTTGTCTTAGAAAGACCAAAATTTCTTTGTGCAGAAAAATCTTCATTTAAAGATCTAGAGAAAATTTTAATTTTCTTATTTTCTAAGTTTTTTACTATCTCAACTGTTCTATCAGCTGAATTATCATCAACTATTACAATTTCATCTACCCAAGAAACAGTTTCTAAGCAATCAATAATATTTTTCTCTTCGTTTTTTGTAAGAATAACTACGCTAATCATATTTACTTCCTCCTATCTATTGTAATTCCTCTCCTTGATTCAGACAATACATATATAATATCTCCGTTCCTTTCCTTAGTCTCTTTGCCATAAAACCATAATAAATACTTGTAATTATCCGTAAAGCTTTCAAATTGACTTCCTTCTCCCCTACCGATAACTGTAATTGATTTATCTTTTGAGTCTTTAATTATTTCCTTGACTGATACTATTCTATCTGAAAGATTTGGACCAAAGTTTTTCTTTACTCCTGTGAAATAGTCGTTTGAAATTAA
>JBBTVW010000060.1:0-6072 GCA_038063075.1 Patescibacteria group bacterium | reverse complement strand
CTCATCTTCTTACCATGTGCGACAAATTTTGATAGCATTAGGAAGTGGAGGGCTTATGGGAGTAGGGCTTGGTAATTCATTACAAAAATATGCATATTTGCCTGAAAATGCAACAGATTCTATATTTGCCATTATTGCAGAAGAACTTGGGTTTGTTGGGGCTGTTGGAATAATAGGCGTATTTCTCTTAATAATTTTTAGAGGATTTTCTATTTCAAAAAATGCAAAAGATATGTTTGGAAAGCTTCTTGCAGCTGGAATTACAACCTTTTTGGCAGCCCAAGTTTTTATTAATTTAGCAGCACAGACTGCACTTTTGCCTTTAACTGGTATTCCTCTTCCTTTTATCTCTCATGGAGGAACAGCTTTAATTATGAATTTAACATCAATTGGAATATTATTAAATATAAAAAGACAAACAAATTAATATGAAAATAATAATTATTGGAGGACATTTGTCCCCAGCACTATCAGTAATAGAAAAATTAAAAGATTGGCAAGTTTTTTATGTTGGAAGAAAATATGCAATGGAAGGAGATAGTGCACTTTCCTTAGAATATCAAACAATAAATGATTTAAAGATTCCTTTTTTTGAAATAAAAACAGGAAGATTGCAAAGAGCATTCACAAGGCACACCTTGTTGTCTCTTTTAAAAACTCCAATTGGTTTATTACAAGCCTTACTTATCTTAAGAAAAGTAAAACCTGATGTAGTTTTAGGGTTTGGTGGATATGTTAGTGCTCCAGTAGTAATTGCTTCTTTTCTATTAAAAATTCCAGTTGTGCTTCATGAGCAAACATTTGAGGCAGGGCTTGCTAATAAAATGCTTGCCTTTTTTGCTAAGAAAATCTGTATTTCTTTTGCATCATCTAACGAGTTTTTTCCTAAAAATAAAACTGTCTTAACAGGTCTTCCTTTAAAAAAAGAAGTTTTAGAGGTTGAAAAAAGTAAGGAAGAGGAAAATAAAATTCCTGTTCTTTTTATTACAGGAGGAAGTCAGGGGTCTCATGCTCTAAATAGCTTAATATTAGATTCCCTAGGTAAGCTTTTAGATACGTTTAGAATAGTTCATCAGACAGGGGATTCAAGTGAATTTAATGATTTCGAAAACTTACAAAGTCTTAAAAGTCTTTTGCCTAAAGAAAAAGCCGTGCGTTACTTAGCTAAAAAGTTTTTAGATCCTAAGGAATCAGCAAGTATTATGCAAGGCGCTGATATTGTTGTATCAAGATCAGGAATTAATACGGTTTGTGAGTTAATTTATCTAGAAAAACCATCATTTTTAATTCCTCTTTCATTTGCTCAGAGAAATGAACAACTTAAAAACGCAAGATTTATTGAATCTTTGGGTCTTGCAAAAGTTTATGAGCAAAACAGCTTAACTTCTCAGGCATTTGTTGCAGGACTTTTGGAAATGTTAAAGAGTATTAAATCGTTTAAATTAAAAGGAGAAAATCCAATAACTTCAAATGGTAGCCAAGGAATAGTTGAGGTGTTAAAAGATGTTGCTTCGAAAAAGAAGGATCAATAAATACAATTCTAAAAAAGGAATAAAAATAATACTTATAACAGTTCTATTTATAGGGCTTATTGTTACTTTCTTCTCATATTTATATATTAATTTTTACATTAATACTTATGGCTTTATTAGTCCTTTATCGGTTAATAAAGACAGTCTGCTTGTTAGGGTAGAAGAGGGTTTGGAAAAAGAAAACATTTCTTTTGGCAAGGTTAGTACAAATTCTGACGGGTCTTTAAGCGTAAAATTAAAAGACGAAAGTGAGATAATTTTTTCCTCAAAAAAGAGTGTAGCGAGCCAAATAACCTCTTTACAACTTATGCTTTCAAGACTTACAATAGAAGGTAAGAAGCTTAAATCGCTGGATTTTAGGTTCGATAATCCTGTTGTTTCTTTTAAGTAATTATGAGTGAAGGAAAAATAGTAGTAGGCGTTGATATTGGTACCTCTAAAGTTGTCTCTGTTATTGCAAAAGTAGATGACTTTGTTAATGTATTAGGCGTTTCAGAAGTTCCATCTGCTGGTGTTAGAAAAGGTCAAATTGTTGATATTGAAGAAGCAGTTGCCTCAATTAATACATCTTTGGAAGCTGCTGAAAGAATGGCTGGATACAGTGCATCCCATGTTATTGCTTCAATCGGTGGTGCTCACGTTGAATCTCAAAATTCAAGAGGAGTAGTTGCTGTAGCAAGACCAGAGGGTGAGATAACAGAAAGCGATGTAGCAAGAGTTATAGAGGCTGCTAGAGCTGTCTCTCTTCCATCTAGTCGAGAAATCATCCACGTATTACCAAGAAGCTATATAGTAGATGGTCAGGAAGGAATTAAAGATCCTATTGGCATGACTGGTATAAGGCTTGAAGTAGATACTCATATAATAAGCGCAAATTCAACTTCTATTAGGAATATGGAGAAGGCTTTTTCCCAAGTTGGAGTTGATCTTGATGCAGTCGTCTTTAGCGGCTACGCAAGCTCAATGGCAGTGCTTTCTGATACAGAAAAAGAATTAGGAGTAGTCTTAGTTGATATTGGAGCTGGCACAACAGATATTTCAATCTATGTTGAAGGATCAGTTGCGTATTCTTCAGTAATCCCAATTGGAGCACGTCATATAACAAATGACTTAGCAATTGGTTTGAGGATTTCACTTGAGTCTGCTGAGAAAATTAAGTTATTCCTTTCAGCCCCAGTAAAGAAAAAATTAGAAGATGAAGTAGAGGATAGGGTTGCAGAAAGATTTTCAGATGAAGTTGACCTTTCACCTCTAGCTTTAGCTGAAGAGTTAAAGAAAGTATCTAAGAAAACCTTAATTGATGGAATAATTAGGCCAAGATTAAATGAACTCTTTACTATGATTGGAATTGAGGTTAAAAAATCTGGATTTGCAGGACAAACTCCATCCGGATTAGTAATAACAGGAGGAGGAGCAAAAACAGTAGGAGTTACAGATTCAGCTAAAAGAATGTTAGCAATGCCTGTAAGAATTGCAATTGCTGCAAATATAAAAGGGATTATTGATGAAATTGGTCATCCATCATTTTCTGCAGTCTTGGGACTTTTAATGTATGGATCAAACATTGAGTCTTCTTCATCAGGATTTAGTTTTGCAATGCCAAAAATTGGTAATTTTAAATTTGATAATAAAACCTTTTCAAAAATCATTTCATTTTTCAAATCTTTTCTGCCTTAAGATTTACTTGCAAAATCAAATTCTTTTTGCTAGTATGCCCGTATAATTTAATATGTTAATAAAACCACAGACAACCAATTTTGCAAAGATTAGAGTAATGGGAATTGGTGGTGGTGGATCAAATGCCTTAAACACCATGATCTCCCAAAATACCATAGCAGGTGTTGATTTTATCTCAGTTAATACTGATGCACAAAGTCTTTTATTAAACCAAGCTGCAACAAAACTTCAAATCGGAGAAAATCTAACAAAAGGACTTGGAAGCGGTGGAAATCCAGATATTGGTAAAGAAGCAGCTGAGGAATCATATGAAAAAATAAAAGAAATGATTGATGGAACAGACATGTTGTTTCTAACAGCAGGTATGGGTGGAGGAACAGGAACAGGAGCAACTCCAATAATTGCAAAAGCAGCAAAAGAGCTTGGAATATTATCTGTTGCAGTTGTTACAAAACCATTTTCATTTGAAGGAACAAGAAGAATGGTTTCGGCAGAAGATGGAATTGAAGAATTAAAAGATAAAGTAGATACTCTTATTGTTATCCCAAATCAAAGAATACTAGATGTAGTTGATAGAAAACTATCTCTTTTAGAAGCTTTTAGAGTTGCAGATTCTGTTTTAACCCAAGGTGTTCAGGGAATCTCAGAATTAATAACGCTTCCAGGTCTTATTAACGTTGACTTTGCTGATGTTAAAACAATTATGGCAAATGCAGGATCAGCTCTTATGGGAATTGGTACTGGAGTTGGAGAAAACAGAGCTCAAACAGCAGCAAGATCTTCAGTTTCATCTCCACTACTTGAGATTTCAATGCAGGGAGCAAGAGGAGTTCTCTTTAATATTACTGGAGGACCAGATTTAACAATGTCTGAAGTTGACGAAGCAGCAAAAATTATTTCTTCAGAAGCAGATCCAGATGCAAACATAATCTTTGGAGCAACAATTGATGAAACAATGCATGATCAAATTAAGATTACAGTAGTTGCGACAGGATTTGATCAAACAAGACAAGTATTAAGAGAATTTGTAGCTCCAATACAAAATGAAGAAGTTGTACAAAGTAAAGGACAACAGGTAAGCAATAATTCAAATCAAAATCAACCAGTTCAGCCTCCAGTTGAGGAAGAGGATGATTCATGGGATATTCCCGCATTTCTCCGTAACAAAAACTAATTTAAGCTAATGTGTAGTTTAAATTAATACAATTTTTATTTATCGTATATTAATCTAAGTAGGTAATCTTCAGGTTGCTTTTCGAATTAAATATGCTACAATCTTTTACTATGGTAGAAAAACCTCATTTGAGTAGGAGACAATTTTTAAAGAAAACATTAACTGTTGGCGCAGGAATAGTGGGTGGAACAGCCTTAGTTGGCGGCTCCTTAGCGTTTGGAATGGCTATAGTAGATTCTGTAGAAAGACCTTATAGAGAAAGAGATTCTGCTTTAGAAAGTTTTGGCTTAACAAATCCGCATGAATTAATTGATTTAAAACAAATTCCAGGATTTGAAATTTCTGGAACGTTTACTGGGAAATATTTTTTATTTGGTGGAACAGCTAATGGTTCTATTGAAGGAGGCTCAGCCTCTTTCGTACAATTTGCTTGGAAAGCAGATCCAGACACATCTGATTACTATATAACTCAAATTCCAGTTGAAAAAGTAAGATTTCATACCGTAGAAGAAGTAGTTTCGCCAACAGTTAGGTTTGAGTTTGATACAAAGAAAGTCCGCTATGATGACACAATCAACAATAATAATCCTAATGATTTTATAAACGCCGCTCAAATTGCTGTAATTACTTTAAGCGAACAAGATTTTACTTCGCTTCAATAAATAATTAGAGAACAATGGGTTCAAGTATCATTTACCCTCGGATCAAGTTCTGCTCTATCTACTAATTTAAAAAGTCTATATTCTACTTAAGTGTTTTTAGTAATAATTGAGGTGAGAAATAAAGATATCTTTAACATTTTTACAAATCCTCTTGACAGATAAATCTTAAAGTGCAATTATACTCCTATGAAAAGACAGGTAAATAATTATATATTTTCTGTTCATTAACCACTCTTTCTAGGGTGGTTTTTTATTTTATAAAAGAAAGGAGGTGAATAAAATGAAAAAAATTATATTTGGAACAATTTTTTCCGTTTTTGCATTAGCAGTAGTTGTTTTCCCTGTGTTTGCAGCAAAACCAGCCCTCTGTGCGACGATACAAGATGGAACAATAACCGATAGTGTAGGTAATCCTATTGTTGCTGGCTATGACAAATGGGGCTATAATTATCAAGCTCATATATTTAACGGATACTATGATAATTTCTCTCGCCCCACAGTACCAGTTACTTCGGGTGATAAGCTCATAATGAAGTGGAGTGATTCATGGTTGGCAAATGTTGACTGTAACGCGGATAACAAACTAGATCGAGGACTAGTTGATGGTGTTGTAGGTGGAACAAGTTTAGGTTGGTTGACGAATCAACTTAATGGTAGTTACACAGATACAAATGGTGATGTCCAGCACTACACAGATTTTGTAAAAATAGTTTGGACGGGTCCAGGTAGCCCTCTTTGGGGACAATATACTATCGTTCAAGAAGTATGGAATGACCCAGCAGGAGGATTAAATGGATTGTATAGTAAGATTGGCGCACCAGGTTTTGGTTTAAATGACCAATGGACAACAATCTTGCCATAAAAGGTAGATACAGGTAAATTTAACAACCCATTCGTTTTTTAACAATGGGTTGTTTTTATGTTGACATTGTTGTTTAAAAATCTGCATATCTATTAATATGCTAAGTAAAGTTTTTTAGCCTCAATTTACTATGATATAATTAATTTGTGCAAAATAATTTTACCC
>JBBTVW010000059.1:0-10390 GCA_038063075.1 Patescibacteria group bacterium | reverse complement strand
TTTTGCAACCTGTACAATTAACGCCTTTAGGATATCTTTTCTTATAAATTTCCATAAAACAAGCTTCATCGTTTGGGTACTTTTTAAGGAAGTTATTGAGGCTAAATTTCTTATTCATAAGTTAATTATGAACTCTTTATTACGTGCTGTCAATGCCTAATAATTCAGAAATCTAATTGTGGCTTACTTAGCCATAGACTACGTGCTTAAAGTACATATTTGCCGGAATTTTAGGTATTTTAATTTACTTCATCTACCATTCCCATTAAATCTTTTCTATTTCTGTACAATTCATTAATACCCAAAATATTACTTACCTGTGTTGTTACTTTTGAATAAATACCATAAACTTTACTTTGTTTAATTTGATTTTGTGTAAGCTTATTATTTAGCGCATTCTCTTGGAAATATATTCCAACACCATTATTATATAAAACATTTTTACTAATCTCATTGAAAGCGGATTTAATATAAACCCCAACTTTATTTCCTTCAAAATTATTATTACTTATTAAGTTATTATTTGCTTTATCATAGAAATATATTCCATATAAAAGGCTACCATTAATTATATTATTTACAATTGTGTTTTTATCTGAACTTACATTTGCCCTTACACCGTGTCTATTATTTTTAATTGTATTATTTGAAACAATATTATTACTTGATCTCCAAAGTACTATTCCGCTTACATTGCCTGTTACTGTGTTATTTTGAATTATATTAAAGTCTGATGTTTCATGAAGCATTATTCCATGTAATTTATTGTTATAAGAAATGTTGTCTCTAATTGTGTTATACATACATCTTTTTGAAAAAATGATTCCATGAGTACCATTATCATGAGCAATATTTTTTTCAACTAAAAAGCCATTAGAATCATCATGAGGATCTAGGCCATATCTAGTGTTTTCATAGAATTCATTTCCTCTCCAAACCATTCCTGTTGCACCGTACGTAAATGCGCCAAAATAATTATGGTGGAATTTACTATTAACAATCTCTCCTGTTAAAAGATGATTTTTAAGTTTTAAGCTAGATAATTTCCAAGATATTCCATAAGGAGAAACTGCTATATCAGATGATGTTGGATATCCAAGATAAGAAATTTCTGAATCATATAAATCCATTCTTGCGTTATCTTTAACCAGAATAAAACTTCTACCATCTTTTAATTCTTTGTCATAATCGTTTTTTGTACTATCCCAAGAAGTAATTTTTACACCATTAATAATAATGTCACCGTTTCTGCTTCTAAGCATCGCAAACCCATCTTTATTGCTTTCAAGCTTTAACCACTTAACTTCTGTTTTATCAAGTCTTAGAGTTACTCCATCAGCTAAGAAAATAGTTGCTTTAGAAAGATAAGTATAAGGAGCAACTTCTGAAATATAGTTCTTTCCTGCTCTTACAATAATGTCACCAAGGGTAACAACTTTTCCTCTTCCGGTTACTAAAAGTGTGTTTGTTTTACTATCATATGTAACACCAATTCCAGCATCTTCCCTAACTGGTCTTACTAAACTAAACTCTGAAATTAATTCAATATCTTTTCCTGGAATAGAAATTACTTGTCCTTTTCTAATAAGTTTATTTGGGGCTTTTGCCATATTTGCATAGTAAAGCTGCTCGCTATCTACACCAAATTTTTCTGCTATTTGACCTAAAGATTCGTTATCCAAAACTTCATATCTTTTTGATAGAAGATCTTTTTGTACAGACTCTGTTCCTAATACGCTAGCTGAAGCAATTGTTTTAGTGTCAGATGATAATGCTTGTGATAATAAATGCTTTCTTTGCTGATTTGGTAATAAATATGTATATTGTTTATATAAATAAACTCCATATGCCAAAAACAAAACTACTGCCAAAGTTGCAAAGTATGGAGGTAGTGAATTTATAAATTTCATATGTGGAAGTCTTGATTTATCCCATCTTGTTATCCAACCTTGAGTATTAAGTGTAAAGAATGCGTAAATCTTTACTAAACCAGTAAAAAAAGAATATAAAACATATCCTGGAAGAATATAAATATTTCTTGGATTCTTTGATAAATATGGATGGATCTTAATTGCTCTACTTATAAACCACCAACAAAAGATTACTGCTGCTGCAATATAAAGCTCAAGATAAATCGAAACAAAGAAATATATTGGACTTAGTATTACAACAAATGATTGCAAGAATTTATCAACTTGAAAGAATAATAATGCAGGATGTTTTAGTGGCCAACCACTAAGTATTGCACCAAGATCTGCTCTTAATCCATTTCTTGTCCATCTAAGTCTTTGTTTAAGATAAGCCCTTAAGCTTTCCATTCCAGGAGTATAAACATGAGAATTACTTTGATAAGCAACTTTATAACCTGCTGCTAAAACTAAATACGTTAATCTTTTATCGTCACCTGAAATAACAGGTTTGCCTAGAAACTTTTCATTTACTAAATCATCTAGCATTGGAGTAACTATTTCTCTTTTGTAAAATGCTGTTCTACCTGAAAGACAAACAAGCGCATCTCCACATGCAGCTAGGAATGGATATTCATGCTTGTATCTTAAATCAAGCTGAATATCAAATATTTTCTGTGCAAAAGTTTTAGGATTTAGAACGCTTTGATAAGTAGCGACTCCACCCATTTTACTATCATTAAATGGAGGCAAACCATTTTCTAAAGTATCACTTACCCAAATAGTATCACTATCTACTAATGCAACAATTTCACTTTTTGCAACCTTTATTCCATCAACCAATGCTTGTCTTTTTCCAGGAACTTTAGTAACTATTAATACTGCTCCAGGAAATGTTTTCTTAAACTTCTCAAAAATTTTAATACAAACTTTATCTGTATAGTCTATTACAGCTATTATTTCTGATGGTTTATTTTTCTTCCAAGACTCTAATGCCTGTGTAAATACTTGTGGATTTTCATTGTAAACTGGGGTGATAATTGAAACCTTTGCTCTATATGATTCAGTTTTAGGATGATAATGAAGACCAACAATTTCTTTCATCATCCAAATCGACCATCTCCAAATTCCTATAATTCCAAGTGGAACAAGAAATGAATATCTATCTAAATATTGCTGTGAATAAAATGATAAATCTCCTAAGAATAATTGAATGTTATGAATAAATGATTCCATAATTATTTTTCCTTTCCTTTCTTAATTTTCTTTATTGTTTTTACTGTAATTTTATTTTCATTATTTTTTTTCTTTTTTAAAAAGTTTTCGATAAATGTAAACTTTAAATTTAAATATTTATTTTTATAAATAATGATAAATGCCATAAATAAGATTACATTTAATTGTGGAAAATACTCACACCAAAAATTATCATTTGGACAAGTACCATTTATTCTTTGAAAAATTAAATATAAAAATAATGGTATTAATATAGAATAAATTCTTTTTACCATTTTGAATTTATTAGCAAAATAGAAAAAGCTAATTAATAAAAGTAATTCTATGCAAAGCATTTTCAAACCAACACAACTTGTACAATTTAATGATTGACCCTCTATTGTTGTAAGCGGTGCTGGTGGTGGTGCTTTTTCATCTTCAACATTTTCTAATTCTGCTGAATCTGTTGCCCCCTCTACTATTTTATAAATTGATAAGTTTGGTTGCCTTGAAGTTGTAATTCCATTTGGGTATCCAGCAGTTGCTGAAAGTTTATTAGAAAATTTTCCTGGCTTACAACCATTTTCACCACGCACTTTAAAATAATACTTTACTCCATTTGTAAGTTCGGTAACTGTATATGTAGTTGTTCCTTTTGGTCCAACATTTGGATTTCCAAATTCAAGATCTATTTCATTTCTTGAATAAGCAACTAAATAATGTGTTACTGGATCTGCTGCTTCTTGCCAAGTTAAAACAACACTCCTATCTTTTGCTTGTGCAGACAAAAGAAATGGTGCTGTTTGTGGTCTTTCATTTTTGCAACTAATTGCATCTCCTTTATTTAAAGACGTAGATCCCAATAAAAAACAAAAAAGTAGTATAACTACTACCAATAATTTCCTAGCCATATTTTTTTAACACGCAAATTGTAGCATAAAATTTTAAAAATGTCTTTACCCAATTTTAATTTTTTTTGCGATTTGAAACTTAACAAAAAAAGTAATGTACTTAAATTAGAACCCCCTAGACATAAAAATAAAAAGGGTATTTAATATAACTAATGGTAAAGAATGGTTTCCTTTGGACTGTTATTACTATTTCTATCTTCATGTTCCTTCTTTTGCTAAATTACTCAGTTGACTTTGAATATATACAATTAAGAGAAAATCCTTCGTTTAATACAAAGGTTCTCTGTAGTGATTTTCTTACTCAAGAGGATGCACAAGATTTTTTTATTAAAAATGGTGGACCAAGACTTGATAAGTATAAGCTAGATAAAGATAAAGATGGAATAGTTTGTGAATCATTACCAAAATAAAATGATAAAGTTACCTAATAAATCAAATAACTATCCTTTTTATATTTTTGCTTCTTGGATTATTATCTGGGTATTATATTTAATATTTAGTATATTTATTACACTAACCAACTTAACGCCTGATGGTAAATATGTACAAAAGGAAGATTCTAAGCCATATTTCGTATTAGTTAACTCACAACTTAAATATGATTTTATCTCCTCAGGAATAATTATTGGTTTTGGTGTAATTTTCGGTGGATATAGCTTAATGGCAAAAAAATATTTAGAAGAAAAGAAGAGAAAAAAGAAATAGCTTTAATGATGTTTTCCAATATTATCTAGATGTAGGAATGTATACTTATCTCTTTGTGATAATTTATCAAAATTATCACAAAAACTATATTGAATTTTCTTAACCTTAATAAGTATTGATTGCTTGCCCATTACCCCCCACTTTTTAATCATAAAAATACAGAGCTAATGTATTTAAATACTAGCAACCTACTTAAGAAGAGTCAGTGATAATAATCACCCTAGATTATTAGAATTAAATGAGGCATTAATTATTAAGCGTATCTTTTAGTTTTGCAACATTAATAACTAACTTTTTATTATTATTTTCTAAGATTCCCTCTTTATGCATTTTTTCAAATTGCCTACTTACAGTTTCTCTTCTAATACCTACCCAGTTGGCTATATCATCATGCTGTAAAGATATGTTGATGATAGTTTTATCCTCTGTTTCTTCTCCAAATTTTTGAGAAAGATAAAGCAAAAGATTTGCTACTCTATTATATGCATCCTCAAAAGCCATTGTTTCTATTCTTAATGTAAGACCGGAAATCGCATATGAAAAACGAGTTGTTAAATCAAATAAGACTTCCGTATCGCTTTTTATAAACTCAATTACTTTTTCAACTGGGGCTTTTATGGCCTCAACTTCGTCTATTGCTTCAAAATAATGTTTATCGTATTGATCGCTTAAAGATAACATTATTGGGAAATATGCCCCAGGTCTAAAAATATGTAAAGTTACCTCCTGACCATCATCTGAAACAACATACATTCTTACACTTCCTTTTTTTAATAAAAAGATATTTTTAATTTTTCCATCGGGGCGAAGAATTATTTCTCCTTTACTAAAACTTACCTTAAAAAATTGAGAGAAAAATTTATCTATTTTTTCAGTTATATGTGAATTCATATAATCTTAAATTTAATAATGCTATTCTATCAAAAAAGTAAATAATGTATTCTACTATTATAGTATAGCTGATCTATTATAGACTATAAGTCATTTTATAATCAACAACAAAGACTTGAAAAGACATGATACAATATCTTCTATGGGTAAGAAAACTACTAGTGAAAAGACAAACAATAACCCTTGGGAAAGAGCCAAGAATCAATTAAAAATCGCTGCAGATAAGATTTCACTTAACGAAATGCTCTATCAACAACTTTTAAACCCTGATCGAATAATAGAAGTGTCACTTCCTCTAAAAACTCAAAAAGGAGAAATAAAAGTATTTTCTGGATACAGAGTTCAACATAATAATATAAGAGGTCCATATAAAGGAGGACTCAGATTCCATCCAAACGTAGACATGGATGAAGTAAAAGCCTTGTCTTTTTGGATGACTATGAAAAATGCTGTAATTGATGTTCCATTTGGAGGAGGAAAAGGAGGAATTACAGTTGATCCAAAACCTCTAACTGAAAAAGAGCTTGAAAGCCTAACTCGTCTCTTTGTTAGAAAAATCGCTTCTGTTATTGGACCCAATACAGATGTCCCAGCTCCTGATGTAAACACAAACCCTAAAATTATGGGTTGGATAGTAGATGAATACAGCAAAATTGTTGGTAAAAAAACCTTAGCAGTAGTAACAGGTAAGCCTCTTGATAACGGGGGATCTTTAGGCAGGACTGAAGCAACTGGACTTGGTGGCGTTTATTCCCTACTTAATACTTTAAAAAAACTAGGCAAAAATCCTAAAGGAATGACAGTAGCTATTCAAGGATTTGGTAATGTTGGAATCTTCCTAGCTAAATTCCTACAAAAAGAAGGATTTATAATAGTTGCATTATCTGATTCAAAAGGCGGTCTTTATATTCCAAATGGAATAAAAGATATTGATGAGGTAGAAAAATGTAAAAAAGAAAAAGGACTCCTAGCAGGATGCTATTGCATAGATTCTGTTTGTGATCTAAAGAATATGAAAAACTTAGGAGGAAAAAGTATTGATTCAGAAAAAGTATTAACTCTTCCTGTTGATATTGTTGTACCTGCTGCACTAGAAAATTCAATTACTAAAGAAAATGCAATTGATATTAAGGCAAAAATAATTCTTGAAATGGCAAATGGACCAACGACAAGCGAGGCAGATGAAATATTAAGAAAGAAAAATGTTACCATTATTCCAGATATCTTAGCTAATTCAGGCGGAGTCGCTGTAAGTTATTTTGAATGGTATCAAAATATTCATAATGAGAAATGGACTAAAGAAGAAGTATTTAAAAAATTAGAAGTTAAAATGGAAAAATCAACAGAAGAAGTATTTAAAATATCTAAAAAATATAACTGTAGCTTAAGAGAAGCAGCCTATATCCTAGCTCTACAAAGGATAACTAAAGAAAATAAATAATAAATTTACTTCCTCTTGACGCCACAAATTAATATGATATTATCTATGAATCTTCTGTCCAGAGATTTATTTTATGCCAGCACACCCAGCAGAAAGACGAAAAAAAACACCACCACAATTGCCTGTAGGAATGACTTTTGATGAACTAAGGTTCGCTGACCCCGAAATATATCCACCAAGTATGGTAATGATTGGCTGGCAAGTTTTATTGGGACATGATATAGGAGGAAACGAAGCAAAAGTAAGCTACTCTTTACTAAGATCTGTACCCAAAACATTGGATTTAGATAAACTTAGAAGACAAATAGGCATGACAGATGATGAAGGACATGTTTTACCTGGCTATTATATGGATACAACGCCTAATCCTGATGCCATACGTTCACTTGCAAGACAAATAGGTATTGAAGATTTAACAGATAGGGAGGGACATTCTATATTAACTTCTGGAGCTACCGATGATGAAAATTATCTCATGTTTAACTTTACAGGGTTTCCAACAGCAAAAACGATGAGTGTTCTTACTGCCTTAGGAGAACAATTTCTTACCCCTGAGCAAATAACTGAGAGGGAAAGAATAGATTCTGGTGAAATTACAATAATTTTTGACAAATCAGAAGAAGATATAGTAACTCCTAGAAGTGGAAGAGTAAGTGCTTTAGTAAATTCTTTTGCTAATGTAACTGCTGAAAGTCATGCAAAAAAAATTGCAGAAGCTCAACAATTTGCAGAAAAAACTAAAACAGAGGGAACACAAACAGTTTATGAAGCATTAGACGCAAAAGGCGTTGGCGAAGGTATTAAATACTCAGCTGAAGCTGCTGGAGCAAGCTTATTTGGCCTAGGTGGAATATATACATTTCTATCTTCATTTGAGAATGGCGATATTGGAAAAGCATTAATAGCACTTGGCTCAATAGCAGTTGGTGTAGGACTTGCTAGGCTTTCTATTAGAACTAAGGATAATTTTGAAGCTATAGAAGAAGTCATATATGAAAACTTTCAAACTCCATAAAACTACTTAACAAACTCAATTTACAGCCTAAACTAAAACCCCTTATGTAGATCTCTCTTATACCTATAACTTTTCTTTCCAATATTATAATTTGTTACCTCTTACGTTTTTAATTGACAATTATTAATTTTGAGTTTAGTCTAATATTATGGCTTCGAAAAGTAATCATATTCATTTTGGCTTTGCAGGTATTCTGAAAAGGTGTCTTTTAAAAAAAGTACATCTTGAGTTGTGCGATATAAACCTAATTAATAATTACTAACTACTTGACAATGTACATTTGTAATGTATAATTGGAATTAACATGAATATTGTAAATGCTACTGTTTTAAGAAATAATCTCTCCGATGCATTAAATGAAATAAGCGGAGATAAAGACTATCTTTTAGTTGCTAAGAAAGGTAAAATCACTTCTGCTTTAGTAAATATAGATTTGTTTGAAGATTTACTTGCACTATCTAATAATGATTATCTTAAAAGCATAAAAAAAGCAAGAGAAGATTATAAAAATGGAAATGTATTTTCTCATGAACAAATATTCGGAGAAATTTAATGTCCTACAAGCTTATATATACTAATATTGCATATAAAGATATTAAAAAATTAGATATAGTAGCTAGGAAAAGAGTTGGTAAAAAAATTGAAGTATATTCCAAAGACCCTCTCTCTACTTCTAAGAAACTAACAAATTCATCCATTGGAACTTATAGATGGAGAATTGGAAATTATAGAGTTGTATTTGACATAGACAATGAAAATATTGTAATTTTGAGAGTTGGACATAGAAAAGAAATTTACAAATACTAAACCATAACAAAAACAGAGTTTTCTAGCCTCAAGACGGTTCAAATATTTGACTAAGAAATGAGGGGTTTAGAAAGCTTTATCAGGCTAAATAGGGACCACGGTCAGGATAGGATGCACGTACTTGCTGCCGAGCAGGGACTCGAACCCCAATACCATCCTCCAGAGGGATGTGTCCTACCATTAGACGACTCGGCATTAACCCATTCTCAATCTTTTATAAGTTCTTATTCTATGACAATTAGCGCAAACTAAATCGCACTTTGCCATTTCCTCTAATAATTTTGCTTTTGACCATCCATTATGTATTAATCTCGCTACACTATTTAATTTTTCCTGACCCTTTATATAATCAAAATCCATTACATAAGGTGGATAAATAATACCACAATCTTTACACGGTTTATACTTTAACTCGTTAACAAAAACAGCAAGCATCTTTTTTCTTTCTATGTTTTTTATATAGTATTTATATAAGTTATTTCTATAATATCTTTTATGTGCCTCTCGCCTTTTTAATATATCTTTATATGGCATATTTATATAATATAAGGATAGGAATACTTTTTCAAGGTTCAAATCCTTTTAATAGGTATTTAAACCTAAAATGGTTTTAATGCTTTTAAAATGCGTTATGTGTCCTGTAAAATAATAGTTCATGTTAAAAAATAGAAATTTACTTATCATTGCTCTTATTGCTGTTGTTAATGCATTGGGATATGGAATTATTATTCCAATACTTTATTCATACTCTGTAAAATTTGGATTATCTGACTTTCAAAATGGCCTATTATTTTCTCTTTTTTCTATTTGCCAGTTTCTTGCAACTCCTATTATTGGAAGATTATCTGATAAATATGGAAGAAGACCTCTTCTAATGATTTCAATTGCAGGAACTGCTGTATCATTTTTTATGACTGCATTTGCTCCAAATGCAATTATCTTATTCTTAGCCAGAGCATTGGACGGAATTACTGCAGGAAATATTCCAGTAGCATCAGCTGTAATATCAGATACAACCAAGCCTAAAGACAGAGCCAAAGGATTTGGCGTAATAGGAGCATCATTTGGATTTGGTTTTATTTTTGGTCCAGCAATATCAGCCTTAACTGTTGGTATTGATGCTGCGGTTCCATTTATTATTGCAGGAATTATTTCAACTATTGCTGTAATACTAACCTATCTTTTTCTTCCTGAAACAAATAAGCATATTGGAGAAGTTAAAAAAGGTAAACTATTTGATTTCTCAAAACTAGTTCATGCAGCCATAGATCCAAATGTTGGAACAACTCTTCTTATTATGTTAGTTTATTCTTTTTCATTTGGAATGCTTCTATATGCTTTCCAACCATTTTCTGTAAAAGCACTGGGACTTTCAGCTAATGAAATATCAGGATTATTTACTCTTTTTGGAGTAGTAGGATTAGTTACGCAAATTGTATTCCTACCTAAAATTACAAAAATATTAGGAGATAAGAAAACATTTGTGTTTTCCTTAATC
>JBBTVW010000058.1:0-6585 GCA_038063075.1 Patescibacteria group bacterium | reverse complement strand
CTTCATTAGTAGTTGATGAGCTTGATTCAATGTTAATTTCTCCGTCAGATGTTAATTTTAAAAGTGAGCCAGCTGTTGTGTCTCCAGAGACTTCGGTTTTTGGAAGAAAATTAATTACGCTGTTTATTCCCTCAGTTCCAATTGGTGTATAGCTTATTCTTACAAGTTGTCCCATACCTTTAACAGCTTCTTCTCCTGGTGCAACTGTTATTGCATAAGTTATTCTGCCATTTTGTTGATCTATCTTTTTTAATACTTCTACTGCTTGTGGAAAGAAGTCAAGCGGAGTAACGCTTAGATTTGTAATAAGGGTAGGATCATAATAAAGCTCAAGTTGAACTCCTATTACACCATTTTTTCCTGTATCTATATTTACTGTTGAAAAATAATCATTACCTTCTTCAGACTTTGTAGATTCATCAATAGATAGGGAAGTATCAGCCAGATTAGTTTCTTCCTGAGTTGTTTTTTGAACAATTTGTTTTAGCGGTGCATCTTTGGAAAGAAATGCAACATAAACTAGGGAGATTGCAATTAAGGCAAGAATTACAATTAAAACAATTGTTTTTAAAGGAACACCTGCTGATGGCTTAGGCTCTGTTGTATTTTGTTGAAAATTTTGATTATCCATTTTTTAGTTAAATTTATTGTCTAGGTTTTCCAGTCTTTTGTCAATTTAATTAATCACCAGCTTGAACTGAATACTCTTGAATAAAGTATCCATAATCTAATTGGTCGATGTTTTGTATATCCTCACTTTTTCCATCATCGTTTAAGTCAGATAAGAGTCTATATGATTCATCTTGATTACAAAGTGCTTTTGCTTTTTCTGTTTTTGCAAAGATTGAGCAGCTAATTAAGATTCCATAGTCTATGAGTCCAAGCTTATTGTCATTATCTACGTCTCCAGCGATTAGGTTAACAGGAGACATTGCATGTGTTTTTCCAGCTGTTAAGTTTTGAATACCTGGTATTTGTTTTTTAAGTCTTCCATCTGCTTTCACTTTTACAGTATAAGCACCAGTTACAAAATCTTCAGCTAGGGTAGCTGTGCCAATGAATTTTCCGTAATTTTGTGCACTTTGGCTTGCTACATAATTTATTTCAGCTGCAACTTCTTCTACTTTTTCATTTAGATTATTAAATACCTCAACATTAAGTGTTCTTTTTGGGTGTTTTGGATCTTTGTTTGAATTAGCAAATAAGGCAACTGTGTTTGTTCCTGTTGTTCCAATAGTATTAAGTCCAATCACAAATGAGAGCTTTGTTATTTTCTTTCCGCCATCTCCGCAAGCTTGTCCTGCTTGTGTGCAACCTCCAGTATTTGTTCCGCAAGCATTTACTACTACGCAAGCGTTACTTTGGCAAGTAAAGTAAGGGTTAACTTCTGACCCAGTACAGGTATTATCATTTTGTCTGCCAACTGTATATTTTAGGATAACAGTATCTTTAAGGTTAGTATGTCCTTTTTGAACTGCTTTTATTTTTATCTCGTATGTTTCACCCTTTTTAGCGCTAGTAGGGGAGGTTACTTTAACTTTTAATAATTTTGTTTGTTCAGATTTGAGATTTTTTACCTCTCCCTTTATGGTTTCTTCTTGTCCATTAAGAACGTTTACATTCCATTCATTTGGTTTTTCAACTGTAATATTGAAATCAGCAGGATCTTTACAAGAAGAATTATTGTTTTTTAGTTCAACGTTATATGTAATCGTATCTCCTTTTTGACCATTTTTATCATTGTCAGTTGAAATAAGCTTTGGATTCTTAAAAGAACATGCTTGTTTTTGACCGATTTCGGTTTTTAACTTAATAGTATCTTTATTTCTTGAATTTCCGTCTTTTTGAGTTGCGGAAACAACTGTAGTATGTGTTCCAGCAGATGGGTTATTTGGAGGAGTAACAACTACATTAAATTTGCCAGTTTTGCCTGCTTTTACTGTTATTACATCATTAGCATTTACCTTACTTCCATTTATTTTTGCTTTCCAATTAGAGTCTGACCCACCAGGTGCATTTGCTTTTAATTGATAATTATGTTCGGTCTTGCATGGGTTTTTAAGAGATAGATTAAACGTATTTCCATTTTTTCCATCTAAAGTTATTTTAGGATCTGAGCAAGCATTTCCGCCACCACCGCCATTAGTTTTTTCTTTTATGAAAAAGTAAACTGTTCCATCGCCATTAATTGAGGCAATATTTCTTGGGCTATCTGTTACTAGTTTAACCACATGGTTTGATTTATCATCTGATTTTTTGTATCCAGCGTAAATAAAATCAGAATTGTCTGGAAGAACTATTTTTATCTTTGATGTTCCATCATGATTTATGCTAAATCTAGGAGTACATCCGCCAGTTCTGCTCCAAGTTCTTTCTTTACCATTAACGAGTAAATCTAATTTTCCTGTATAACAATTTTCATTAGCATCAATTGAGAAATTATTGTTTTTATCTTTTAGAACATAAGCAACATTTAGTTTATAAACAGAAGGAAGACCAAAGGTTACAGTAGAATTTTTGTAGCTTGGACTAATAGCACTAGTGCTTATTGCTGATCCTTTTGAAGTGGCATGTTGATTGGTTGCAGGATTGAAAACGTCAATATAGTTAAGAGTCTTGCTTGGCTTAATGAGCTTAACTGTATAAACCGTTGGCTCACCAGCTTCTGGGGAATTATAGACTTTTATTGCATGGCTGCAGGAGTTAGGTCCACTTGTATACTTAACTGTTCGCGTTGAATTTGCATCTCTAACTTGCACTTCTACGTCACCTACGTAGCACTTATCAATACTTGAGTTATTCCAATCTTTATTTTCATTACTATCATTTGCAACAGACAATTTTACATCAAAGCTTGCAGCATTAGCACTTTTAATAGGGAAGACATTTGAGAAAAGAATAAGAAAAGAAGCTATGAAAAGCAAAGAGAGCTTTTTAAATAAATTCATATATGGTTAAGACTAGAATAGTATAGTTTAAATTGTTTTGTCAAGAAGGGTATTAATGCTCTTGAATTTTAACCCTATTATATATATAATATAGTCATTACTCACACTTAGATTAAAGTTCCTGAGATTTAAACCTCATCTAGGTGGCGGAATAAGGAACTAAAAAAACTTATGAAAGAAATTACACTTGAAGAACTTCTTGAGGCTGGATGCCATTTTGGCCACCAGGTAACAAGATCAAATCCAAAAGCTAGAGACTTTGTCTTTGAAGCTAGAGATAATATTCAAATTATTGACCTTGCAAAAACAAAGCAAGGACTAGATGAAGCTGCAGAGTTTGTAAAAGCCTTAGGTTTAAGTGGTAAAACACTCTTGGTTGTTGCAACTAAAAAACAAGCAAAACAGGCTGTTGAAGAAGAAGTGCAAAAGACAAGGGAAGAAATAAAAGAAAAGATAGAAAAAAATGGACAAAATCTTTTCTTCGTTACGCAAAGATGGGTTGGTGGAGTTTTAACTAATTTTTCAGAGGTATCAAAAAACTTTAAAAAGTTAGCAGATCTAAAAGCAAAGATAGAAAATCCAGAAGAAAAAGCAAAATATACCAAAAAAGAAATTGGACTTTGGGATAAAGAGATACAAAGATTAGAGCTTTTCTATCAAGGCATTAATACAATGACTCAAAAGCCAGATGCGCTATTTATAGTAGATTCACATTTGGAAAATCTTGCAATCAGAGAAGCATTAGTAACCAAAGTTACAACAGTTGCAATTGTTGATACAAATGCAGATCCATTTATCATTGATTATCCAATTCCAGCAAATGATGATGCAGTTGGAAGCATTAAGCTTATCGTTTCTCATATTCTAGAAGCATTTGCAGAAGGTGTAAAAGCTCAAAAAGAAGTAAAAGTAGAAGAGGAAGGAAAAGAAACTAAAGAAACTAAGCCAAAAGAAAAAACAGAAAAAAAGGAAGTAGAAGAAAAAGTTAAAAAAGAAGTAAAAGTAAAACCAGTTAAAGAAACAAAAACTAAGACTTCAAAACCAAAAGCAGCAAAAAAGAAATAATATGGCAATAGATGTTAAATTAATTAAACAATTAAGAGACGAAACCCAAGCCTCAATAGCTGATTGTAGAAAAGCCCTCGAAGAAACAAACGGAGACTATAAGAAAGCATTGGATTGGTTAAAACAACACGGAATGCAAAAAGCAGAGAAAAAAGCAGATAGAGAAGTAAGCCAGGGTTTAGTTGAAGCATACATTCACCAAAACGGAAAAGTTGGAGTATTAGTAGAAATTCTTTGCGAAACTGATTTTGTAGCAAGAACAGATGATTTTAAAAAACTTGCCCATGAAGTAGCAATGCAGGTAGCTGCAATGAACCCTAAAGATGTTGACACTTTACTCAAACAAGAATATATTAGAGATAGTTCGATGACTTTAGAACAACTAGTTAAACAAACAATTGGAAGATTAGGAGAAAATATTGTCATAAAAAAGCTTATCAGGTTTGAAATATAATGGATCCAATAACTTCTTCAACTAAAACTTCAATGGACAAAGTGATTGATATGCTAAGAACAGATCTTTCAACTGTAAGAGCTGGAAAAGCGTCCCCAGGACTTGTTGAAAATCTTGTTGTTGGTGCATATGGTGGAACACAAAGATTAAAAGTTATTGAGCTTGCGCAAGTTCAAGCAGTTGATCCGCAAACAATTGTAATTACCCCATATGATGCATCGATTATTGGTGAAATTCATAAAACAATTCAGGAATCAAACATTGGTCTTAATCCTCTTATTGATGGACAAATAATTAGAATTTCAATTCCTCCTCTTTCAGAAGAGAGAAGACAGGAGTTAGTTCATTTAGTTAATCAAAAATTAGAAGGTGGAAAAATTCAAATAAGACAGGTAAGGCATGAAGCAATGAGTGAAGTTAAAAAACAATTAAATGAAAAGTTAATAACAGAGGATGATAGTGCAAGACTTGAAAAAGAAGTGCAAAAATTAACTGATGATACAACTCTTCAAATAGACTCACTTGGTAAACAAAAAGAACAAGAATTAATGGCAATATAGCCTCTAATGAAGAATAAAAATAGAGAAATTGAAGTCCGTTTCTTAAATATAAATCCTCAAGACATAATTCAAAAGCTTCAGAAGCTTAACGCAAAAGATGAAGGTAAGTTTTTGGTAGAAGAAACTATTTTTTATGATAAAAATAGAGCATGGATTAAGGAAGGTAAGTTTGTGCGTATTAGAAAAACAAACAATAAAATTTTAGTTTCATATAAGCATCATCAAAAACAGACTGCAACTGGTACATATGAAATTGAATTTGAAGTAAGTGATTATGATAAAGCTAAGAAGTTTATTGAAAGCTTAGGCCTAGTTGCCTTTAGAAAGCAGGAGAAAAAAAGACATACTTTTAAATTAGGAAGTATCACATTGGATATAGATACTTGGCCAGGTATACCAACTTATTTAGAAATAGAAGGAGATTCCGAAAAAGATTTAAAAAAGATGGCTCAAAAATTAGGCCTTGATTATAAAGATGCAATATTTGAAAATGCAAAGATTGTAATAGAGAAGTATTATAAAATTCCAGTTTCCACATATACACATTTTACTTTTAAGAAAATTAAATAATGAAAATAATTCTAGGCTCTTCTTCTAAGTTTAGGCAAAAAGTTATGCAAGATCTTGGTTATGATTTTGAAGTTATTTCTCCAAATATTGATGAGAAAAATATTAGAGACAATGATCTTAAAAAACTAGTTTTAAAGATTGCATATGCAAAAGCAAATGCTATTATTGAAAAGATTAAAGAGCCTGCTTTAATAATAACAGCAGATCAAGTTATATCTTTTAATGGAACTATAAGGGAAAAGCCAGTCTCAAAAGAAGAAGCATATCAATTTCTTTCTAGTTATAAAGAAAAACCATTGGAAGCAATAAATGGAATAGTTGTAACAAATACTAAAAGAAAAATTCAAAAGTCAGGCATAGATATAGTTAAAGTATATTTGCGTCCAATTCCTAAAAACATAATTAATAAGTTAATAGATGAAGGATTAATATTTCATTGTGCTGGAGCATTAAGATTTGAGGACCCTTTAATGAAACCATTTATCCAAAAAATAGAGGGATCAGAAGGTAGCTTAATGGGGTTACCTAAGATACTTACAATAAAATTAATTACTAATGTTATTTCTTAGCTTAATAACTATAGAGATAAAATTAAATAATCACTCTTTGTAATTTATCAATCTTTTGCTATACTCATTTAGCAAATATGCTAGTTACTATTTTGGTTTTCTTCCTAATCCTTTCAATACTCGTCTTAATTCATGAAGCAGGACATTTTTTTGTTGCAAAATTTTTCAAAATAAAAGTAGAAGAATTTGGTTTTGGTTTACCACCACGTGCTTTTGGAATAAAAAGGGGAGAGACAATCTATTCAATTAACTGGCTTCCAATTGGAGGATTTGTAAAGCTTTATGGTGAAGATGAAGCAGGAGCTGGAAAATTATCATTACCTAAAAAAGAAACAAAAGGAAAAGACAAAGACGCTGATAGAGCATTTTATGCAAAACCAGTTTGGCAAAGAGCTTTAGTTGTTTTTGCTGGAGTATTT
>JBBTVW010000057.1:0-3072 GCA_038063075.1 Patescibacteria group bacterium | reverse complement strand
TCGGAAGAATTCCTCTTTTAACCTTTGACCAGGAAATTAATCTAGCTAAAAAAGTTGAAAAAGGTGATAAGAAATCAAAACAAATATTAATTAATTCAAACTTAAGACTGGTAGTTTCAATTGCCAAAAAATATGTTGGTCGTGGTCTTACTTTGCTTGATTTAATTCAAGAAGGAAATCAAGGATTAATCAGAGCAGTTGAAAAATATGACTGGAGAAGAGGTTTTAAATTCTCAACATATGCAACTTGGTGGATTAGGCAATCCATTACAAGAGCTATCGCAGATCAAGCAAGAACAATTAGAATTCCTGTTCACATGGTTGAAAATATAAATAGATTCTTAAGAGCATCAAGAAAATTAATGCAAGAATTAGGTAGAGAGCCAACCCCTGATGAAGTAGCAAAAAATCTTGGTATTGACCCAGAAAAAGCTTTAGAAATTATTAAAATCTCACAAGAGCCAGCAAGCTTAGAGTCTCCAGTTGGAGATGAAGATGATTCAAGATTAGGCGATTTTATTCATGATAGCTCTGCTCCAACTCTTTTTGATACGGCAAGTAGAGAGTTACTAAAAGAACAAATAGAACAAGTTTTATCAACTCTATCTGATAGAGAAAAAAGAGTTTTAGAAGAAAGATTTGGATTAAAAGATGGAAGACCAAAGACATTAGAAGAAGTTGGTAAAATGTTTGCTGTCACAAGAGAAAGAATTAGGCAAATTGAGGCAAAAGCTTTAAGAAAATTAAGACATCCCTCTCGTGGAAATAAGCTTAAAGATTATTTAGGTTAAGCTGTAGCAATTCTAATTGTTGAAGTTCCCGCTTTTGAAGTCCAATGATCTCCATGTAAAACTATAAAATTATCACCTGCTTTGCAAAGGTTTTCTTTTTTTAACTCAGTAATTGCCTTTATAATATCGTCTTTTGTTATTTCACTTTTTTGATCTAGGGACTGTTGAAATATTGCAAAAACACCATAACTTAGTGAAAGTTTTCTAACTAAGTCAATTTTTGGGCAAAAAGCAAAAATTGGCACATGCGCTCTATATCTTGAAAGTATTCTTGCTGTTTTCCCAGTCTCAGTAAAAACAATAAATCCCTTTATTTCTTTTTGTTTAAGTTTTAAAACTTTATAAAAATTAAAAGCACTATCACAGACCATTTCTGGTATTTCAGATAATTCGTAATTAAATACACTCCTAATATCTGCAACTCTATTTTTATTTTCACTATACTTTACAACTTTTACCATTATCTTAACTGCTTCTTTAGGATATTTTCCGCTTGCAGTTTCTCCGCTTAGCATTACAGCGTCTGTAAAATCGTAAACAGCATTTGCTACATCAGATACTTCAGCTCTTGTTGGTACTTTTCTAGCTGTCATGGACTCAAGCATTTGAGTTGCAGTAATAACTGGGGTTGATTTTTGAATACATTTTGTAATAATCTCTTTTTGATAGAAAGGAACTTCTTCTAATGAAAGTTCTACCCCAAGGTCGCCTCTTGCTATCATGACTACATCTGAATTAGTGATAATACTATCTATATCCAAAATAGCTTTTGGTGTTTCAATTTTTGCTACAACTTTTGCATCTAAATTAATTTTTTTCATCTCTTCTTTGATGGTTAAAATATCTTTGTGGGTCCTAACAAAAGAAAGAGCTACAAAATCAACTTCATATTCTCTTGCAAGTTCTAACCCTTTTCTATCTCCGTCATGTAAAACAGGGAAATCAAAATCAAGATTTGCAATATTAATAGTCTTTTTATTAAGTAAAGTGCCTTCTGATAATGATTCAAGATAGGTTTTATCATCTTCAATTCTTACGATAAACTCAAAAAGACCATCATCTGCTGAAACTTTTTGGCCTTCTTTTAAAGAGGCAATAACATCAGGAGGATTAAAAGAAATTCCTTTTTCTTTTATACCAAGCGCTTTTGAGACTAATACTTTTTCACCAATTTCAAGATCAATTTTGTCAAAAGGAAGAACTAGTCTAACTTCAGGTCCTTGAAGATCTAAAAGAGTAGCAATATTAACTCCTAATTTTTTTGTAACACTTTGTATCCTTTGCAGTCTTTCTCTGTGCCATTCAATGTCACTATGTTTAAAATTAAAGCGAAAAACATTTACGCCTAAACTAATTAATTCTTCTATTGTTTCTTCACTGTCAGAAGCTGGTCCAATTGTGGCAATTATCTTTGTTAATTTATCATTCATGAACTCTAATTTTACTTTAAAAGGAAATAAGAGTAAAGAATGTTAAGCAGTTCTGTTTGTAGGTTTTCTAGAAAATCTTCTACTACCAGCTTGAAAGATAAGTATAGGTTCTCCTTTTCTTTCTCTTTTAGCTCTTTCCTCTAATGTTTCTGTTCTAAATCTGACAATTTCAGTTAAGAGTCCAAAATATCTTCTTGCTGCAGAAAAATTTCCAATATTTTCAGATGGGGCAAATTGACCAGGAGAAAACATTTGCGCTCTTTGTCTCTCTAACTCTAATTGTCTCGCAAGAGCCTCTTGTCCTTTTCGATACTGTTCATCGTAGTCATTCCCTCCTTGAAAACGAAATGTTGTGTGATGAATTTGCACAAATAAGCCATCTTCAATATCTGTTCGTGGTGCTCTAATTTCATCAGGTCTTTGCGTAATATTGTGTGTCCAAACAGCCATCCTTCTTTCATCAAGTTTTAATGGCTGATAAGGATTCATATCGGGTCTATAGGTAGCAACTAATGCTGTGTCTCTTTTTTCAATAGCAGCAAGTAAAGCTTTTTCTTGTCTAACTCCATCAGCCATTCTAAATTCTTCTTCGGAAAGAGGGGGAATTTGCCTAAAGGGGACAATGACCCTATGTGGTTTTGTTCTATCTCTTGGAGCAGGTCTTCTGTCTAGCGTTTCACCAGCTAAAGCCATGATATATATTATAAATTTACCTTATTAAAAGTCAATGAAGATTTTAATAAAAATACGTATCTATCTAGCTTTTAGCCTTAAATTTTGTTAGAATTGTCTAGTATTCCGCGATAGCTCAATGGTAGAGCAGGAAACTGTTAATTTCAAGGTTCTAGGTT
>JBBTVW010000056.1:0-3240 GCA_038063075.1 Patescibacteria group bacterium | reverse complement strand
AATATTCCTATAAACTATCTTTCTTATTCACATATTCAAACATTTGATGTATGCCCACTTCATTACAAACTTAAGTTTATATTAAAAATTCCAACTCTTCCTTCTGCAGCACAAAGCTTAGGAATTAGTACTCATCTTGTTCTTAAAGATTTTTATCAAAGCTTTATTGATGGAAAAAAATTAAGTCTTAAAGATATATCAAAATTATTTACAAAGAATTGGATCAATGAAGGTTACTCAAGTAAAATCCACGAGAGGAAAACTTTAATAACTGCTAAAGAAAACGTTTATAAATACTTAAAAGAAAACTTTAATGAAGAAAAACTACCTCTTTCACTAGAAACTCCTTTTCAATTTAAAATCAATGACTTATCAATTGCTGGAAGAATAGATAGGATAGATAAATTAGAAAATGGAAAAATAGAAATAATCGATTATAAAACTGGAAAAAATATGTTAACTGAAAAAAAACTAACTGATAATATGCAATTAAGCTTATATGCTCTTGCTGCAAGAGAGATTATGGAAAAACCATTTAATATTGACCCAGAAAATCTAGTTCTATCCTTGCATTACATTGAAACAAATACAAAGATATCTACAAAGAGAACTAATGAGCAACTGGAGGAAACAAAAAAACTCCTAAAAGAAAAAGTAAAAGAAATTTCTGAAAGTAATTTTACATGCTCAAAATCAATTTTATGCAAAAATTGTGAATATAAAATGCTTTGTTCTACATACTCCTAAATTCGATTTAAAAGAACCTTTTTGGTATAATACAGCTGTTCTTTGGAAGATGAGTTGCTAGTTCCATTTATTTGGGACAGGAAAGTCCAGACAGGCATAAAGCCGGGATTGGGACGTAAGTTCCGACTAGAAATAGCTAGTGTCTAAAACCTCACCCACATATGGTTTTAGAACAGATTATGAATTAACATAATCTGAGAGCAACAGAGACGAGTGGGAGTGAAACGGGCAATCCTACCTGCTGTAACCTCCGAATGATGCGTTAAAAGAGCTTTATCTTGCATCGAAGTTTGAGGGCAGTCTCTTAATTGAGACCTATGTGACTAAACATCACTATTAGAGACAGATTGCAACTTGGAAACAGAATCTGGCTTACTATCTTCCAAAGAACCTATTTATATTTTGCTTCTATTTCCTTATCCTCAATAAGCTCAAGTGAATATTCAACAATTAACTTTAAAACTCCTGCAATTGGAACGGCAAGTAAAAGTCCTGTAATACCGGCAACATGTTCACCAGCTATTACTGCAAAAAGAATTATTAAAGGATGAAGTTTTGTTATTCTACCCATGATCTGAGGATTAACAAGATAATCTTGAATTTGCCTAACGACCGTATAAACAATAATTACTATTACTGCAGTTTGCAATGGGTCTAAGCCAAAATTCGACGTTCCCCCTAAATAAGCAACTGATGCAGCAACTCCAGCTGCAAGTATTGGTCCAATTATTGGTACTATTTCAGCAATACCTGAAAATATTGCTACCATAAGCGCAAACTTAACACCAATTATAGTTAGGCAAATAAATAAAACTAAAGATACTAAGATAACTAAAAATATTTGTCCTCTTAAATAACTACCTAATATTGAATTAATCTTTTTTAGTAAAATATCTACCTCAATTTTATACCGATTAGGAACTAAATTTAAAAGCCTATCAATCATTCCTCCTCCTTCTTTAAGAAAATAAAAAGCGGCAAAAAGAAATATTATAAAACTGATTATTTTTGAAAATATCTCCGGAACAAATGAATAAACCGAAGGAACAGAAACATTAATGGCTTTCTCTATTGAAGAGACTGCCTCATGCAGTGTTGGTCTCACCCACTGGGGAAGTGTATTAATTTGTGATTTGGCGTTTTTTGTAATTACTGCTACCTGAGTTTGTAATTGAGAAGATTCATCAATTATCCTTTTATATGAAACAAAAATTGTAGATATTATTACCCCAATTATTAAAATATAAATAACTATTACTGAAAGTGTTCTTGGAATCTTTAACTTTTTATATAAAACATTAACTACTGGATTAAAGATGTATGCAAAAATTGCTGCAAAAACAAATGGAGTTAAAATTTCTCTTTGAATATACAAAAAGAATAATAATAAAAGTCCTATTACTAAAAAGAAAATAAATTTAAGTCTTAGGTTCATTACCCCAATTATAGCAAATGTACCCAAAAACTATCTTACTGCTTTCTTTAATGTCTTTCCGGGTGTAAAACCAGGAGCTTTTCTTGCTTCAATTGTAATTTTTTCTCCTGTCTTTGGATTCCTACCTGGTCTTGACGCTCTTTTTCTAATACTAAAAGTTCCAAATCCAGTAATTACTACTTTTTCACCTCTTTTTAGAGAATCTCTAATTCCGTTTAAAAATGCAGAAACAGAATCTCTAGCTGCTTTATTAGTAAGATTTCCCTTTTTTGCTACTAGTTCAACTAAATCTTTTTTTGTCAAAATAATTCACCTCCCTTGTTTTAAATTAGGTCTACAATACAATGTAATTAAGATGCTTGTCAAGAGGAAAATTCTGTGGATATGGCTCTAAACTCTCTTATTGCTGTTACTTTTATTTCTCCTGGAACTGCTAAAGCTTTACTTACTTCATCTCTAATTTTTGCAGCAAGCACTGTTGTTTCTTCATCACTTAATGCTCCTGGATTAATAATTACTCTTAATTCTCTACCTGCTTCAAATGCATATGCATCTTCTACTCCATCAAATTTCTTAGCAATGTCTTCCATCTGAGTAAGTCTTTTTGCATATTCTTCAATATCTTCATATCTTGCGCCTGGTCTTGCTCCAGAGATTGCATCTGCAATATGAACAACTACTGACTCTACTGAGGAGAATGGCTTATCTTCATGGTGTTCTGCAACACAATTAACAATTGCATCTGGAATATTATGTTTTTTCAAAAACTCTACTCCTAATGTTACATGGCTTCCTTCTCCTTCAATTACTTTTCCAATATCGTGGAATAAACATCCAAGTCTTACGATATTTACATCAGCGCCAATTTCTGATGCAATATGAACTCCAATCTTTGTATCTTCTAATGTATGAACAATAAGATTTTGTCCATATGAAGTTCTAAACTTAAATCTTCCAAGAACAGATAATACTTCTTTAGCAAGATTATATACTCCTGCTTCATGAGCTAAGCGTTCTCCTTCTTCAAACATTATTTTTTCAACTTCTTCTTTTGTTTG
>JBBTVW010000055.1:0-8552 GCA_038063075.1 Patescibacteria group bacterium | reverse complement strand
CTCTTGCGGTAATCTGTTGACCTAGTAAAACCTTCTCTGCCTGAGATAAATTTAGAGCATTTCCCTCTATATGAGTTCCAAAATGAACGCTTCTAACCATTGCATCTTGTCTAAATTCCTTCTCAAAATATGGAAGTAAGGGTGCATGATCAATTATCTCTTTTGAAGCTTCAATACTACCAATGTTTTTGAGGATTTTATTTGTAATAGTAAATTTTGGCTTATACATAGATAAGTGTTATAATTATATCATTATATGCCGAAGAATTCCCGAAGAATTGAGAAACCTAAAAAAGCTCTACATAGAGAACTAGCAAAGCAAATGCTAACCCTTGCAACCAGTGGATTTGGCTTAGTAGCTGCACTTGCTTGGAACAACTTAATTCAAGAATTTGTCGCTAGCTATGTTAAACAACTACTACCCAATGGAAGCGGAATTGTTTCTCTTTTAATCTATGCTCTAGTGGTAACTGTACTTGCAGTTTTTATCACCTACCAACTCTCCAAAATAGCTGAAAAAGTTAGTGACTAAACGTTTTCTACAAACTTAGTAAACAAGTTTTTAAGCTCATCTGGATTATCATTCTTTATCGCTTCATATACAAAATGTGCAAGGTTTAATTTAACACCTGATTTTTCTTCAAAGTATGGAAGAGATTCTACTGTATGAAAACCTTCGGTTGTTTCTCCAACTATTGATAATGCCTCGTTTACATTTTTAGTTGCTAACAGCTTTCCAAAGCTAAAATTTCTGCTTTGCGAACTACTGCAGGTAAGAATTAAATCTCCTACTGTTCCTGCAATCATATCTTCATTAATGATTAAGGAGAGATTTCTTGCTAATCTATAAAGCTCTTCTATGGCAACTACTAAAAGTTTTGTTTTTGTATTTGTCTCAAAACCTAAACCATCAGCAATACCTGAAGCAATTGCATAAATATTTTTAAAAGCTCCTGATAATTCTAAGGCTTCAACTTCATCTACAAGCCTTACTCTAAAATAATCTGTTTGAAATAAATCCTTAACCATTGGGGCGTTATCAACCTTTACATAGCCAATATTAACTATTGTTGGCATTTGATTTATTATTTCTTGGGAAAACCCTGGACCAATGAGCGTAAAATAATCTGTGTCTTTTCCTAAGATTTCTTTTACAATTTCAAAAGGAATTTTATGAGTATCCTTCTCTATTCCTTTTGCGCCATTAATGAAAATAAAATTCCTTAAATTAATACCATAATTTTCCAAAACTTCTCTAATTGCTTGAGTTGGAACACAGTTAACAATTATTGAATTGTCCTCAATTTGAGTACCTTTTTGCCAAAAAGAAAACTCTTTATTATTTTTTGAAAGCAATGATGCCATTGCTTGTCCCCATTTGCCTTGTCCTAAAATTATAATCTTCATAGTGTTTTTAAAAACCAATCACGTATTATACTAAAAAAATCCTCTTTCCACACGTCTTTTGATAATCTATGGTCTGCATTCGCAATTTTAATCAATTCTTTTTTAGTAGTATTTATCGCTTTTTGAAAGTATTTATTTAAAACTTCATGGGGTACGTTTTCATCATTTTGTGATTTAATAATTAAAAATTTACCTTTGAAATTTTGTATATTTTCAAAAGACTTAGAGTCTTCCCAATTTAAAGGATTAGCAAAATATTTAATTTCATTATCTAACCCTCCCATATCTATTTTTTCTGAAAAATCACCATCATGGGCTGAAGGATTAAGTAAAACCAATGACTTAATTAATATTTGTGGGAGAAGTATTGAGGCTATAAAACCACCAAAGCTTCCTCCAACTACTCCAATTCTTTCTGGATCGATATTTTGACAAAGTAATAATTCAAAAGCTGATTTTGCATCCAAAAAAGCGTCTTCATAGGTTTGTGAAAGATAATCACCATCACTTAAGCCACAACCTCTAAAGTTAAAAACAAAAGCTAAAACTCCACTCTCAGAAAGATGTTTAGCAGCTTCAAAATATTTTAATCCTTTTGACCCACTTCCATGAAAAAAAATTACTGCAGGGAATGGGCCTTTTCCTTTGGGAGTAAATATAGATCCTCTTAAGATAGTATTATTTACAATAAATTCAATCTTTTTTTCCATTGACTAATTCTATCACTTCCATCTCTTTAAGAAATTTTTTACCTACAAATTCTTTGTGTGTGGTAGTAACTATTGCTTGTTGTTTACCAATTTGACTTATAACAAGATCAATATGTCCACTATCTAATTCTGAAAATATATCATCTAATAATAAAAGAGGTCTTTTACCAACTGACTTTTCAATAAAATTTATTTCAAGAGTCTTAAGCTGAAGTATCGAAAGCCTTTGCTGTCCTCTTGAACCAAAATACTTAATGTCTTGATCTGACTTTTCCTTCATTAAAAGTGAAAAATCATCCCTATGAGGCCCTACTAAAGTAACGCCAGCTAATTTTTCTTCTAATTTGTACTGATCAAGTCTTTGGCGAGAAATTATACTTTTATCGTAATTAATAAAAAAGCTAAAAATATCCTTTTTGCTAGTATTTACAAAATCAATAAAATCTTCTCTTTTTTGAGTAATAATTTGCCCGTTTTGTATTACAAGATTATCCCAATACTCAAGCTGTTTTTCATTTCTTACACCTGTATCTTTTGCAATTTCTAATAAAGCATTTCTTTGCCTAATAGCCTTAATATAAGAAATACTAGCTAACCTATATTCCCTATCAACTTGTTCTAAAACATTATCCAAAAAACTTCGTCTAAGTGAGGGTGAATCAACAATAATTTCTAGATCTGCTGGAGAAAATAAAACAGCAAGAAGGTTTCCTGAAAAATCTACTCTCCTTTTAGCAACACCATTTATTAAAAACTTTTTATATTGGGATTTTACTCCACCAACATTTCCATTTGTAACAACAACTTCTAACTCTAAATCATCAACTTTTGCCTTAACCCTACCTACCTCTTTACCAAGTAAAAGCATTTGTGAATCCTTATCTGTTCTAAAGCTTTTTCCAGTTGCAATCAAAAAAATAGCTTCTAAAAGATTACTTTTGCCAATAGTATTAGGTCCAACTATTAATGTAGAGGTATTTGAAAAAATAAAATCTGTTTTTTTATAACTACGAAAATTTTGTAAATGAATGGATTTTAGCATGAGACTAAAGCAATTGAGGATTATTCTATCACAGTTCCTACAAAATCTTTTTCGTTAATATAATTTTCTACATTTTTTAAATCATGACCTAAGAGGACTGCTACTTTTACGCCTAGTTTATGAGCTTTTTTTGCAGCAATTGGGTCAAATGGTGCATTAAGTCCTGGTGTCCACTTATCTCCAACAATTTTTCTAAAATCTCCCCAGCTTATTTTATGAATTGGTTTTGCATCTTTATGTATATTTGGATCTTTATCAAAAACAGTTTTAACATTACTTAAATTAATAATGCTTCTGACATTGTAGTCTTCACAGATTAAAACTGCGTCATAATCTGTTGAATGGCCAGGTTTCCATCCTGCTGCAATAACAACAGGCTCTGTGGGTTTTCTTATGGTCTCAAAATTCTCTAAAATTACAGGATGAGCTATATCCCTAAATATTGTTCTTAAAAGATGTGCGTTTAACCTTGTTGAGTGAATTCCAAGCCAATCTAAATCATCAACTGTTAATTCATGCTTTATAACCTCTGCTCCTGCATCTCGATAATCTCTTGCTAGTTTCCCTCCCCCTGCAACCAAAAAAAACTGGCGGTTCTTATTTTTCGCCAGTTGATCTCTTATAAAGGTATTGAGATTTGAAAGAAACTTGGTATCAATCCCAGTATGGGGAACAATGAGGGATCCTCCAATAGACATTACGATTTTATCGTTATAGGTCATAAAAATAAGCGCAGTTGCGCTAGTGTTTTATATTACGAGAAATATGAATAAAGATCAAGTTGTAATTTAACTTACAATTACTTTTGGTGACTTGGACAAAAAAATGTACCCCTACCACCTAAGAAGATCTTTTCCATATTAGCACCACATATACTACATTTTTCTTTGTGTTTTCCATAAGCTAAAAAGTAATTTTGATATTGTCCTTCACTACCAATAGCGTTAACAAAAGTAAGCTCAGATGCTCCACCATACTTAAGTCCTCTATTCAAAACCTCAAGTATTGCCTCAAAGAGCTTTTTAGCTTCAGTTTTAGTTACTTCTTTTGCTTTTCTTCTTGGATCAATGCCTGCTAAAAACAATGCGTCATTTGCGTAGATATTCCCTATTCCACCTATTCTTTTTTGATCTATAATTAATATCTTAACTGCAAGTGTTGATTTAGAAAGAATGTTTTCAAACTGTTCTAAAGTTAATGCAGGTTGTCCTGATGATGGAATTGGTTCAGGACCAAGGTTTTTAAAAAATGGAAGATCTTTTAAATCTGTTTTTTTAACAATTTTTATCCAGCCAAATTGACGAATATCGTTGTAATAAAGCTTAGCGCCTTTATCTAAATCAAAAATAACATGAGTAAATTTATTGGGCAATTCTCCTACTTTAGACTGCGATAAGTGGATATTTCTATTTTTAATAAATGCTAAATCATTATAAATTAACTGTCCTGTAAGCTTTATATGAATAGCAATACAATAATCGTTATCTAGATTAATAACTAGTCCTTTACCAAACCTTTGAATACTTATTACTTTGCCATTTATGATGGTTTTTGGGTCTCCGGTAAATATTTTCTTAAGTTTTACATCAACGCCCACTATCTTGTGGCCAATAAGATATTTAGAGAGTCCTAATCTGATTGTTTCAACTTCTGGAAGTTCAGGCATGCTTTAGATTATATCAAACCTAACTCTTTAAAATATTTAGTCGAGGGCCTTGTTAGGCTAAGTTCTTTTAATTTAGATTTATCAATCCATTCTAATGTAACTATATCATCTCCTGCCAAAGCATCTTCATTTGTTATCATAGTTTTATAAATTAAGAAGATATAATGAGTCATTTCTCCCTGCTTATCAGCCTCAAAATCCTCATCAAAACCTACTCTTTCAATCTCATTTACTTTTAAACCAGTTTCTTCTTGTATTTCTCTTTTAATGGCTTCCATCGCTGATTCTTCACCTAAATTTATTCCTCCTCCAATTAAATGCCATGTATTAGGATATGGACCAACATTGCCTGCCTTCTTACCCATTAGTATTTTATCGTCTTTTTCAATAATTGCAGTAACTACAACTCTGTTTTTCATTTTATTTTTGATTTCACAAACTCCTTAATTTCTTTCTCAAATCTTTCTTTAGAAAATTTATTTGCTTGTTCTATTAAATCCTTCGCGCTAAAACTCATCTTTTCAAATCTTTTTACAGCCTCTATTAATCCTTCAACTGAATAGTCATCAAATAAAACACCTGTTTTACCATCAACTACTGTTTCCTTATACCCTCCTCCATTGAATGCAATAACTGGTGTTTTGCTTAACATTGCCTCAACTGGAGTTATTCCAAAATCTTCATCTTTTGATAAGGCTAAAAACCCTTTTGCTTTTTTATAAAGTAAAGCAAGCTCATCATCACTTACTTGTCCTAAGAACTCTACTTTACCTTTTGCTTTCTCTAAAAGCTTATTGTATTCAAAATAGTATCCAGCTGGTGCCCCTGCAATTTTTAAATTGAATCCTTGCCTTACAGCGGCTTCTACAGCCATGTCTAAACCCTTTGCCCCAACAATTCTTGATACTATAAAGTAATAGTCTTCTTTAGCTACATCTTTTGTCTTTGGAAGAAAAACAGGAGGATAAATTACGCTTGAATCTTTTCTATAAAACTTTTTAATTCTACTTGCAACCTCTTCTGAGTTAGCGATAAAAAAATCAACTTTTTGAGATTGTCTAAAATCATACATTCTTAAGAAATGGCCAGCAATGGCTGCGTAAGCTTTAATTAGTCCATATTTTTGAAAATTAAGTGAAGTTGCATAGCCATAAAGCCACCTAGGAGGAGTATGGCAGTAACAAATTTCGATAAACTTATCATTTTCTTTCTTAAAACCTTTGGTAATAAACCAACTTGCTGAAGAAATAACTACATCTACATCTTTAAAAGAAAAACTAGACCAAATAAAAGGAGTTAAAAACCTTAAAGGGCTGGCAAGCTTACTTGCAAATGGAAGATAGTTAAACCAACTAGTTATTATTTTTTTATCCTTAAGGTGACCAAAAGCACTCGAGCTTTTATCACAAAATGCTGTATAAATTGGCGCATCTGGATAAATATTTGATAAAGCTTCTAGAACTCTTTCTGCTCCACCAAACTCTTTAATATAATCATGAATTATAACTACTTTCATAATAAACTCATTTGATTATCATCTTTTTCATTTTTCTCTTTACTTATTTTTTCTTTTTTTATAGGTTTTGGTTGCAAATCTAATAGTCTTTTTTGAATACTATTAAACCCAAGCCTCTCAAATTCTTGCCTTAAATTCTCAATATCCATGTTTGACAAAAGAGCTTCTTCTTTTTCAAATGATAAGGGAGCATCTAGGACGATTGTAGCAAGCTTTTTAGCCATAGCTGCTTGCTCTGCATCTGTTGCTAATTTTTGCTGTAAAGGCATTGGCAACTTAGAAATATTCTTATAAAGATTTTCCAAAGATTCATATTTTTGAAGCAAATTTGAAGCTGTTTTAGGACCAATACCTGTCACTCCTGGATAATTATCAGAATTATCGCCAACCAAAGCTTTATAATCAATTATTTGAAGTGGGTTTAATCCATATTTTTCTTTAACTTTGTTTACATCAAATAAAGTCATGTTTGTAATTCCAACTACTGGGGCAAGCATCAGAACATGAGGGTTTACAAGTTGTAACAAATCTCTATCTCCTGAAAGTATTATTACCTCTAAACCCTTCTCCACTGCTTGTTTTGATATAGTCCCAATTAAATCATCTGCTTCATATCCGTCAATTCCAAAATGTTTTATTTTTGCCCTGTCTAATGCCTTGTAAACAACATCAATTTGAGGAACCAAATCGTCAGACATGGTTGGCCTTTTTGATTGATAACCACTAAACATTTGTTTTCTAAAAGTTGGTGCTTTTCTATCAAAACAAACAATTAAATATTCTGGTCTTAAATCACCTATTACTTTTATAAGCATACTAAAAAAACCATAAACCGCATTTGTGGGGTTTCCATCTTTTGTATTTAAAAAAGGGAGTGCATGATAGGCTCTATGAAGTATGGCGTTACCATCAATAACAACGAGTTTTTGCATGTAAAGATTATATCAGAAGAAACTTTTTTAAACTTGAGAGATCAATTTTTTATAAACGTAGGCTGTTGCAACCATTGAAAGCGGAAGTGTTACAAATAATCCTAAAAGCAAAGCTAAAAAGCCAAGTACGTTAATCAAACAAAGTAATATTCCAAATACAAAAAGGTTCCACTTAACTCCTTTTGTCATTTCCCATGACTTATTAATAGACTCAAATCCCATTTTTTTATCGACAATTAAATAATCAATAAATTGAAGTTTTATGGCAATAATAATTCCAGGAACTATTAAGAGTATAAAACCAATAAAAATAGCTATACTTCTTACAAGATTTGCAATTACATAAACAAATATAAGTTTCCAATCGAGGAAAAATAAATCTTTATATTCTGCCTTTTTATTTTCTACAATCTTTAAAGAAATACTAACCATTCCTAAGGATATAATTGAAGAGAAGACCCAGTTAACTAGATTTAGAAGAAAGTACCCTTCTGCTCCAGACTGAGTTATTACGGCAAAATATAAGGCTCCATAAATTGCGCTTACCGCAATCCAGATTAGAAATAAAACAACAAAAAAGAAGAGATTTGCTTTTGCTTTTTCATAACCAAACCTGATTGCTTCTCCTTTTGAAAAATGAAGTTTATGAATCTTTTTTTCTTCGGTCATAATCTGATTATTTACTCTTTAGGAGATGTTTGTCAATAAGTAGTTAAACTTTTAAAGTAGCTAAAGCAGCTTTTTTTGGACCTATTAATTTTGCAAAATCTTCTGATTCTAAAGTTTCTTTTTTAAGTAACTCTTCTGCCAAAAGATCAAGTTTACTTCTAAGTTTTTTCAAAATTATTGATGCATTTTTATATCCTTCATCTGTTAAATTCTTAACTTGCGCATCAATCTTTGCTGCCATATCTGGAGAAATATTTGGACTTTCATATGGCATTCTTCTTTCTTCACCACTTAAGTTAATAGGACCTAACTCACTCATTCCATATTCCATAACCATGGTTCTGGCAACCTCTGTTGCTTTTGCAATATCATCAGATGCACCAGTTGTTACTTCATTAAAAACTAGGCTTTCAGCTGCTCTTCCACCAAGCATAACTGCAATTTCTTCTATTAAACGGGTTTTTGTTTCATGCACTCTATCTATTGGCTCCATCATTGTATGACCTAGGCTCATGCCTCTTGAGACTATTGATATTCTATGGATTGGATCCATATTTGGCATAAACCAAGAAACTAGAGCGTGTCCTGCTTCATGATAAGCTGTCATTTT
>JBBTVW010000054.1:0-8221 GCA_038063075.1 Patescibacteria group bacterium | reverse complement strand
CTTATTCCCTCGACTTATTAAAAGTCTTTGAAGTATTTTTTTGTATCTTCTAAATCTTTATCCATTTGTTTTGTTAATTCCCTTTCTGATTTAAACATTAAATTTTCTCTTAGTTTTTTAAGTAAGGTTACTGAGATAAATTTTCCATAGATACTTTTATCAAAGTCTAAAATATAAGTTTCTGCCTTTATATCCTTTTCTCCAAAAGTTTTTGCATTGCCAATAAAAGTAGCAGACTTATAGATTTTTCCAATAAATTTTGTTTGAGAAATATAAACTCCTTGAGCTATTTTTTTATGAATTAAAAAGTTTGCAGTGGGAAAGCCAAGCAATTTCCCTCTTTTACTTCCTCTTCTAACTTTACCCCAAATAATAATGTATTTTTTAATCATAATTTTGAAATTATATCATTTACTATCTTTTACAAAAAGTTAAAGGTTTAGTATAATAAGTAGTACGCGGGTGTAGTTCAATGGTAGAACGCAACTTTTCCAAAGTTGTCACGAGAGTTCGATTCTCTTCACCCGCTCATATTATTGAAAGAGCAATTTTAACCGCCTCGTAGAATCCAAATATACCAATTCCAAGAAATGCTAGTCCCCCACCAATCAAGACTACTGGATGTTTTACTATACCTACTGTAATTTTAGGAAGAAGAAATAAACCAATTGTAAGTAACATGTGTCCAAGCATAACTCCAAGTGTAAAGCCAAATACATTTACATATTCAAAGATTGGAATATAGCCAGCAAAATCATTAATACCTAAGATAAAAGGAATAGTAAAAGAAAAAACAATAAGGTTTATAAAAGAAAGCTTTTTGGTTCTTGTTAAGTTTAAATCAGGAACAAAGAATTTAAGGATTGGTCTAAATAAGTTATTTACAAAATCTAATTGGTTTTGTAATAGGTTAACAGGCATTCTAATCTTTATAAAACTTTTCTTTTGTTTTAAGAATAACTCAAAGCTTTCTTCAGATAGTTTTAAAAGAATTATGCTTGAAAGAAGAATCGAAATTATCATTAATAGTGGTATTTCTTTAAATAAGCTCCAAACCGTAAGCATAAGAAATGTTCCAAAAGCATTACCAAGTGAAGTGCCAATAGCTATTGCTATTTTTTTCTTCCATCCAGGATTTGTGTGCATAAGATTTCCCATAAAAATGGCAAAATCTATAGCTGTTTTTAGAAATATTAAGATTCCAAATAAGACTTCTTTTTTACCAAAATCTAAAATAATTGGATATTGAAGATTTAAAGAATCGAGGAGAAGTAAAACACCATACAAAAGCGTTGAGAGGATAATAAAAGTTATAAAGCTAAGAATTACTGGAATAAATTTTTCAATTAAATTTTTATACATTTGGTTTCTTGGATAAATTCAACTAGATTATACAACAAAAGACAAAAAAGTAGTAAAATGGTTAGGTGGAAATATTATCTATCGTATTAATTATTGCTGGACTTGTATTATTTGAAACAGTTTCTAGCATTGATAACGCAATTATTAACGCTGAAGTCCTCTCTACCATGAAGGAAAAGGCAAGGCGTTGGTTTTTGTTTTGGGGAATACTCTCCTCAGTATTTTTAGTAAGAGGATTACTTCCCTGGTTAATTGTTTGGATTGTAAATCCAACTCTTGGTCCAGTTGGAGCTTTAATGGCTTCTTTTAGTAGTGATCCAGCTGTTGTTGAATCTATTGAAAGATCAGCACCAATTCTTTTAATTGGAGGAGGAGTATTTTTACTCTTTTTATTCTTTCACTGGTTTTTTGTGGAGCCAAAGCACTATGGTCTAAAAGGAGAAGCATTTATTCATAGACATGGTGTTTGGTTTTATGCAGTTGTCTCTATTTTACTTATGGTAATTGTTTGGGCAGCTTTACAAAAAGATCCAAATTTAGCTCTTGGTGCAGTTGTTGGTTCAACAGTCTTTTTTATTACCAATGGGTTTAAGCAAAATGCAGAAGAACAAGAGAAAAAGCTTATGGGTTCTGGTAAATCTGACATAGCAAAAATATTTTACCTTGAAGCAATTGATGCAACTTTTTCTATAGATGGTGTTTTAGGAGCATTTGCTTTTACCCTAGTTGTTCCATTAATTTTTATCGGAAATGGAATTGGAGCAATAGTTGTAAGACAGGTAACAATTTCTAATATAGATAGAATTAAAAAATATATTTATCTTAAAAATGGAGCCATGTATTCAATACTCTTCTTAGGAGGAATAATGCTTGTGGATAGTTTTGGATATCATATTCCAAGTTGGTTCTCCCCTATTATGACCTTTGGAATTGTGGGTTATTTCTTCTTTAAATCTAAAAAAGCTGCTAACATGGCAGGCATAGAGTCGAAATAATTCTTAATTTTTGCTAAAATACACATATGGCCCGGTAGCTCAACGGATAGAGCGAGTGCGTTCTAAGCACCAGGTTGGGGGTTCGATTCCCTCCCGGGTCACAAATTTTAACATCGATAACTTAACCTCGTTTTATATAGCATTTATTCTATATTTCTAGTTCCTTGCTTATGGAAACTCAAATACTTGAAATTAGAACAACTTGACATAGTAATCAGTTCAGAATATAATCCAAAAAAATATGACAACAAGTGAAGCAAGAGCAGCATTTCGGCCAAGTAATTCTTATACGCCTTTAACCGATGGTGTTAGGGTTGCAATTAAATTACATGAAGCAAGCGAGGGACCATTACTGCATGTAGATAGAAGCCTATATGAAGGAATTGCTGATATCTTGTCAGTTATGGGAACAAACGGAGATTTACCAAAAAATGGTGATGCTTCAAACCCGGTTTTATCTACTACTCTAGGTAACTTTCAACTTTCATTCGATGGGGTTCGTGGCGTTTCAAGTATAGGTTGCAAAGCAACCAGATATTTACCAGATGATGACAGACAAGGTGAAGTTACAGAAGTAATCACGCTCGCAGAAACTCCTATTGGAAACGTAGAAGTTAATATTATTCAAGAACCTGATGGATCCCGAGATAGACAATCAAGAGATCTTAGCCAGCTTTTTAGACAAATGCATAGAGAGTATGATAAATATCATGATGAACATGAGCTGCAATTATTGAGCGAATATGGAGAGAGTGTGCAATTTGCGGAAGGAATCGAAGGGCTACGGCTAAGATTAACAGGAGGAAGTGCTACTAGTTTATACTTACCACGCGATTTTTCATATATGAGCCGAGTTGTAGGTGAAAACAGCTGGTGGGTTAATGATCAAGGTGGAAATGCGTTATTTTATCGATCTCACCAACAAAGCCCAATGGAAAGAGCAATGGAAAAATTAAGAAAAAAAGGACTATCTCCTACATCACCATTTAATGGCGCAGAGACAATAGGATAATTAATAATCTTTACAGATCCTGCCGATAACGTAAGGCGTGCAATATTAAATATTGACGATTTACAATCAAGATTTGAACCACAATTATCTATTGATGACCTCAAAGATTTAGCATTATTGGGTCCAAGATTTCCCCATAGAGTAAGAGATGTTGTATTTGGAGGAGTATTTGGTCATGTTTATACAACTGATAGAAATGGTTCAGATTGGTCAATTCACATTGATAAAGAAGCAGCACGTTTGGCTCTACAAAAACCCCTTTAATTTTTAAGAATTTAAAGTTAATCTTTTCCCGATAAAAAATCAGCCTCTAATTTTGTTTGGAAACTGATTTTTTTAATTAACTAAACTTGGTCTTCTGGTAAAGCTGCAAAATCACTTGCTAATTTTTCAAACCATTGTTTTCCAGCTTCTGGGTTTTGTCTTGCTTCTTCCATCATGGCAAAAGCCTTTTTATGCTCTTCATCTCCTGAGTTTGCCATTTCTGTTAGATGCCCTGCGCCATTATTTACTATTTCATCTGGTGTGTTTCCATGAACTTGAAAGTCGCATGGTCCACCCATTTGCCTACATGTCATTGTCTTCATTTAAATCACCTCCTTTATAAAATTATAGCAATTAATAAATAGACAAGATATATGTTAATTTTTTATTGGTTAATTGAAGCTAAAGTGTTCCTGTGATATACTTTAATTGGTATTTATGGTGGATGTAGCTCAGTGGTAGAGCTCCTGGTTGTGGTCCAGGTGGCCGCGGGTTCGATCCCCGTCATCCACCCTATAGTATTTTTGAGTGATTCACTTTTTAACTTTTGATATACCTATAGTTTGATATTAGCCTATTTTTCTAGTATAATTATCCGCCTATGGCAGGAAGAACACAAGAATGTGCAAGTTATTTTGATAAAGAACCCCATGCTTTAACACTGTTAAGACCAAGAGAAGTAGAGAGAGACTTAAATAAAGCTAGAGTTTTACCAGGATTAAGAGGATTTAAAGACCAGTTTTGGGGAACTAATGGAGTTCTTTCCCCTATTACTACAGTTTATCCAGATACAACTCTTAGATATGTTGTTGGGTATAGGTTAAGTTTTGATTTTCCTTGGACTGCAAAAGATGATGGTGGCGTATTTGGTATAAGAAGAGAAGTGCCAGCCACTGCTACACATGTAATTCGTGCAGAGCATATAGGCAGAAGTTTAGCTGAAATAACCGGATCTTTTGATTTTTCTGATCCACCATCTCAAAGAGCCATAGTTGTTTCATCTGATCTTGGACTTAGCGTTGCAGATAGATTAAAAGGAGTTGAATCAACAGGGGTTGCAGAAATGGCAAAAGCAGCATTCTTACTTGAAGAAGTTAAATTAGAAGATAAAATTGTTCCTCCAACAAATACTCTTATAGACTCTTTTAGAGATAGAGCAGGTGTAGATCTAGAATTAGTTGAATTATTAACAAAATATGGTGAAAGATTAAGAGCTGCTGGATTATTGCCTCCTCAATTAGAAACTAGGGGAAAAATAAAAGCTGCTATATACGCTTAGTTTATATTTGACTGTTTCTTGTTATTAATCTACAGTTAAAGTATGGATAATAATGAGATTATTAAAAAAGGATTGCATCATACTCTTTTTGATTTTTTAAAAGAATATTTATCAAGAAAAAACATAATAGTAATACTTCTTCTTGGAATTTTTATTAATCTTCTCCTTTTAGATTTAATTGTTTTAGGCTCTAAAACAATTAATACAAATTCGTCTTTCTCTATTAATCAAAAAACAGGTAGTTCAAATACTTGTACTAGTGAATGTAAGGCATTAATTAATGAGTCTTTAAGTAATTTAAGTACTGTCACGACCACTCTTACTCCTACTTCTATTTCAGTAAGTTCTGCTTCAAATATAAATACAACAAGTACTAACGTAAGAGAATATTATGTTCCTTTTGGTTCTGGTTCTGGTAGTTCTTCAGATTGGCAGGATTTAGCTGGACTTCAAGCTTCAATTGATAGTAAAGGTTATGGCAATATAAAAAGTGTTACTTTTGAAGTATCTTTACATATTCCAACTGGTAATGAAACAGCAAGCGTAAGGCTTTATAACGCTACAGACAAGCATCCTGTTTGGAATTCAGAGATTACTTTTGATGGTAACTCAACTTCTGTATTTAAAACTTCATCTCCAATAGCCTTAGATAATGGAAATGTATTTTATAAGGTTCAAATTAAAACTCAATTACAGTTTCCAGCTATTATTGATCAATCAAGAGTTCATATAACTACGAATTAAAACTTTTATATCATGTAGTTTCTATACGGAGTAAAGCTTCCTTTTTGTTTCACAAGTATAGTTGGTATAGTTCCCAGTAGTTCTGCTGTTGCATAAGGTACTACTGCATCTTTGGGCGTAGGTATTGGAAAAAGTTGTAAAACAGTTTCTCTCGGTATTCTGTCTGGATTTTTTCCTAATACAGATAATAATCTAGGAAAATGTGCTGGATGAGATACTATAATCACTCTTCTTGGATTACTACCATCAGGGTTATTGGGTAAAGTTAAACCTTCCATTTGATCTTCTGTGTGAACAATAGGTTTTACTTCCCCCGCTCTATTTATAAATTGTCCATACATAACTAATTTTTCGTCAGGTATTTTAAAAGAACCATTTTGTCTTGCAATTTGTAAGGCATGTTTAATATGTGCTTCTTGCCAGTCTACAGATGTGTACATTAAGTATGGACTATGATTTGCAAAGTCTTGTACAGAAAGTGCTTGAGGAGATTCTAAAGATCCGCCTTCTTCCTCTATCCTTTTTGCTGTGATAAGTGATGCGAGTGTATATGCAGCTCTGATTCTTGCTCTATCCATTTTTCTTGACCATGCCCATTTATGGTAATTTTTATCATCTAGATCTGTTTTTCCTTCTTCAAGCATGCCATAACTATATGGACCAGGTCCAGAATCTATGTATATTACATCAGTGTCAGTATGAATTTGAGGATGTCTTTGGTATGTTGCTAGTTCAAGTCTTTGAATTAAATCAATACTATTTGATATAAAAGTCTCAACCTCAGGAAGATGCGCATAAACTAAGGGAAATCTCTCCTCAATAGCAGTATCCAAGATATCAGTTTTTAACCTCTCTTTTTCTCCTTTGGAAAGGATTCTAGGTCTTTCGATGGGTAATGCAAGTTCTATCATGGAGAGTATTGTTATCTAGAATTTCTAACTCTTTCAAGCCTGGTAAGATATTTTTTACGTAGCCTTAAGTTTAATGGTGTTACTTCTAAGAGTTCGTCATCTTCTAAGAAATCTAAGCATTGTTCAAGACTCATTACTATTGCTGGAGTTAATGCTCCCAAATTTACATCTGAAGTTGAAGCTCTCATATTAGTTTGCTTTTTTTCTTTGGTAACATTTATTTCTATATCTTCTTTTCTACTGTTTTCTCCAATTATCATTCCTTCATAAACTTTAGTTCCTGGATTAATAAATGTAACACCTCTTTGTTGTGCATTATCTAATCCATAATGAAGAGCATTTCCTGCTTCTGAGGCTATTAATACACCATTTCTTATCTGATCAATAGGAGGAGTTAATGGTTCATATTTATCAAAAATACTGTTTATAATTGCAGTTCCTTTTGTTGAGGTAAGTAAAGCGCTTCTTATTCCAAGTGTATTTTTAGATGGAATTTTATATTCTACTTTTGTATTTCCTTTTCCATCTGAAAACATGTTTGTCATTAGTCCTTTTCTTGCTCCAAGTTCACTTGTTACTGCTCCTAGATATTCATCTGGAATATCAATCATTAAGTCTTCAACAGGTTCCATTTTTACTCCCTCAATTACTTTTAGGATAACTTCTGGTTTGCCAACTTGGAATTCATATCCCTCTCTTCTTAGTGTTTCAATAAGAATTGATAAGTGAAGCTCTCCTCTTCCTGAAAGAATAAACTTTTCTCCATCTTGTTGCATTCTAAGGCTAATATTTGTTTCAAGTTCTTTTATTAGTCTTTCATGAATTTGTCTTGAGTTTGTAAACTTACCTTCTCTTGCCGCCATTGGAGAAGTGTTGGCTGATAGAGTAATTCTAATTGTTGGCTCCTCTACTTCAATTCTTGGTAGCTCATCAGGACTTTTAACGTCAGCTACTGTATCTCCAATTGTCGCATTTGCAACACCAGTAATATCAACAATATCTCCAGCAACTACTCTTTCTACTTCAATCTTTTTAAGACCATGAGAAACTCTAATACTGTCAGCCTTTCCAATTTGTCTTTGACCGTTTGCTCCAAGAAGGATTAAAGCTTGTCCTTTTGTTAATATTCCCCTTCTAATTCTGCCAATAATATGTTTTCCTTTATGAGTATCATAATCAAGACTTGTAACAAGCATTTGGAAATCTCCTTCTTCAACTTTAGGGCTAGGTATAAAGGTAATAATTTCATCTAAAATTGATTCAAGAGTAGTTGCGCTGTTTACTAGGCTTAAATCCTTAGAAGCTTTTCCTTCTCTTCCAATTGCGTAAAATGTTGGAAAATCTAAATGCTCTGTGTCTGTTGCAAGCTCTAAGAATAGATCATGGGTTTTTTCAATTGTTTTATTAATATCAGCAAGAGCTTTATCAATTTTATTAATAACAACAATTATACGAAGACCAAGTTGTAGGGCTTTTTTTAGGACAAACTTTGTTTGTGGCATAGGGCCTTCTTGTGCATCAATAATAAGCAGTGCGCCATCAGCCATATTAAGAGTTCTTTCAACTTCTCCACTAAAATCAGCATGTCCTGGAGTATCAATAATGTTGATTTTGTAGTCTTTGTAATAAATAGCTGTATTTTTAGCTAAAATTG
>JBBTVW010000053.1:0-7368 GCA_038063075.1 Patescibacteria group bacterium | reverse complement strand
TTTGCAAATATATATTTGAATGAATTGGATCAATTTGTTAAGCATAAGCTTAAGATAAAGTATTATTTGCGTTATGCTGACGACTTTCTAATTCTTAATACAAGCTGTGATACCAAATGGGAAGAGATTTATCTTGAGTCTATTAAAAAATTTTTAGAAAATATTTTAAAGCTAGATCTTCATCCTAAGAAAATTGCTATAAGAAAGTTAAAATGGGGAATAGATTTTTGTGGATATATCGTACTACCCCATTATATTTTGCCTAGAACCAAAACAAAAAGAAGAATATTAAAAAAAGTTATACAGGGCAGCGATTATCAAGCGCTACAATCTTATCTAGGTTATCTTTCTCATACTAACTCTTTTAGGCTTTCAGAGGAGTTGAAGAATATTTATTATATTAAATCGTTACGTGCTTAAACTACATAAGAGCCAAAATTCCCTATTGTTTTTTTTACAGAAACAATTTAAAATAATAAAACTTAAAACTTTCTGCCCCGAAAGGTCTACTTAGTAATAAAGTTTAAGTTTCAATAAAAAATGAATAATCCTAAAATTTGTATTATTGGTCCAGGAGTTGTGGGTCAAGCAACCGGAAAAGTTTTCGCAGCCAAAGGTTATAAGGTTGCATTTTTAGGTGGAAATATTAAAAAAATTGAAAAACTAAGAGAAGAGGGTTTTGATGCATATGAAAGAGGAGACCTAATGGATGGCGGATATGATTTTGATATTTCAATGTTAACAGTTCCAACTCCAACAAAAATGGGAAAAATAAATCTTGAGCCAATGGAATCCGCAGCAACTGATTTAGGAAAAAGATTAGCAAAAACAGATAAGTATCATTTAGTAGTTGTTAAAAGCACAGTACCTCCAGGAACTACAGAAAATTTAGTAATCCCATTAATTGAAAAATACTCTGGTAAAAAAGTTGGAGTAGATTTTGGCGCATGCATGAATCCAGAATATTTAAGAGAAGAAACCTCATATGATGATACCCTAAATCCATGGATAATTTTAATCGGAGAATATGATAAAAAATCAGGTGACATGTTAGAGGCAGTTTATAAAGATAAATTTACATGTCCAATGGATAGATGTAAATTAATGGAAGCAGAAATGCAAAAATATGTCCATAATTTATTTAACGCAGCAAAAATCAGTTTCTACAATGAAATGAGAGAGATCGCAGGAAAAATTGATGTAGATGCAGATAAAGTATTTAAATATACTGCAATTAGCTGTGAAGGAATGTGGAATCCAAAATATGGAATTAGAAACATGGGACCATTCCAAGGAAGTTGTCTACCAAAAGACACCAGAGCATTTTATAATTGGGCAACAGAAAGAGGTTTTGATGCATCACTGCTTAAAACAGTAATTGACGTAAACGACGTATTTGTTAGACGACTTGGTCTTCATGAGTTCTCCTACGAAGTAAAAAATATATTATAAAATATATTTTTCTGTTGACACTTCTTGTAATCCCAGTCTATACTCTACATAATAAAAATGGTTAGAAAAAAATCTCGGTCTAAAATCGTAAGATCTAAAAAAAAGAAAAAACAAGTAGTTAAACCTGTGTCAAATTCTATGATAAAAATACTTGCAGTTATTATTATCGTTATACTTTCGCTTTCAATAGTTTTTGCTTTATTTAATAAAAATAATAAGTCAAAAGAAAAGAGTGAAGAAGTAAATATTGGGGTTGGCGCATCTTTGTCTCCAACCAATAAGTCTAGTAGCGATACTACTAGTGATGACAAGATAGGTATCAATTATTTTGTTGATCCAAATAAAGGAAATGATAACAATACTGGGATAAGTAAAGAATTGCCTTTAAAAACTATACAAAAAGCCTTAGTTTTGGCAAATCCCTCAGACGTTATTAATCTTTTAAATGGAAACTATTTTCAAGATGTTGTAAGCGTTAGAGATGGGTTAAGTAATGCACCAATTACCATAAAAGGAAAAAAACAGGCTATCGTAAGGGGAGCAGGTTCTCCACGTGTAATTGAAATAAATCATAACAATATTCACTTAGAAGGATTTACTATTGATGGATTAGTAGGTGATCCAAATGATGAAAAAAGTTATAGAGATAAACTGATATATGTATTAGGTAAAAAACAACAAAATGAAGTTACTGGTTTAAAGATAACTAAAATGACAATTCAAAATTCTGGAGGAGAATGCGTTAGATTAAGATATTTTGTAGTCGGAAGTGAAGTTTCATATAACACAATTGGTCCATGTGGTGTATTTGATTTTAAATTTGAAAGTGATAATAAAAATGGAGAGGGTATTTATTTAGGAACTTCTGCAGATCAATGGAGTGATGGTAAAAATCCAACAAGTGGTCCTGATAAATCTACAAAAAATTATATTCATCACAATATAATTAACACACAGGGAAATGAATGTGTTGATATAAAAGAAGGATCTAGTGAGAATATTGTTGAGTATAATTCATGCACTGGCCAAATGGATCCCCAATCAGGTGGATTGGACGCAAGAGGTGATAAAAATACATTTAGGTACAATCTTACGTTTGGAAATAAAGGCGCAGGAGTAAGGCTTGGTGGCCATACAGTAGATGGTATTATTTATGGCCTTGGAAACAATGTCTACGGTAATACTTTTAAGCAAAACCAAGCAGGAGGTTTAAAAATAGAAACAGAACCTCAAGGAAAAATATGTGGAAATAATATGTCTGAAAATGGATCAAAAGAAGTATTTGGATCAAAAGCAGATAATTATTATCCAACTTCTGTCTGTAATTAAATTTAATTTTTAAAACTTCAAATGACAAAAAAAGACATTATTCTTTTAATACAAAATGATAAATGGATGATGGATGTTTTAAAGACTGTTGAAGCTTTAAACTTACCTGATTGGTGGATAGGTGCAGGTTTTGTAAGAGGGAAAGTTTGGGACGCCTTACACGGTTACAAAAAGAAAACATTAGTGCCAGATATAGATATAATTTATTTTGACAAAAAAGATTTCACAAAAATAGAAGAAAAATCATATTCCACTGAAAAAGAAATAGAGTATCAAAATGCTTTAAGTAAAATAATGCCTAAAATAAAATGGAGCGTTACAAATCAAGCTAGGATGCATTTATTTCATAGTGATAAACCTTATAAGGATTCTAAAGAGAGTCTGTCAAATTGGGTAGAAACAGCAACTTGCATAGGAGTAAGACTTAATAGGGGTAAATTAACTTTAATTGCGCCGTTTGGAATAGGTGATTTAGTAGGTTTAGTTTTAAAGCCAACGCCTAAGTTTAATAAAAATAGGAACATATTTAATAAAAGAATTAAAGAGAAAAAATGGCTTGAAAAATGGTCAAAACTCCAAATATCATAGGATAACTTGATTATTGCTATAGGATATTATAAAATATCCACTTATGACAGAAAGATTCCGAATAGAAACTGTAAAATCTAGTGATTATGCATCAGCTCTTCTTTTTATAAGAAAGGGATTAGGTTTGCCTACTGAAGAGCCTTTGCCAGATTTAAGAGAAAGATATTTTGATAGTCCAACATTTAGTCAACTCTTGGGGTTAAGGGATCATCCAGGAATTCAGTATGTTCGTCCTGTAAATTTAGCATCCGATAATTTATCTCCAAGTGAAAAATTAAAATCAATGCTTTTAGGACCCCTTGCCCAAAGAATAGAGGATGAATTTAGGGGAAGGTCAATTGCTTTACAGGGATTAGCTTGTTCTGTTACTAGTGAAATAAGATTTCCAGATCCAAATGGAGACCCAACTAAGAGAAGAGTTATAAAATCAGCACAGGGTTTATTAAATCCATCAGTAAGGGAGGGTCTATCAAGGTTGCCGATTTATCTTCCAAATACAACACAATCATTACTTAATCAAGATCTTCCTGCCTTTGAATTTATGATTGCATCAGCTAGAGGAGCAAGGATCCGTGCATCAGAGGAATTACATACGCCAAGGTTAAGAAGTATTATATTCCCTGCTATGCTAGTTATAGATCTTGAGCAAACAGCAGGATATCAAGTTCTACAAATTCCTGGAGGAAATCAGCAAGTAATATCTCTTAATTTAACAGGAGACAGGAAAACAAGAAGTAAGGCAGTTTTAGGATTATATGTAACAGATTATCCTAAAATTATATCTGGTGCTAGTAAAAGAAAGATAGCAAAATAACTCTAATGATTTGATCCATTTTGTATTTATCAGGAAGCAATATATAATAACATTGTGGATAGAAAAAGATTTGACGAAGTAGATGTTCTAAAAGCTTTTGGTATTATTGGGGTAATTATAATTCATATTTTAACTCGTAATCTTACAAATCCAATTAGTAATTTTTTATGGAATAATCTTCAATTTTTTGTTATTTCTTTTGTTTTTTGTTCAGGTTTTGTTTTAGCATCAATTTATCAAAATTCTTTTTCAAGTGTTTCAAAAACTTTAGCTTGGTATAAAAAAAGATTAATCAGGTTACTTATTCCTTTCTTTATTTACCTAATTTCTCATTATGCTTTATGGATTATTTTCCCAAATATTTTTAACGGTTTAGGGCTTGTGCAAAATCTTGATTTTTTTACAAAATCAGCTCTTTTGATTGGCGGAACAAACTACAATTTCCTTGTAGTCTTATTTGTCGAATTAACACTTCTTTTTCCTATTTTTACAACTTTTTTTAAAAGAAAGAAATTTCTTTTTCTTTACCTTTTATTATCAGGGATAATTACTTTTATATTCACTTTTTTTGGAGGTTCATACCCTACTTATCGTTTTACAATGTGGATACCTTGGTCTTTAGTTCTTATTTTTGCAATGTATGTTGCAATAAAAGGAAAGTCTGAAAAAGTTGCTAAAAATATTGACAAAATATACTTATTATTTGGTGTGATATTTTTTATTTTATTTTTAGGACTTTATTTTTATAACCTAACAATAGATAAATCTTTAATTTTTTATAATCATAAGTATCCACCAGACTTTTACTATCTATTCTTTGGACTTTCTCTTACATGCTTTGCATTAATTATTGGAAGATTAAAGTTTTGGCAAAATAAAATTTTAAAATCAATCTATTTATTTATTAGTAGAAATTCTTATTCTTTATTTTTTATTCATTTTATAATTTTAGACGCTGTGCTTATATTTACAAATTATAATATAATGCTTAAAAATTCATTAATACAATTTTCAATTATTTTCTCCCTATCTATTCTTATTATCATAATCATAAATAAAGTTAAATCAATTATAGAAATATCTTGATATAATAAGCTTATGAATGATATGAAAAATAAGACAAGTGAATATTGGAAGAAAAAGTTAACGCCACAGCAATACAGGGTTTTGCGAGAAAAAGGAACTGAGCCTGCCTTTAGTGGAAAATTATATAATAATCACAAAAGTGGCATATATACCTGTGTTGCATGTGGTCAAAAACTTTTTTCTTCAAATACTAAATTTGATTCAGGAAGTGGTTGGCCAAGTTTTGATAATCCTATAAATAGGGAAAATGTAATCCTAGAAGAAGATAATGATTATGGAACAAAGAGAACAGAGGTTATATGCAAAAATTGTGGATCTCATTTAGGGCATGTTTTTAATGATGGGCCTAAGGAGACAACTGGACTTAGGTATTGTATAAACTCTTGTGCACTAAATTTTAATCCTGCCTCAAAGAATAAATGAAACATTACTGGCTTAAATTAAATCATATAGCCTATCTATATTTGCTTAGCAAAATAATATTTTTATTTAATAGTGAATTAATGCATGATTTGATGACTATAATTGGTGAATATATTGGAAAAATAGGTTTTCTAAGAAAAACATTAAGCTTTTTATTTAATGTTAAATCCCCTATCTTAAAACAAAAAATAAAAGGAATAGTTTTTGAAAACCCAATTGGCCTTGCAGCAGGCTTTGATTACCAAGCAAAGCTTACCCAAATTTTGCCATCAGTTGGTTTTGGTTTTGAAACAATTGGAACAATTACGAATTTACCATATGAGGGAAATCAAAAACCAAGACTTGCAAGACTTGTAAAATCAAAATCATTAATGGTTAATAAGGGATTTAAAAATCAAGGAATAAATGAAGTGAGTAGAAAACTACGTAATTATACTTTTGATATGCCAGTTGGAATAAGTATTGGCCAAACCAATTCTACAATACTATCTCAAAAGAGTGCTGTAGAAGATATTATAAAGGCTTTTAAAAAAGCTGAAAGTGCAAATTTAAAAATAAAATATTATGAATTAAACATTAGTTGTCCAAACTTAAACAATAAAGTTACTTTTTATGATCCATTTAAATTAGATATTTTGTTAAAAGCAGTAAAGAAATTAAATATAAGAAAACCAATTTTTATAAAAATGCCAATTGATAAAAAAGATAGTGAAATTTTAAGGATGTTAAAAGTGATTTATAGAAATAAAATTGATGGGGTAATATTTGGAAATCTTCAAAAAGATAGAAAAAATAAAGAGTTAAATAAAAAAGAAATAGCTAAGTACCCTATTGGTAATTTTAGCGGTAGACCTACTTTTGAAGCCTCAAATCATTTAATAAGTCTTACTTATAAAAATTATAAAGATAAGCTTATTATTGTTGGTTGCGGTGGGATTTTTAATGCAGACGATGCTTATAGAAAAATTAAATTAGGAGCAACTCTTGTTCAGTTTATTACAGGATTAATTTTTGAAGGACCGATTTTAGCAGCAAGTATAAATTCAGATTTGATAATTTTATTAAAAAAAGATGGATATAAAAATATAAGTCAAGTAATAGGGAAAGATATTTATTAATAACTGTTGACAATATAAATCATCTACTTTATAATCGCACAACTACTGCCTAGTACTGCCTCTTTGAATAATGAATAAATTCTTTAAATCTATAGGTTTAGTATTTACATTTTTAGTATTTACATTTTTAGTTAACGCAACATTTGCACAGACTAATACTGGTAATACTAGTAGTACAAATAATATAGAAAATAATATTAATCAAACAGAGATAGATTTAGATTGTGATTGTACCCCAACACCAACAACCAGTGTAACATTAACACCAACGCCTACAACAGAATTTACACCAACTCCAACTGAAATTATCACGCCAACTCCAACAGATAAGCCAAATGATAATGGTGGAGGACCAGGAGATGGGCTTTCAGATGGTAGATCAGATGGCAAATCAGATGGCAAATCAAGTTCACCAATTCAAGCAGTTTTAGGACTTTCTTCAACAAGCTCAGGCAATAATTTAATGATTCAGTTTTTTCAATTAATTTCCGCACTTTCTTTAAGCATTTTAGCTTTTAAGCTTTTGAAGCCTCGCAATTTTGGAACTCTTTGCAAAGT
>JBBTVW010000052.1:6845-17335 GCA_038063075.1 Patescibacteria group bacterium | reverse complement strand
AAATACAGATCCACTTCTTCAAGCACAAGATGATCCTACAACTTGGGAGCCTTGCGTAGAAGGAGAAAAACCAACTGCAACTATGACAGCAGAACCAACGATTGAGCCAGTTGCTATCCCAACAGCACAACCTACTCCAGAACTAACAAGGGAACCAAGTGCCACAATTAAACCAGAAATTCTTACGCCTGAAAATGGAATATTTAACCAAGAATATCAAGAGGTAACATTAAATAACTTAACCAAATATGCCCACAGAATTTACGCTCCAATTGAAGAAGATGGATTGGATTTACCCCCATCAAAGGTGTTACCTGAGACAAGCCAATTCCATGATAATAATCTTAAGTATATAAACAAAACCCTAGGATACATAGAAAATGGAGGAGAGCTGGATAATACTGATGAAGAAAGAAATGACACAAGAAGGAAGGTAATATATAATTTCAGTTTATTTGCATATACAGTATATAAAGAATGTGGAAAGATAGAATGGTTAAAACTCGCACAAAAAGCTTGGTTTCATGGAGAAACTGAATTCGGCGAAGAACAATTTGATAAATATGCTGCTAGAAGAATAAAGGAAGACGGCGGATTCACCTTCTAAGTTAAACCTTCCTCTTCTTGACATAAACTGTCAAAAATCGTAATCTTAATTTAATAAGGCATATTTAACAAATGCTACATATTTCTTTTTTATTTGCTAAAAATCGTGTACGCTTAATTGTCCTAAGTTTATTATTTTTAATCTTAATTATAATAGGGATTATTTTTTATTTAGATTACTCAAAAGATAACCTAATTAATCAAAGTTCCGGATTAAAAGGATATACTCAGCTACAGGTAAGAATTAAATCATTAGCGTCAGATAAGGAAATAGCTTCCTCAAACTATTATCTACGCGCATTTGAAAAGATAAACAATCTTTCAAGCAATAAGTTATCAAATAAAGAAAAGTATGAATCACTTGTTCAAGCGCGAATATTCTTATCTTCTCTATATTCAGATACTAATAAAAAAAGTCTATATCAAATACATAAAGATCTTCGTGGCTTTGCGCAAAATAATTTTGCTTCATATTCTAACGGAAAAAATGATTTTCCAATTACATGTATGGATTCATCTTGTGCAGACTCTCCCCAACCAACAGAGATAATCAATATTGTAAATGATATAAAAACAAGTTCTATATCATCAAGGTTAAAAAATGATTTAATTATTCATCTTCAAAATGTGGGTTATCTTCCGAAAACAAATACTAAACTGAAAGCAACCGCTTATTTAATAATGCTTGATGTTATGAAGGACTATTATGGCATTACTAAAAGTGGCAGTAATCCAATAGTAAATGAGTACATTACATTTTTGGGAAAATATTATCCAGAAGAATATAAAAAATCACTAGAGCTATCTGGTGTTAAAAGCAAGGTCGAAGCATTAAAGCAACAAGAAGAAACAGATACACAAAGCAAATAATATGAAAATTATTACTCTAATTCAAGCTTTATTTATAATCTTATTCTCTGTCTTAATATGGCATTTTAACCCAGCCCAATCCTTAGCAGCTACAGATTTTTTATTATGCAATAAAAATAACGGAACAATTTGGGGAGTTTCCCTTGAAGTATATCTGGATAATGATATATATAAGTGGAATGCTAATTTAAACACGGCAAGTTATTATAATAACTCCTATTCCGTAGATTACTCATGTAATAAATTCGGTAACAATTTTGAAAATGTACTAGTATTACGTCGCTCTCCAGACTATGATAATAATGATTCCTTGAAATGGCTTACAGCTTGCGTAGATCCAATAAACAGTAGTAACCCTGATCCTATATGCACGCCAATAGCTGGAGCAGGGTGTCTATACGAAGTTCGTGTTGATGTAACATGCAAAACAGGTTATCCTGATACAAATAAGATATATGGTGGATGTAACTCCCCTACTGGACATGGATTTGTGGGTTCAAGTGAGAAATGCCCTGGAAGTGGAAATGTATGCGTTTGGGGAGGAAACTATTACGGAATTTGCACAGACTATTGTGGTGGAAATACTCCAGCAAATAACTGCGAGTGGATAAGTAGAGAATGTAAGTCAAGCGGATGCGATATAGTATCAAGAAGAACATATGCAGCAGTATGTAATGACCCTGATGGTGGAGCTGATGGTGGAAATAGATGTGCACCCCCTCCCCCTGCAAATAGCACTAGAACTGAAACTGCATTTTGCCAAGGGCCTGCAGGAACAGATAGAGCTGCGGGGTTGAAATTTAATTGGGATAGGATTCCCTTAGGATTAGAAAGAGATAGTAACCCTTATGACATTCAGTTTAGAAAAGTTGGAGGAGGAGACTTACACGAAGTTAATGGTATTGATGCTGCTACATATGAATTTCCAGGAAATGCTTGTACCACTGGCCCAGGTGGGTGTTCCCTTCCCTACAGCACTGCATATGAATGGAGAATACAAGCTCATACTGAACCAGGTATTTCAGGCCCAACAGATTGGAGTAGTTGGAGATCTCAAACAACAAATGATTGCTCTGGAAAACCAGATCTTAGGATAACGGGTTTTAGTTTTCAAGGTGGAAACTCAGCAGGAACAACAGATGCAGTAGTTACAATAATAAACTCTGGATATTCTGGTACAGGAACTGCATTTGATGTTAAAGTAAATAATGGTAACGGACAAAGCGTAAGCATACCGACAAATGCATTAGGAGTGAACCAATCAAGAACACTTACTGTACCTAATGTTCCAAGACCTGTTGCAGGAAGCTATACAGCAACTGCAATAGTAGATCCAAACGATAATGGAGTAAATAATACTGATGATATCAATGAGGTTAATGAGGGCAATAACAACGCAACCACACCATACACTGTTACCTCTCATATTAGTGGAATAATCTTTATTGACAATAATCCAACAAATGGCACTAAAGATACTGGTGAAGCACTTTTTACATCTAGTGCTACAGTTAGAGTTAATGGAGTAAATTACACTACCACTAATGGAGTATATCAATCAAACGAGCTCAATGCGGGAATATACAGTGCTTCAATGCCAACAGCTCCAGTGAATTACACACTAACAACTCCAAGTAGTGTACAAAGAACTCTTGGACCAAATGGAACTGTAAATTTTGGATTAACACCACAAACATCAACTGTTACTGTATATGTTTATAAAGATTATAGGGGTAATCAAGTTGTAGATGCTATAGATGGTGATGAACCTTATCAAGGAGCAACAATTACGGTAACTGGAAGAGGGTCAACTGGTTCTCCTTATACAACGGACGTAAACGGTAGAGTAAGAATGACTAATCTTGATCCTGGAACATCAACAACTACCCTAACTATACCCTCAGGATATATGATGTCAAATAGTTCAACCAATAGTAATACTTTTGATCTTCCTCCTGGTGGAGTTTTTAATTTTTTTGTTACACCAATTAATAACCCATCTTGTGCTGGAGGATTAACCGCAACTCCTTCAACTGTTAATCCAGGAACCGGTGTCACATCTCAGCTTAGATGCGTCAACCCTACTTCACCAACCGGAGATCCACTCAGCTATACCTGGTTTTCAGATGGAACAGGAACTGTTGATAATGTAAATTCTGCTGTAAGTACATGGCGATCACCAGCAACCACCAATGAAACTGTTACTAATCCAAGCGTTACAGTTTGTTATCAAGGCACAAATCGTTGTAGATCATACACTACAACAATTAATCTTATAACTATATCTACTATTACCGGTAATGTTTATGTTGATGAAAATGAAAATGGAATTAAAAATACTGGAACAGAATCTAACTATGGTGCAAATATAACTATTACAGCCCGAGCTGTCTCTTCTGGTACAACATATACTGGCACTGATACAAATGGAGCATATACGATAAGCAATTTACCTCCAGGGTCTTATACAATTTCTTACATTGATCTTCCATCAAATTACAGGATAAGTTATCCTCAAAATGGTCCCCCACCTAACTTTACTGTTACCGTAGGAAATCAAACAAACTGTAATACTTCAATTGTAGGATATAATAGTGCAATTTGTACTAATGGAAGCATTTCAAACTTAAACTTTGGAATAATAACAAATGACGGCCCTTGGGTTCAAACAGGTGGATCAGATATCTGGTTTAATAATGGATATCCATATACTATTCCAGCAGGAGCAACCTGTCAAAGCTATGCTTCCCTTCTTAATCCAGCCGGAACTGGAACTCCAGGAGTTATCTATACTGGTATTGGATCTGATAATTTTGGGTCAGGACAAGCTTCTCAAGATCCATATAACTGGAAGGTTGGTGGAATTAGTTCATATTCTGAAAGCTATGGACCTGCAAATTCAGGAAGCCCACTTGCTACTTCATATTCATACATTAGAAATCTTGCAATAACTAATGGTACTCCACCTACGCTTCTTACAAGCGCACATTGTGGAGCTGGTGGGATAACAAATTGTAGCCTATCACCAACTCTAGCAAGTGGTATATATGAAGCATCTGGAAATTTAACACTATCAAGTAACTATGCTTTTCCTGCAAATAGAGATTATGTAATTTTAGTATCAGAAAATTTACGCCTAAATGGAACGATTGATGTTCCACCTACATCAACTGTATTATTTAGTGTTCAAGGAAATATTTACGTAGATTCAACTGTGGGAACTTCTACAATAACCTCTCTTACTCCACATCTTGAAGGATGGTTTAGTACAGATCACAGTTTCTATATTGAAGGAAATAATACATGTCCTACAGCAGACAACAGACTTAATATGGAGGGAGCATTAGTTGTAAACGCTTCGCTTCAAGGTGGAAACTTCTACAATTTAAGGGATCTTTGCTCTGGTAACTCAAATTGCCCTGTATTTTATATTAAAGAGAGACCAGACTTTAGCTTAAATGCACCAAGATTTATTAAAAATGCTCCAAGGGTATATAGAGAAGTTGCTCCGTAAAGATTATTGTCTATAAAATTGAGGTTCACCTATTCTAGATTGCGCTTCTCTTCTTATTTGATTTAGGGTTAAACCCTCAGGAGTCTTTCTATAATCTACATTAACCCCTTGTGCGAAATTACTAAACTCGGGATACGTAAAAGGTATAATGTCAGTATCAACATGTTCAATTCCGGGTACAACTTGCATTGCAAGCGGAGTACCTATATCTGGAGTAATTATTCTAAACCTTGCTTCTTTCATTAATGAACCTAACCTACTTTTCTCGTGCAAGAATCCACTTAGTTGAGGCATATATTTATCAGGATCTGATGATAAACTTATTTCCCCATATTCATCTATTCCTACTTTACCGTTATTTAAGCCAAGAACCAAAAAATCAGGAACATATCTATGATCTATACCCTGTTGATTATATGGGTGATCAATAATAGTCTTTCCAGGATTAACAATTAGACTAAACTTAGTAACATCTTTTCCAATAAGTAATACTTGTGCTGAATCTAGCTGTGTTTTTTTCAAATGTTCTAAAACAACTGCTTGAAATAAAGCACCTCTAAACTTAGGATAATCTTCATCCCAACTTGCACCTTTTAAAGATTCTTTTACTGCAATTTCATAAAATCTCTGAAAATCATTGGTATCTATAAATGCATTTAATAGTCTTATACCAGTAAGACCAGTACGTGCTTCTACGCTAGCATCTTGACGTTCTTTTTTTCTTTGTCCTCTTAAATATGCAGCATCTAAATATTGTTTAACTCTAACTTGTAATGGAGACAATCTCTTTTCTACTACTCGTTGTGGAGGTCTTTTTGGGATTGACTTTTTCTTTCTTGGCTCGACAACTTCTAAAGATCTAACTTTTGTTCGAGAATCACCTAGCCTACCTGTCTCAATATGTCTTGCCATAATTAATATATGGGGAATTTGGCAGTAAATTCTTTTACTTCTTTTGCAATTATAAGTAGCTTTTTATTTTTTAAAGTTTCTTGTTTAACCTCTAACCAAACTTTTTTTCTTTCTTGCTTTTCTTCTGGCAAATCTAAACCTTTAACTTCCATAACTGCTCTATTTATCCAATTTGCTACCTTTACCATATCTTTTTCTTTTAAGCCTCTTGTTGTAATAGCCGGAGTTCCAAGTCTAATTCCTGATGGATAAAAAGGTGGATTTGTATCAAATGGTACACCATTTTTATTTAAAACTATTCCTGCTACTTCAAGAGCAAGTGCAGCAACTGCACCATTCACTTTTTTATTCTTTAAATCTATTAATATTAAATGGTTATCTGTTCCCCCACTTACTAAATCAAACCCATGCTTGATAAGTTCCTTAGCTAATGCCTTACTATTTTTAACTACTTGTTTGCCATACTCTTTAAAGGAGGGTTTTGAAGCTTCAAGAAGAGCTACTGCTATAGCTGCTGTCTGATTATCATGTGGACCACCTTGAAGACCAGGAATGATTGCTGAGTCTATTTTTTTAGCAAGATCTGGGTTTTTCTTTAAGCCTTTGTCAGTTACCATAATCATGGCTCCTCTAGGGCCACGTAAGGTCTTATGCGTTGTTGTTGTAATAATATGAGCGTATTGAACAGGACTTGGGTGTACGCCCGCTACAATAAGACCTGTTATATGAGAGATATCAGCCAAAAGATAAGCTCCTACTTTATCTGCAATTTCGGCAAATCTTTTAAAATCTATTATTCTTGGGTATGCAGTAAAACCACAGACTATAATCTTTGGTTTTTCTTTTAGAGCTAGCTTTTCAATTTGCTCATAATCTAAAAACCTGTCATATCCTAAGTCATAAGAAACAGACTTAAAGAATTTACTTGAAAAAGTAAGTGGAGCCCCATGGGTTAAATGTCCACCAAATGAAAGAGAAAGTCCCATTATTTTATCTCCTGGATTTAAAACTGCCATGTAAACTGCAGCATTTGCAGGCGACCCAGATAAAGGTTGAACGTTTACATAGGGAACTTTAAAAAGCTTTTTTGCTCTTTCCTGAGCAAGTATTTCTATTTCGTCTACTATTTTATTTCCCTGATAGTATCTTTTCTTTGGGTACCCTTCAGAATACTTATTTGTTAATACGCTACCCAACGCCTCCATTACTGCTTTTGAAGCATAATTTTCTGAAGGAATCATTTCCAAGACTTCTTTTTGTCTTTTTTCTTCTTCTAAAATTAGCTTATAAATTTGTGGATCTGTTTTCTTAAGAAAGTTCATTACTGGAGTATATTAAATGAGGTTTTTGATTGCAATATACATTATTACTTCTCTAAAATTACAAAGCTAAATTTATAATCGCCTACAACCTGATTTTCCTTAAAAACCAGCTTAAAATTAGAATAATCTGGAAAAAAAGTATCTGCTTTAAAATCACCCTCAACTAAAGTTAAATAAAGCCTATCTACTAAATCCTTATCTAGAGCCTGTTTGTAAATCTGCCCTCCCCCAATTATATAAATCTCTTCAAAGCCTTCTGATTCTTTTGCTTTTGTAATTGCCTCTTCTATTGAGCTGACTATTACTACATTTTCTGCAGTAAAATTTGGATCATTAGTTATAACAATATTTGTTCTTTGAGGCAAAGCTTTTCCAATTGATTGAAATGTCTTTCTACCCATAATAATTGGATGATTTAAGGTTAAACTTTTAAATCTTTTTAGATCATCACTAATATGCCAGATAAGTTTATTATCTTTCCCTATTCCTTTTTTTGAATCAATTGCTGCAATAATATTAATCATTAGTTCTTTCCTCTAAGTGTCTTTGTGCATTAAAAACAGCTGCTCCCTGATTTGGTCCTGTATGATGAAGAAAATGAAAATCCTTAAGAGGAATCCATTCTGGCACTGTTTCTCCACTTGGCTCAGGCCTAACCTCTCCTTCATAATCAGTACAAAGAAAAACTCTAAAAGAAGCAGGAACAACTCCTCCATTAATTCTCATTTTATCTACAAAAAAATAATTACCTGGATATTCAACTAATCTTTTTGCCCTAAGACCTGTTTCCTCTTCAAACTCTCTTTGAGCAGTTTCAAGATCTGATTCGCCATTATTTGCTCTTCCGCCAGGAAGACTACGCACTCCTTCACCAAGAGTTGTACCTGCACCGTTTCTAACTGCAAGAACATGACCATCTCTAAATAACACTACAGCTGCAGTTTGTAAAACATTTTTTGACCTACCATTAGATCTTCTAGCTCTTTCATTCATATAAATAAATTATACCGCAACTACTGCTTTTATTGGCGGATAAGGATCGTAATCTAAAAGCTTGAAGTCTTCAAATTTAAATTTAGAAATATCTTTAATATTTTTATTTAATTCCATCTTAGGAAGTTTTTTTGGTTTTCTTTTTAATTGTTCTTTTACTTGTTTTATATGATTTGAGTAAATGTGGACATCACCAAAAGTATGAACAAATTCTCCAGGCTTTAGATTTGTAACTTGAGCTACCATCATAATTAGTAACGCATAGGAAGCAATATTAAACGGAACTCCTAAGAATAGATCTGCACTTCTTTGATAAAGCTGGCAGGAAAGTTTTCCATTATTTACGTAAAATTGAAAAAGAGTATGGCAAGGAGGAAGACCACCAGCTTTAGCAATTTGTTCGGTTTCGGCAGGATTCCATGCCGATACAATCAAACGTCTGGATTCACTATGGTTAGGTTTATTTATTGAAAGCTTGATATTATCTATGACATTTTTTATTTGATCAACCTCGCCTTTTCCCTGTTTTTTCCAATGTCTCCATTGAACTCCGTAAATTGGCCCAAGATCTGCCCATTTATCTGCAAAACTTTTATCACTTTTAACTTTTTCTAAATACTCTTCCATTGTTAATATTTTTTTATCTTTAGTATTATTTTTATAAAACTTGTATGGCCACTCGTCCCAAATATGAACACCATTATCTACAAGATATTTAATATTTGACTCTCCTTTTAAAAACCACAAGAGTTCATAGATAATTGCTTTTAAGAAAACTTTCTTTGTTGTTAAAAGAGGAAAACCTTTTGATAAATCGAATCGAAGCTGTCTTCCAAAAACAGATTTAGTACCAGTTTTTGTTCTGTCGTCTTTAAACTTTCCATTTTTTGAAATATCTTTTAGAAGATTTAGATATTGTTGTTCAGCTCCTAAAGTTTTTACCATATTTATAATACTTTTTCTAATACTTCTATTAATCCATCATTTACATGTTCTTTATTTTTAACGATCTCATCAAGGTCTCCTTTCATAATCCATCTGTGTTCTACGTGTTCCTTACTTAATTTAACTTCTGAGATTTTTGCATCTACTTTATAAAATAAGTAAATTAAGCTTGATCCGTTTTTATTGTAATTTTTTTTCTCAACTGCAAAAAGTAAATCTTTTAAAACAAAATCATCTAAGTCTAATTCTTCTTTTAATTCTCTTGTTAAGCCCTCTTTAATTCCTTCTCCTTCATTTAGTCTTCCACCTGGCAAATCATGACTCATTCTTCCATCACTTAAAAAACCCCTTAAAACTAAAACCTTACCGTCGTTTACTATTACTGCTTTTATCCCTATATGAAAGTTTTTAAAGTTCATCCTGTTGATCCAAATCCTCCTCTTGATTTTAAATCCATTTTTTTAACCTCCAAAAACTTTGGCACTAATACTTTAACAATTAATGCCTGAGCAATCCTTTCTCCTTTTTCTACTTTTACCTGTTTTTTTGTAAAATTTAAAACAGCCAGTTTTACTTCATCTTCCTCTCCACTATAATCCCAATCGATAACACCTACTCCATTTGCTACCATTAAGCCTTTCTTGCCTGGAGTTGAACTTCTGGAAAAAAGAAGTAAGCTATATCCTTTTGGAACTTTTACAACAATATTAAGTGGTATTAAGGTTACTTCAAAGGGCTTTACAACTGTTTCCACTCTTGCTGTTAAATCAAAACCAACAGCTCCTTTTGTTTTATATTCTGGTAGTTCTAGGCTCTTATCAATTCTTTTAATTTTTAATTTCATATTTTTAAAACCTCTTTAATCTCTTGATGAATATCTTCAACGGATCTAAGTTTACCATTTTTAACACATTCAATCTTTATCCAATGGGGAAATCTTTTAGAAAGCTCAAGATATGCACTTTCTGCATTTTTAATGTATTCCAAATCTTTTTCTAGAATATCTTTTTTATTTCCATTCATATATTTTCTCTCTCCTCTTGATTTGTTTTCCATAAGCTTAAGTGAATACTTATATGGAACATGAAGAAAAACAACTGTGTCTTCTTGTGGTAATTTATTTATTTTATATTCAAAATACATATTCCAATCAACAAACTTTTTCCTTTCTTTTTTTGTAGAAAGTCTACCTGATTGATGAGCAAGATTTGAAGTGACATATCTATTAAAAACTAAGAAGTAGTTACTTTTTCTCCACTTATTAATAATATTTGCTGCAGTTGCTCTGTCTAGTGCAAATGGAAATGTTAAAAGATAGGGGTTTATAT
>JBBTVW010000052.1:0-6835 GCA_038063075.1 Patescibacteria group bacterium | reverse complement strand
ATATTTTCTAATTTTCCATGCTCTCCCCTCATAAACTCTGCTAAGAATTTACCAAAGAAAGAATCATAATATCTTGGGAAATCCATTGTTTTCGTTTGTATTTTTTTATCTTTTAGATATTTTAGAAGAAGCTTAAACTGAGTAGTCTTACCTGATCCATCATTGCCTTCAATAACAATAAATTTATTCTTTTTAACTCCTGCCATATCAAACAAAAATATATAACAAAGTAACTAACCTTTTCAATAAGCAAAATATCACAAATTTTGTTTTTGTGGTAAACTAACAAATTATTATGGGTGTGGAGCATGATAGAGCACGTTTTAATTTAAGGAAAGCTGCACCTGATTTTATACTTAGACATGGAAAACCTCTTATTCGTTATTTTGCTGAAAGAATTACTGAAGCGTCACCAATAATTTATCCAGAAGGGTTTTCCTCGGTTATTAAACAGGCGGCACTTGAAAATTATTTTTTTCTTTTTTATTCTAATCACATTTCACATTTTGACCCAATGGCAGAATCTAGAGTCATTAGGGAGGCCACATTTGCCATAAATTCGGTTTTACCACAAGAAAAACAAAGTAAAGGAGTTCTTATGCCGATAGCTATTTCTGTTGGAAATGGAGCACAAGATGCTCTATTAACCATAATGTATGAAAGCGTTTGGCCAATACTTGAGCAAAATCGTATTACCCCCGTAGATATGTCTAGAGTAAAAGATAGAGATGAATATGATATTCCCCTAAACAGACGGGAATTTACAAAAGAGATGCTGCGAAATATAAAAGCAGGGTATAAAGGAATCATTCTCTATCCTGAAGGAACTGTCCAAGGAGGAAGAAGCGATCCTGATGGACGACCTAATGGCATGCAACCCTTTGCAAAAGGCTCATTGGCAACTTTTACGGCATTTGGAGAACATGCAACAGGTAAAGTTATATATATCCCAATGGGTATTGATGGCTCTCTTAATATTATAAAAGGAGACAAGAGGCCTCCAATATCATCTGTTATTGAAGGACTATTGTTGCCTGATCCAAGTTTAACAATAGTAAGAGTCGGAATGCCTGTACGATCAGATGGCGATGAGCTTAGAGGACTAACAAATGGCGAAAAAGACGAAGTACTAGCAGGAAAAGTTGTACAACTTATTCCTCCACGCCTACAAGGGGTTTATAGACATCTTGCCAAAGCAGCCTAAGATTTTTCTTTTCCAAACCTTGATTCTAAAGGATTTTTCTGACCTAAGTACTTTGCACTTTTTTTCTTAAAATATGGCACATCTGCACTACTTGTCATCTGCATAAAAGCTACTGCACAGATTCTCATATTTGAATACAGGGCAACAGGCATTTTTCCCATATTAGCAAGCTCTAATGTAATATTTCCCCTAAAACCACACTCAATACTTGCTGCTGTTGAATGAACAACTATTCCAAGTCTGCCAATACTGCTTCTTCCCTCCAAACTTCCCACTAAATCATCTGGTAATTCAATATACTCAACAGTTGTGCCTAATACAAAGTCACCAGGTTGAATAATAAATGGCTCCCCTTCTTTTATCTTTACTTCTCTTGTAACGGCTTCTCCAATATCTTTCTTAAACGGATCAATATATGCATATTTACTATGATCAAAAATACGAAAAACTTTTCCCAGTCGCAAGTCAATAGAGTTTGATCCAAGTTGGGTTTTTAAATCAATTGAGGGTTTAATTTTAATTTTGCCTTGCTTTAGGGCTACCTTAATATCTTTATCTGATAAAACCATAAATTATAACGCTTCTACTACCCACTGCTTTGGATTTTTAGAAGATCTTTTGACGAAAACTCCAATTACTGGAACTTTACTTTTAATAAGTTTTTTAATTACTTGTACACTTTCCTTAACGTGTTTTCTATGAGTTTTATTATCAACTGGGTTTCCAGCACACTCCTCGTGCCCATGAACTAGTATTCCTTTTGAATTATGTTTTTCTATTGAAATATCAAGTTTTGTCTTTAGCCTATGCAAAAAATCTTCAGATGGACTGTGAGCTAAGGTTCCAACTTTTCCAGCTTCTGTTATTGTATCTGGAAATTCTGCGCCAAACTTTTTCTCACCAAAAAGTCTGACTGGGGTCTGGGCTCTTCCATCCATACAACCTACACGCGTAAAAAATGTTTCATCTACATGGGACATAAGTCGTAATATACTAAATCCTTTGATTAATTTCAATCTTGAAAAGAAAAGCTATTTGGAATATAATTTGATCTTCGTGATAAGTGGCATTGAACTTGAACAAATAAGAATATTAAGAGGCCCCGAGGTTAGAGCAAGAGAAGCTTTAATAATAACTCCTGGTTCTATTCTGGTAGACAATAGGTCAGCTGAGGCTAGTAGAAGAAAAACTAGTTGGAGAGAAACTAGAGACAGTGGTAATCTTAGGGTAATTAAAAGATGTGCTGATGCAAGACTTATTACCCCTGTACCCCAAAAAGCTATGGAAATTGATTCAATAGCAACCGCTGGAAGTTTGGATTATTACTCAGATTTAATGCATCATCCTGCATTTACACATGGTGATTTTATAGCTTTGGGTCATTACAATGGTCTTTCATCAAGTATTGATCGAATGCCTGAAGGATGCGGAGGGCTTGGTGCAAAAAAATCACAACAAAAACTTATTGAAACTGAAGTAAGAACTGAAGGAATTGAAGGCTTTATAAGAAGAAATATTGATCATCCAGACGTAGTAATTGCAACCTCTATTACAGCTTTAAGAATGGCAACAATGACTGATAGGCCAACTGTTGCTGCTGTTGAAGATCACAGAACCGGAGATATTAATGTTTTAGGTGTTTTCTCAAGAAGTGAGTCAGAATATCTAACTGCAGTAGATCCTCTACTTTTATTCCAAGGAAAATATAGACCAGAAGAAATATATAAAGATGGTATGCCAAGTCTTGCCTTTAGTTCTCTTCCTGGAAGTGTTCAAGAAATGATGCTTGATTATCAAATCCAACAAGCTGCACTTAGAGATAAAATGCCATTTCCATTTTTAGAAGCGTATCAAGAGGGCCAGTTTCCATCTATGATTGCTATTGAAACAGAGGTAAAACCACTTGAGGTTAGACAGCCTGGATTAACAGAACTTCCAAACAGGGTCTTTAGATTAAATGTGCCAAGACAAAGACTGGGAAATGGCGTACATGTTCCTCAAGATGCCCTAGATATGGTTTTGGAACAAGCTGAATATCCATTTAGACAAGCTGTTAAAAATGCAGGTAATCCAAATGGTGACTTTTATCAAACACATACCCTTTTTATTAATGCAGGCAATATGGATCAAAGCAGAGAAATTGCAAGACAAATGCTTGAGCAACCATATACTGTTCCATGGATACAAAAAGAAGGAAATCAAGTAATTATTGCAAAAAGTGTTGCTGGAGAAATTCAAGACATAGACTACTATTTACCTCACGCTGCTTAATTTAACTTATTAGAGAACTAATAAAAGTAATCCACCTATTATCGCAAGTGCTGTTGCCACTAAAGCACCAATAGCTACTACATTGTTTCCTGTTGCAGGAAGTGTTGGTGCAGGAGTTGACGAGCTTGTTGGCACAAACTGCGTAGTTGTTACTATTCTTGTAGGCGTAGATGTAACAATTTTTACAGTTGTAGGAGTTGGAGTGTTAGTTGCAATAAATTCAGTTGGAGTTGAACTTAGGCCTTCAGTAGGCGTAGGAGTCTCTGTTGGCGTCACTGATTCTGTAGGAGTTAGAGTTTCTGTAGGCGTAACCGTCTCCGTTGGAGTCTCCGTTGGTGTTTGAGTAGGTGTATGTGTTGATGTTGGCGTAAGGGTTGACGTTGGCGTATTGGTTGGTGTATGTGTTGGGGTAGATGTAACAGGAACACAAGTGTCTGTATCTTGTCCTTCTGGTCCTGTTCCGCATTTATTAGTTGCAGTTACTGTGCATTTATAAAGAGTTTCATCTTCTGTATTTACTGGGAAAGTTATTTTAGTAACATTAGCATCAACTTTGCCCTCTTTAATTAATTTTTCATCTTTTCCCTCAAAAACTTTATAGTTATATGAAACTGCTCCTGAAACAGGATCCCAAGAACATTGACCCTCATTTTGCAAGCAAGCAGATGTTCCTTTTTCAATAACTACTTGTGCATTAACAAATTGGTAAGAAAGTTTTTTACCACCTGCGCCCTTAACCACTGTTTTAATATTTCCAAAAGAAACTTTTGCATTGTCACCATCAGTTGTAGATAAAGCTCTAAAAGATAATGTACCAATATTAATTTGTTTAGTTACAAATTTTTTAGGATCATTCGTTTGAAGCTCTAAAATAATCTTACCATCTTCAAATTTTCTACTTTTAACTTCAAATGGAAATTTATCATTTTTATTAAAACTTCCTTGTTTTGCTTCTAATTTACCGCTATCATAATTAATAACAAGATTTACATATTTAACCGCAACACCTTGTGGATGCAATACTACCGTTAATTTAACAGTGTCTCCTACCTTAGTCTTTTGAGTAGCAGGTTTTAAGGAAAGATTTTTCTCACCAGCTGCACCCTGTTGCAATGTTTGCTGTTGCTGTACAAGATATACAGTTACAGGAAGTGCAAACACTAAAAGCAATATTGCGCCAATAATTAATAATTTTTTTCTAAAAGCATTTAATTTCATTTAGGTTTGATCCTCTCCTGTTGTGTCTTGCTCTGTCTCATCTGTTGTTTCATCTGCCGTAGTGTTAGCATCTTTGGTCTGACAATTTGGGCAGGTTACTTTTACATTTAATACTTGAGCAGGAACTGGACAAACATCTTTTTTACAAGTAACTTTAAAATTACCAGTTATTACATCACCATTTCTACCACAAACATTTTTCTTTACATCTAAAGTACATTTATTTGGAACCTTATCGCCTATAACTCTTACTCTTGGTCTATTTTGCGGACCATCATTTTTTAACTTAAGGTTTCTTCCTACAACCAAACATCCGTTTGCATATGGAGGACAAGAGCATTTAGTAAGGGTAAATTTCTTACCGGGCTTAACTTTTTCAACTTGTCCTTTACAATACTTTCCATTATCTCCACCACAACCTACCATCATTGTGCCACCTACCCAATTTTTTGCAGTAAATGTACCTGTAATTGTGAGACATCTTTGATTAGTTACCTTATTAGCAGCCTGAGACGAATAGACAAAGCCTAATAGGAAGACAAAAATAAATACAAAACTAATTACTATTTTTCTCATAATGAAAATACTATTGTGACTAAAGATTGTGTATTTTTAGACTTAAGCCAAGCCTCATAAGTATCAAAAGACGCATTTGGATTTGCGCTTACAAGCTCTATTGCTCCACCACCACTATTTTTATCTGAAACATATTTTTTAACTTCACCAGCATTTTTTAAAGAATACAAAGTATCAAAAAAGGCTTGACCCTTATTTGCAGATTCAAAAGTATACTTTCTTGGATTTTCTACATCAGATAAATTTGCTCCTTGCTCAATATCTCTAAGCAAATATCCATTTACACCTAAGATTTCTTTTAATGAAGAGTACTTTTTGACAATATCTCTTGCTATTTGTAACGCAGTTTTACTTGTCTGCAACTGAGCTCTAGCTTCCTCAATTGCTTTAAGCCCATCCTCTTGCTGTTTTTGCACATCTTTTGTCTCCTGATTAGTTAAACTTTGCCTTTCCCCTGTCATTGGAAGCCAATACGCAATTGTATAAACATCCCAATTTTTCGTTTGAGAGGCGGTAATTTTATCTTTTAATACTTCATAGTATGCTTGAATTGACTCGAATCCATCTTTTACCTTTTCTTCAATTTCAGAATCCAATGGATCTAATCCTAATTTTTCTTTTTCAATTTCCAAAATCTTTCTTTCAATTACAGTATTTAAAGCATCTTTTAAAGCTTCTCTATCAATTGCTTCTGTGTCATATTGTTCACTAGCTACTTTTTCTAAGTCTTTTTCTAATATGTTTTGGCCATTAATAATTGCAACTACTGTTTCTGATGTTAACTCATTTGCAGCGCCACTTTGAATACTTTGAGGTTGTCTTGCAATAAAAACTGTTGCGGGAAGAGTAATAATCATTAAAAAAACGAAAACACCAAGAGCTACTTTTCGATTTATTTTTGGGCCCTTAGGATAAAACTCCTCTGAATCATTATTTGGTTTATCACTAATATTTGAGGAGGTTTGTGTTATTGGCTTTGCAAAAGAACTAGGTGCTGATAAAGGAGTTGCTTGTGGCAATACTGGCTCAGGCTGAGTTGTTTGGGGTACCACTATTGGTTCTTGGCTTGCAACTTGAGATTGAGAACTTACAGACGGAACAACGTTTCCCACGCTAGACGTAGGCTTAGGTGGTACATTTTGATCGTTCAAATTAGGATCCACATATTAATAATAGATAACTTGTAAAGACTGTGTCAACTGTAACCTTTTTAAATAACAAAATTATGAAGTCCTATTAAATACTCTTTTTCAAAAAAAATATATAAATACAACGAACTTAGCTATATGACAAATGTCAAATGAAGAAATTAGTGTGGGTCGTGATAGAATCGAACTATCTGCCTCTTCTTTATCAGAGAAGCGTTCTACCAGTGAACTAACGACCCAAATTTTATTTTCTGAGGCGCGGATCGGACTCGAACCGACGAATGACTGTTTTGCAAACAGCTGTGTTAGCCACTTCACCACCGCGCCCTGTTTATGCCTTCTAGTATATCAAAATTTGAATCTATTTTGAAGCTTACCTAACAGGTTCTTGATAAACAGGTGGTGGCTTATGTAGCCA
>JBBTVW010000051.1:0-30117 GCA_038063075.1 Patescibacteria group bacterium | reverse complement strand
GCATCTGCATGATCGTTTGCTCTTACTAAAATTGCAAAATCTTTATATTCATATTTTTTACCATTGTCATAAATCTCTTTAATTTTTTCTACAACAGCATAGGCTTCATCTTCTGCTCTTTGTTTATAAATTAATTCTGTTTTTATTCCATCAATATTTCTTGCAGAAATTAACTTTTTATTAATTTTTTGTTTTATTTCAAGTCGATCGGGATTGTTGTTTTGAATGAGAGTATATGATTTATCTAGTATTTCTTTTGTAGATCTAAAGTTTTTAGTAAGAGTAATAATTTTTGCTTTTGGAAATCTTTTTGTAAATTGTAAGATATTTGAAATAGAGCTTCCTCTGAATCTATAAATTGATTGATCATCGTCTCCAACGACATTAATATTTTTTCTGTTGTCTGCAAGTAATATTGCTAGTTCATTTTGTGCATAGTTTGTATCTTGAAATTCATCTACTAAAACATACATAAACATATCCTGGTATTGTTTTAGAATATTTTTTCTGGTTCTAAAAAGATAAAGTGTGTTTGAGATAAGATCTGAAAAATCCATTACACCTTCCTTTTTCTTTAAATCTTCATAGGCACTGTAGGCATGGGAGAGTTCTATATATTTTTTATACTCATCCTTATCTTTTTTAATTTCCTTATTAGTTTTAACAAATTTAATATATTCCTCTGGTGAAATGTCTTCATCTTTTAGTCTTGAGAAGTGTTGTAGCATTGCCTCTAAGAATTTATTAGGATTACCAAGAGGTCTAAAATAATTTAGTTTTAAGGTAAATAAATTTTGCCTAAGGAAAAGAATACTTTCTGCTTGAGTCATTAGTTTATATGAAGGATTAAGTCCTATATGAATACTTTCAGATCTAAGTATTCGATCACAAAAAGAATGAAAGGTTGATATCCACATTTGCGTATATCCATAGGGCATTGCCTTATCAACTCTTTCTTCCATTTCAAAAGCAGATTTTTCTGTAAAAGTAAGCGCAAGAATTTGAGATGGGCTAACTTTTTTCTCTAATACAAGGTATTTTATTCTTTCAGTTATTACAGTGGTTTTTCCAGTACCTGCACCTGCAATTATTAGTAGTGGACCATCACCAAATAAAACAGCATTTAACTGATTTTTATCTAAATTAATACCAGCCTTCATGCAGCTATTGTATCACAGAGAAAACATAAGATTATTCTACCTTAACTGATCCAACTTGACTTGAGTTGAAGTGATTATGGTAGGTATATGTTCCAGCTTTTTCAAAGATTACTGAAACTATTTCTCCTTGTTTAAAATTACCAAGATTTAAGAATGGCCAAAGCAAATGGGTTGGATGAACATCAGAGTTTACAGTAACTTCTGTACCGCTTTGGTTTGTCCAACTAACTTTGTCTCCTTGTTTTATAGTTATATTTTTTGGTTCATAACCGTTAGTTGTAACTACTACGCTAGTTGTGTTAGGTTTTTTTTCTATTGCTTGCTGTGTGGTTATAGTTGGCGTTTGGTTGGTAGTAGCTGTATTGGTTTTACTTGTGTCTTTGGTTTTTAAAACAAGTGCAGCAGCAACCACTAATACTATAACTACTAAAGAGATTCCTATTAATTTTGTATTCATAAAATTTCACCTCCTTTTTGATCATTTTGTGTAATTTCTTTTTTATTGTATTCAAGCTTTCTTGTCAACTTCAGCTCGTTTCCCATACTTGTAAAACCACTTGATACGTTTGAAAATTGAGCATATGAGTTATTAATATGTTTTCCAAGCACTGATAAATTTTCTTCAACCTTTTCATAGTCGTTTAAAACATTTCTTAAAAGCGCAAACAATTCTTTAGACTTACTCTCAATCCTTTTTCCTTCAAATGATAAAAGTATGGTTTGTAAATGAGCATAAAGTGTTGATGGAGAAACCATATAAACTCTTTGTTTCCTGGCATAGTCTAGAACTTGGGGTAAATTTACTACTTCGTAATACACAGATTCACTTGGAACATACATGAGGGCAAAATCCATTGTTCCCTCGCTTGGTGCAATATACTTTTGAGAAATTGCGTCAATATGTTTTCTTAAATCTCTAATAAATTCTTTTTGAAATATTTCTTTTTCCATCTCGTCTTTTGCTTTTGACATTTTTTGAAAATTTTCCATTGGAAACTTTGAATCAATAGATAATATTCCAGCATCTGTCTTAATTGCAGCGTCTACTTTTTCTCCTGATTTAAATGTGTATTGCAAAAAAAAGCTTTCTTTTGGAAACATTTGGGCAATAAGATCTTTTAATACTTGTTCACCAATATTGCCTCTAAGTTTTGGGCTTTTTAAGAAATCCTGGAGTTCTCTCATGTTTCTTCCAATTTCACTCATTTGTCCAACTTCTCTTTCTACATCTTTTATAACCATAGCTGTTTTCTCTAAGCGTTCATTTAATTGTTTAGAATTTTCCTGGAGAGTCTTTACCATATTATTAGAAGAGGAGTTGATGGAAACTTGCATACTTTTTAGCCATTCAAGTAGTGCTTGGTCAGTTTTACTGTTGTTAGTATTATCAAGTTTTTTATTTATAAAAAATAAGAGGATTCCAAATCCAGCAAGAATAAATATAAGTATTATGAGCAGGTCTTGTTGCATGTGTTATCTATTTTATCATTAGAAAGCAAGTATTAGTCAAAGTAAAGTTGCGGGTTTGCTTCTGTTTTTTTCCAGGGGAGTATCTGTTGATTAAAAAAGCCTGCTGTGGCAATCATTGCAGCATTATCAGTGCAAAATTTTTTATTAGGAACAAAAAGATCAACTGATGGTAAATCAATGTTAATTTTTTGTTTAAGTTCATCTTTTAGTGTTTGATTTGCAGCAACACCGCCTCCTAAAAGAATTGATTTTACGCTATATTTTTTAGCAGCTTTTATTGTTTTTGCAATTAAAATATCAATTATAGCTTTTTGAGTCGATGCGCAAATATTCTCCATATCTATATTTGTAAGCGATGGTAAACTATTTACTTGTCTTAAAACTGCTGTTTTTAAGCCACTAAAACTAAAATCAAAATCATTAGAGGTAATTAGGGGTCTTGGAAAATTATATTTTTTACTATCCCCTTTTTTTGCAAGACTTTCTATTAAAGGTCCTGCTGGATAGGTAAGACCGAGAAGTCTCCCAATTTTGTCTAATGCTTCTCCAGCTGCGTCATCTCTTGTTCCTCCAAGCCACTCTATTTTCCCATGCTCCTTTATTAAAACTAAATCAGTATGTCCTCCAGAAACAATAAGCGAAAGAGCGGGAAATTGTATTTCTTTATTTTCTAAATTCTCATCTTTAATAAAGTTTGCATACATATGCCCAAACAAATGATTTACAGAAATTATGGGTTTTTGGAGTATATAAGAAAATGTTTTTGCGGTTTCAACACCAACTAGAAGTGATCCAATTAAACCAGGCCCAATGGTTACGGCAATTGCATCTATATTAGATAACTTTAAGTTTGCTTTAGTTAAGCTTTCATTAATAACAGGAATAATGTATTTAATTTGTTCTCTTGCAGCAACTTCGGGAATTATGCCTCCTGTTTTGGTATGGAATGATAGAGAAGTAGCAATGATATTTGAAAGAAGGTTTACTTTACTATTATTCCCTAAAGCTTCTATGATTGCTGCAGATGTCTCGTCACAACTTGTTTCAATTCCTAAAATAATCATTTAATAATTTATTTTAACACTATCCCCTTTTTGAAAATTGTATTTGTTACTAATTCCAGCATTAACTTCAAAAACCATATCTGACGGAACATCTGGTTTATAGCCTTGTAAATTACTATTGCCATTCTTTGGATAATCAACATTTTTAAAAATAGTCGTAATTTTATTATCACTAATAAAAATTATATCTATAGGAAATTTCATATTTTTCATCCAAAAACCATAATAACCTTTATTGTCAAAAATAAATAACATTCCAAAGTCTTTTGATATTTTTTTATATTTTGCTAGTCCTATGGCTTGATCTTTACTAGATTTAACAATCTCTGCGTTAAAGGATTTTCCATTAATTAAAACGCGAGGCGTTGGGGTTTTAAGAAAAAAGAGAAATATTATTGAAGAAAAAATTATTGTAGCAATTAAGATGCTAAGTAAGCGTATAAGTCTCATTTTAAAAATCCTTAGATATAATTTCTGCAAGTCTAGTTGTTGATTTATCTTCAAATCTATCAATTACACTTACTACTTTTGCATTTATTTTTTTAGCTTGTCTTTGTTTATGAATTAATGCCTTATCATTTTTTGTAACAGCAATGATATTAGGACGTATCTTTTCTACTATATTATCGTAGTCTTTGCTTTCCAATACTTTTTCAAGAGGAATTATGTAGTCAATGCTATTTATTGCCGCAAGAATTTGTGCTCTATCAAAAATTTGGTTGATTGGTCTATTTTTACCCTTTAATTTTCTAACAGATTGATCGCTTTCTAAAAGAATAAAAAGATAATCACCTTTTTTCTTTGCTTTTGCTAAAAATCTTATGTGGCCAATGTGTAATATGTCAAAGCAACCACCTGCTAAAACTATAGATTTTTCTTCTAGATTTAAAATTTTAGCAGTATTTATTGCTTTTTGAAGATTTAAAATTTTGCCCATATTTTTATTGTTTAGTGCCCCGTAAAAATACTGCTTGCCATGGTCTGTAGTTAGAGTTAAATCGCTCTGAAATTAAAGTTTTTCCATTTCTTGTAACAGTTCTTGTAAAATAAACATTAGCACCCCAAGCTTCAAAGTCAGTTTGTTGAATTTGGCCAAGAGGCAAATTAGGGTCATCTTGATAAAGTGGTGGTGGAGGAGCAGATTGATTTGTAATTACAGGTTTAGATATGGTTGTAACTCTTCCGTCATTTGTGCCATAAAGATAAAACTTTAAGGAAAGATTATTAAGATCAATTTCTCTTTGCACTAAGATGTGATGTCCTGTATCATTTTTAAACTTAAGATCAACACTTGGAACAAAGATTGTTGCATCAATTCCAGGTGCTGAATCTTGTTCGTAATACCCTACTCTATATGCATGAGCTTGTCTTTCAATAATTGGAAGTCCTGCATCTAGGATTGCTCTAAAGAAAGTTGTTGATACCTGACATACTCCTCCTCCGTCTCCAAGAATTGTTCTTCCACCTTGAATAATATACGCTTGCTTATAGCCTGTAAAAGAAGAAACGTCACCAATAGTTTTATTAAAAGAAAATACTTCTCCGGGTGCAATTAAAACTCCATCTACTCTTGAGGATGCAAGATTTACATTATAAACTCTTCCTGGTATTGAGTGAAAGAATGTTGATTCTCCCTTGCCAATAAGTTCTTTGATTCCCATATTGTTTGCTTTCTCAGTTGTAATCTTGGGCTCAAGAACAACTATTGGAATTGGAATAATTATTTCTTGAGGCTTACTTGATGAGACTACAGTTAGAGTTTTTTCTTCTAACATTTTATTTATTTTATCTTGATCTATTGTTCTTCCATTTTCAGAGGGTTTAAATGTAGTTACTCTTCCATTTTCGAATTTGAATTGGGAATCTATAGGTTTTTTATCTATTTTTTCTTTGATAGGTTTTAGGGTGTCAGTTAAGATATCTCTTGAGAACATATATGTTGGAGAAAGTTTTATTCCTCCAAAATAGGCTTGGAGAATAATACTTACGTTAGAAAAAAGATTTGTAGATTTACCAAGGGTAATTGCTTGAGTTGATAAGAGTTCTGATTCAAAACCAAAGTTAATTTGTTTTGCTGAGACTGTTGCTACTCCAAAATCACTAGTAAATACAAATGAGGTTAACCCAATGTTATTGTTTTTAGAGTCAAAATATCCTTTAACATACTCTTTAGTTTGTCCACCAAAATCTTTATTGCCTATGTAAATACCTGGGTAAACTTTGTTATCATACATTTTTTGATAAGCAAATAAGAGGATACTTATTAGAAAAACCAAGGAAAGAAAAGCGCCTGTTAAAAACCAAAATAAATTTGCTGCTATTTTGTGTATACGCTTTGAATACTTAAAACGAAACTTAGTTTTAATGTTTGGATAGGATATGTTCATTGAGTAGCTTTGTATATTGTATTATACTATAAAAAACGTATGGAAAACGATCAAACCGTATTTCAAAACCCAAATCCAAAACCAGTTCAAGATAATAGTCAAAATATCAACCCTTTTACGGGTCCTTCTGCTAATCAATCTCCTTTTCAGCCTATTGCTCAACCTATTCCCGTGGTTCAACCAGTGCCAAAGGTACAAGAAACACCAGTTCCCCCAAGGTCTGTAGTTGAGGGTGGAGGCGGAAGAAAATTTTCTGCAAAAATGATTTTAAGAGTTTTGATTGGCTTAATTGTTTTAGTGGTTGTGGCAGCAGTCGTTTATTTTATGGCCACAACGCTTTTTAGTAATAAAAGTCCAGAAGATGGTAATGCTGAAATTGTTTTTTGGGGACTTTGGGAAGATGGTAAGACAATGCAGGTTATTATTGATGATTTTCAAAGATTAAATCCTAACATTAAGGTTAAATACCAAAAGCAAGATATAAAGCAATATAGAGAGACCTTAACAACTAGAATTGAGAACGGAAACGGACCAGATGTTTATTATTTTCATAACAGTTGGTATCCTATGTTTTCATCCTTATTGCTTCCTTTTCCAAGTGACACAATTTCCAAAGATGATTTCCTAAACTCTTTTTATCCAACAACCCAGAAAGATTTAGTAAAAAATGGTGCAATTTATGGAGTACCCATGGGAATGGATACATTAGCAATGTATGTAAATAAAGATATCTTTGCCTCAGCTGGACTTTCATATCCAAAAACATGGAATGATTTTATTGATAGCGCAAGAACATTAACAGTAAAAGATGAAGAGGGAAAAATAAAAACCTCAGGGGCAGCTATGGGAACTTTTGAAAACGTAACTCATGCACCCGATATTTTATCCTTACTCTTTTTACAAAATGGTGCTAGCTTTGAAGACCTAGAGGGTTCAAAAGATAGATTTATAGGTGGATTAAATTTTTATAGCTCATTTGCAAAAGATACAAATAACGTTTGGGATAGTACCCTAGATCCGTCTCTTCTTGCTTTTTCAAAAGGAAATTTAGCAATGTATTTTGGTTATTCTTGGGACTTTTTTACAATTAAAGCATTTAATCCAACTCTTAATTTTGAAATAACAACAGTTCCCCAGCTTCCAAATCAATCTATTAATATGGCAAGTTATTGGGCAGCTGGAGTGTCTGCAAAAAGTCTATATCAAAAACAAGCTTTAAAATTCGTAGCTTATTTAGCAACAAAAGAAGTGGAAGAAAAAATGTATAGTGAGCAATCTAAGCAAAGGGTTTTTGGGCAACCTTTTGCAAGAGTAGACCTTTTAGAAACCGTAAAAGATAATCCATTCGTGTATCCAATTTTGCTTCAAGCACAAACTGCAGAGTCAAGCGCTTTTGTTGATTCAACAAGTGATAACGGATTAAACCAAGAGTTAAATACATACCTAGGTAATGCAGTAAACTCGATATATAACGGATCATCTATGGATAGCGCTTTTGATACTTTTTCTCAAGGAGTATTGCAGGTTTTGCAAAAATATGGACAGTAGGAAACAGATAATAAAGACACTGTCCTATTTTAATTTTTTCGATTACCCTCTAACACTTGCCGAGCTTTTACAATTTACAAAAACAGATATTAAATCCAAAGAAGATTTTTATTCCCTTGTTAAACAAAAAGATATTGAAAGTTTTAAATCTTTTTATTTTCTTTCTAATAGAAAAAATATAGTAGGTAAAAGACTTGAGAGAGAAAAAGAAAGTAATAAAAAATTACTTAAGGCAAAAAAAGTTATTAAAAAAATAAGTAATATTCCAACAGTTAATTTTATTGGTATAAGTGGAAGTTTGGCAATGAAAAATAGCGGTATAAACGATGATATTGATATTTTTGTAATTTCTAAAGATAATCTTGTTTGGTTAACAAGGTTATTGCTTGTTTTTTATTTAAAAACATTAGGAGTTTATAGAAAAAAGCATGAAAAAAGCCCAAAGGATAAAATTTGTTTAAACTTAATTATTGGAGACGGTAGTACTAGTTTTACGAAAAAAAGACAAAATTTATATATTGCTCATGAAATTGTTCAGCTTATGCCTCTTTTTCAAAGAGAAAATACCTACCTTAATTTTATTGATAAAAACAAATGGATATTTAAGTTTTTACCAAATGCAAATAAGCGCATTAAGGAATATAAAATACCATTTAATAAAAACAAAAGTGTGATAAATGATTTATTGGTAATTGTCTTGCAGTTTTTAAGAATTGAAAAAATTGCAAAGTTTTTACAATGGAATTATATGAAAAAGGATGTGACACTTGAAACAATTGAAGATAATTTCTTAGCATTTCATCCGATAGATTTTAAAAAAAAGGTAAATAAGTTTTTTGATTAAAAATAACAAAATAGCCTCTAATTATATACTAGAGGTCATTGACAAACTTTTTTATATTGGTTAAGATGCATTGTACAAATAATTGAATTTATTTATTATTCCCTCGAAATACTTTGAGGGATTTTATTTTAGAAAATATGGACAGTAAAAAAATTTATTTAACAAAAGAAGGTTTACACGAGCTCAAGAATGAGTTCGATGAGTTAAACTCGTCAAAAAGACCACTTGTTTTAGAAAGAGTATCTCAAGCAAGAAGCATGGGAGATCTTTCTGAAAATGCTGAATACGTTGCAGCCAGAGAGGAACTCTCTTTTATAGACGGAAGACTTGGGGAGCTTGAAGAATTAATAAATCAAGCAGTACTTATCGAAGAAAATCATCATAATGGTGCAAGCAGTACTGTTCAGCTTGGATCTAAAGTTTTCGTAAATGTTAAAGGCAAAAAGGAAGAGTTCACAGTTGTTGGAGAGTGGGAAGCAGATCCAAAAGAGAAAAAAATCTCACATGAATCCCCTCTTGGAAAAGCACTTTTAGGTAAAAAAGTTGGAGAAAAAGTTGAAGTCCAAGCTCCAGCAGGAAAAGTTTTATACACAATAGTCTCAGTTAATTAGTTGCAAAAATTTATGGCAAAAACAATGTTGGCCGTAGTTAAAGAGAAAAACGCCCCTGGTGTTGCCCTTCGAAATATTCCTATCCCCAAACCTAAAAAAGGAGAATTATTAATTAAAGTAAAAGCCTCATCTATTTGTGGAACAGATATATCGCTTTATGATTGGACTCCATGGGCAGAAGGTCATATCCAAAAGTTTCCAGTTACTCTTGGCCACGAAGTTGTTGGAGAGGTTTTAGAAGTAAATAGTGACGAGTTAACTGACATTAAGGTTGGAGATATGGTTTCTTCTGAAACTCACATTTTTTGTAACAACTGCTATCAATGTAGAATAAATAATCGTCATGTTTGCGAAAATATGCAGCTTTTTGGAATAGGTGGAGATTATGGTGGATTTGCCCAGTATGCTGTAATCCCTATTAGAACGAGTTGGAAAAATACAATTGATATACCTGCAAATGTTATCAGTGCTCAAGAACCATTAGGAAATGCAGTTCATGTTGTTTCAAAAGCAGATGTTGCAGGCAAGTCTGTAATTGTTTTTGGACTAGGTCCTGTAGGTCAATGTGTAGTTTCTGTTGCTAAAGCATATGGTGCAAAAAAAGTTATTGGTATAAATAGAGGTGAATACAGAAGAAATCTTGCTATGAAAATGGGTGCAGATGAGGTTTATGATTATTTGCCAGAAAAATACAAAAATCAATTTGAAGTTGTTATAGAAACAAGCGGAAATGCTGAAATTATGAATACTATTTTGGAAGCAGCAAGAATTGCTGGAAAAATAGTTTTTTTTGGCGTTCCAAAAAAAGAGGCAAGTATCGAAATAGGAAAATACTTTATTAATAAAGAACTATCTGCAATAAGCGTTTTTGGTAGAAGAATTTGGGAAACATGGTATCAGACTTCAGATTTGTTAGCATCCAAAAAAGTAGATTTAGCAAAACTAGTAACTCATCAGTTTAAGCTTTCAGAGTTTGAAGAGGCAATGGCAGTAATGAAATCAGGACAGTGTGGTAAAGTAGTATTAATACCATGAACCCAACAGATTTTTATAAAAAAATAGAAGAAGCAATTCAAGGTGGAGTATCTCCTAGAATAATTGAATCAGCACAAGGACCATATTTAACAATTGATGGCGTAGAGAAGCTCAATTTTTGCTCAAGTCATTATTTGGGGTTTACCAATGAGCAAAGAATAAAAGATGCAGTTAAAGCTGCAGTTGATAAATATGGAGTTGCTACTGGATACAGAACCTTAGCAGGTACTCATACAATTCATTTAGAACTGGAACAAGCCATCGCTGATTTTAAAGGAACAGAAGGTGCAATTGTTTTTACTAGTGCTTATCTTGCAAACGCTGCAGCAGTACAAACAATAATAGGTAAAGAAGATATTGTTATTTCTGATGAATTAAACCACGCATCAATAATTGACGCAGTAAAACTATCTGGAGTTAAAAATAAATTTATTTATAAACACACTGATATGTCTGATTTGGAGCAAAGATTAAAAGACGCTGCTAGTTTAGCAAATATTGCAAAATCAGATGGTGAAAAGCCAATAATTTTAATTATTACAGATGGAGTCTTTTCTATGGATGGAGACTTAGCTCCACTTACAGAAATTGTAAAGCTTGCTAAGGAGTATGGAGCACTAACTATGGTTGATGATGCTCATGGAGAAGGTGTACTTGGTAAGGGTGGAAGAGGAATAGTTGATCATTTTGGTTTACTTGGACAAGTTGACATAGAAGTAGGAAGTTTATCAAAAGCATTTTCTTCTCTTGGTGGTTTTATCGCAAGTAATAAAACTTTAATCTCATATTATAAATTAAAATCTAGGCAAAGACTTTTCTCAATTGCTTTATCGATCCCAGATACTGCAGCTTCTCTTGAAGCAATAAGAATACTTCAAGAGTCTGATGCTCCAGTCAAAAAACTTTGGGAAAACGTTGATTATTTAAAATCAAACTTTAAAAAATTAGGTTTTGATACTGGAATAAGTCTTACTCCAATTATTCCAGTAATGCTTTCTGATGAAGATTTAGCAAGGAATTTTAGTGCAAAACTCTTTGAGGAAAATGTTTTTGCAACGCCAATTGTTTTTCCAATGGTTGCTAAAGGTAAGGCAAGAATCAGGGTTATTCCATCAGCTTCACATGATAAAAAAGATTTAGATTTTGGAATTGCTGCTTTTGAAAAAATAGGAAAAAGTTTGGGAGTAATAAAATAGTTTTAAAAAGTTACCTCATCTGTTATAATGATAGACATGCTTAAAGTAAATTTTTCTAAAAAGACCAAGAAGAACCTCTCTACGGAGGGATTTGTCTTGGTATAAAGTTTAGAAATCCATTTAAGACAAGCCCCTCAAAGGAGGGGTTTTTTAGTGGTTTAAAGTAAGGAGAATAAAATTATGACTGAAATAGTTAGGGGGCATAGGGGACAAATTGAACCAGTTGGTACTAATACTCCAATTGTTGAAACTGGATTGCCTGGTGGAATGACAATGGCAAGAGGAGAGGCTGGTGGGTGGATTATTCGGGATTCTGAAGGTCAAGTTCAGGGTTTAGGAAGAGATCCAGAAGGAGCGATTTTTGCTGTTTTTAAAGTTGGTGAGGTTTATGGTGTTTTAAATGGTTGGAATAGTTTTAATAGAAAAAGAGAGGAAGGGGAAGGTTTATGAAAAACATAAGAGGAGGAAAGTAAAGATGATAAAAGAAATTATTAGAATACGGTGTGCTAAAAATAGTATTGAATTTAATCTTCTTATACCAAGAGCAGAAAGAAATGTTTTATTAGAAGGAAAAAGGGATTTTGCTATGGGTTTTGAAAGAAGAGAGGTAAAACAAAGATTTAGATTTAGTAGAGGATTACAATTGGATAATAGTATGCCTATTTCAACTAGACAAGTTATTCCTAGTACAAGTACTGTTAGATTAGGTCAGGGACATTTAAGGACTTAATCTTGCCGTTTATATTTATTTTCTTTTAAGGTAAAATAACATTATGTTTTGGGCAGATCGATTACTTGAAGATAGAAAAGTTAATGAATGGATAAATGACGCCTGGACTCCGTCCGGAATGGTTCACATGGGTTCGATGAAAGGTCCAGTGATGCATGATGTTCTTTTTCGAATTCTTAAAGAAAGAGGAATAGGAGTAAAATTTACTTATGGATTTGATGATGCAGATCCTTTGGATGGTTTACCTACTGATTTAAAACAAACCCACGAAAAATACATGGGTATTCCGATTTATCTTGTTCCTTCTCCCGATGGGAATGGTTCATTTGCTGATTATTTCGGTAATAAATTAAGGAAAATACTGAAAGAATTAGGAATAAATGGAGAGATTTATAAAACAAGTGATCTCTATAAAGATGGTACTTTTGATAATGCAATAAAATTTGTTCTAGATCATGTAAAAGATGTAAGAAGGGTATATGAAGAGATATATAAAAAAACTCTTGGTGATGATTGGTATCCTCTTCAAGTAGTATGTCCTAATTGCGGAAAATTAGGAACAACCAAAGTAATTGGATGGGATGGAAAAGAAGTAGAATTCGTTTGTAAATCAGATTTAGTAATTTGGGCAAAAGGTTGTGGAACGATTGGTAAAATGTCCCCTTTTAAGGGAAATAGTAAAATGCCTTTTAAAGTAGAATGGGCTTCTAAATGGTGGATTTTCGGTGTAACTATAGAAGGGGCTGGTAAAGATCATGCATCCGCTGGTGGCACTTATGATGTGGCTATGAGAATAATTACTGATGTATTCAAAGTTAAACCGCCTTTTAAATTCTCATATGAATTTTTTCTTTCAGGAGGTAAGAAAATGGCCTCTTCAAAAGGTGTTGGCTTAAATGGAGAACAGTTGCTAGAAATACTAGCACCTGAATTAGTTAGATTTTTAATGATTAAAAATCCGCCAAGTAGGGCTGTGGAATTTACGCCACTAGGGACAGATTTAATCCCTAGATTATACGATGAATATGAAGAGTACGCGCAAATATATTTCGACGCAGTAAAAAATAAAAGCTTAGAAGATAATGAAAAAGCAAAAATTTTTAAATATTCTCAAATTAACGAAATAAAGCATCCACCAAAAGTTAAATTTTCAATTTTATCTCAATGGGTACAGATGCCAAATATGGCAGGGGAGATTAAGAAAAATGGACTAAATGAATGGGTACCATTTGCTAAAGTTTGGTTGGAAAAATATGCGCCTGAGGATAAAAAATTTCATGTACAAAATGAATTGCCAAAAGAGGCTCAAGATTTGTCAGAAAAACAAAAAGAAGTTTTAGGAAAAATTGCAGAAGAAGTTGATAAAACTTGGGATCCTGAAGAGTTTCAAACAAAAATTTATGAAATAGGTAAAGAGTTAGGGTTAAGCGGTAAAGAGACTTTTGCTGCCATTTACTTAAGTTTGATTGGAAAAGATCATGGACCAAAAGCTGCATGGCTTATTCTTTCTTTAGATAAAGAGTTTATTAAAAAAAGATTTAATGCTGCCTAGATGTTGAATATCTTGCAGTAAGTTCAAATCCTCTTTGATGTCTTCTTCGTCTTGCCCTAAGCCTAGATTGTGCTAAGTAGGTTTCATTAACTACTTTAATAGGTGTTTCTGGAAAAACAGGCCTTGGGCCTTTTCTTATAGGTTCATTTGGGAATATCCATGTTTCTGTTGAATTTGGTGTTGTTTCTTTCATTTAGGTTACTATAATAGCATTTTTTAACATATAAAAAAAGTGGTATACTTGTGAAATGCAAAAGATTTTTGTAGCAACAGGTAACAAAGGAAAAGTTGATGAAATATCAGCTATTTTAAAAATTCCTCTTAAGATTGCAGATATTGAAATAGATGAAGTGCAAAGTATGGATTTAGAATATGTTGCAAGGAAAAAAGTTCAGGAGGCATTTAATATTCTTAAAAAACCGGTAATTGTTGATGATGTTGGTGTATTTATTGACGTCTGGAATAAGTTTCCAGGCCCATTTGTAAAGTACATGTATAACCTTTTAGGAAATAAAAAAATTCTAGAGCTTTTAAGGAATGAAAAAAATAGAAAAGTAATAGTTCAAAGTGTAATTGCATATCATGATGGTAAAAAAATTCATACTTTTATTGGCAGCGTAAATGGCACCCTTTCTTTAAAAGAAAAAGGAACAGAGGGTTGGGGATTTGATCCAATTGTTATTCCAGATGGAGAAAAAGAGACTTTTGCTCAAATGGGCCCTAAAAAGAAAAACCTAATTTCGCATAGAGCTAAAGCTTTACAAAAGTTTAAAAAGTTTATGGATACTCAAAAAATAAAAATGGTATAATTTAAATATGCTTGATTTAAAATTCATTAGAGAAAATCCAGATTTAGTTGTTAAAAAAGCAAAAGAAAAAGGAATAGAAGTAAATATTGAACACATACTAGTACTCGATAATAAACTTCGAGGCTTAGATACAATGGTCCAATCCTTAAGAGAAGAAAGAAATAGGGCAGCAAAAGAAAAAAATATTGAAAAAGGCAAAGAAGTAAAAGTAAAACTGGAAAAGCATGAAAATGACCTCAACGCAATAAAGGAAGAGTTAAATAAATACCTTTTACAACTTCCAAATCCTGCAAAAGACGATGTTAAGTTTGGTAAAAACGATACTGAGAATGAAGTTTTAAGAAGGGTTGGAGAACCAACTAAATTTAACTTTGCTCCTAAAGATCATCTTAGTTTAGGAGAAAAATTAGATATTATTGACGTAGTAAGAGCTTCAAAAATATCAGGAGCAAGATTTTATTTCTTAAAAAATGAAGGAGCTCTTTTAGAGTTTGCCCTAAGACAATTAGCCTTTGACCTCTTACTTAAAGAAGGATTTATTCCTTTAATTCCACCAGTTTTAATTAAAACAGAAGTAATGAAAGGACTAGGTTACATGGAAAACGGTGGAGATGAGGATATGTATATCTTAGATAAAGATGATCTAGTATTAGTTGGAACAAGTGAACAATCAATTGTTGCTATACATAAAGATGAGGTTTTAAATGCAAAAGATTTACCCAAAAGATATGTTGGCTTTTCTACCTGTTTTAGAAGAGAAGCAGGAAGTTACGGAAAAGATACGAGAGGAATTTTAAGAGCACATCAATTTGATAAGGTTGAAATGGTTTCATATACAAAACAAGGAGAAGATGATAAAGAGCATGAATATCTCTTATCTTTAGAAGAAAAATTACTTCAATCCCTAGGTATTCCATATCAGGTTGTAAAAATGTGCACTGGGGATTTAGGTTATCCAGCTGCAAGAAAATATGATCTTGAGGCATGGATTCCTTCAGAAAATAAATACAGAGAGGTAACTTCAACCTCAACTACTACAGATTTTCAATCAAGAAGACTTAATATTAAATATCAAGATGGAAATGAAAAAAATTACGTAAACATCTTAAATGGAACAGCTTTTTCAACAAGACCAATTATTGCAATTTTAGAAAACTATCAACAAGAAGATGGTTCTATAATAATTCCAGAAGTCTTGCAAAAATATATCGGTAAAGAAGTAATAAAACGCTAAAAAATAGCCTAATTAATTTTAATTGCTAATTCAATCTAAACTTCACAATTTAAAGCTAATAGCCTTTCTTGACATTCTTCTAAAAATGATCCAATATTAAATTAAATTAAAGCTAGATTTTAATTAATTTAATAATTTATAAATCAAAAAAGGGGGTGAAATAAAATGGCAAAGAAAAAGAAGAAGAAGAAATAGTTGGTAAGTAATTTGGAACATTACCAATTATTATCAATTGATCAATTGATATCCCTCGCTGTAACGGTGAGGGATTTTTTTTGAAGCTAAATTGTGTTAAGATAAGTGTATGCTAAATATCTTCGGAAAGTTATTTGATTCCAATGAAAAAGAAATAAGTAAGCTAAACTCTCTAATTGAAGAGATCAATAGTTTAGAACCAAAGATTAAGAAATTAAAAGCTACAGATTTCCCCAAAAAAACAAAAGAATTAAAAGAAAGAGTTGAAGATGGTGAGCCACTTGAAAGCTTAATGGCAGAAGCTTTTGCCCTAACAAGAGAAGCAGCTTTTAGAACATTAGGGCTTAGGCATTTTGATGTTCAACTTATGGCAGCAGCCTCACTTGCTAATGGAAAAATAGCTGAGCAAAAAACAGGAGAGGGAAAAACATTATCTGCAACTCCAGCCTTATATCTTCACTCATTAACTGGAAAAGGAGTACATTTAGTTACTGTAAACGATTATTTGGCAAGAAGAGATGCAGGTTGGATGGGACCAATATTTAATTACCTAGGACTTAGCGTATCTTCAATTATTAGTGAACAATCTTTTCTTTTTGACCCCAAGTTTGTAAACAAAGAGGCAACGGATAATAGGCTTTTACATTTAAAATCAATTGAAAGAAAAGAAGCTTATTTGGCCGATGTTGTTTATGGAATTAATTCAGAATTTGGTTTTGATTATCTTAGGGATAACATGGCCCAAGATAAGAACTCATTAGCTCAAAGAGGTTTTTATTTTGCAGTTGTTGATGAAGTTGATTCTGTTTTAATCGATGAAGCAAGAACGCCACATATTATTTCAGCTCCTGATGAAGAACCTACTAAAAAATATTATGAATATGCAAAGCTTGTAGATAAATTATCTTCAGAAACTGATTATAAGATTGATGAAAAGCTAAGAACAGCTCACCTAACAGATCATGGAATAGGAAAGATTGAAAAACTTTATGGAATTGCAAATATCTATGAAAAAGATTTTGATACCGTTTATCACCTAGAAGCAGCTTTAAAAGCAAGAACTCTTTTTCATAAAGAAAAAGATTATATAGTAAAAGACGGAGAAGTAATCTTAGTTGATGAATTCACAGGAAGACTTATGGTTGGAAGAAGGCTTTCTGAAGGACTCCATCAAGCTATCGAAGCAAAAGAAGCAGTCGTTATTCAAAGAGAGTCAAAAACACTAGCAACAGTTTCTTTGCAAAATTATTTCAGAATGTACGAACTTTTAGCAGGAATGACAGGAACTGCCGTAACAGAGGCTGAGGAGTTTAATAAGATCTATAAATTAGATGTTGTTGTTATTCCAACTCATAGAGACATGGTAAGAAATGATATGGCAGATGCTATATATAAAACTTCTAGAGCAAAATATACTGCAGTTGCAGTTGAGATTGAAAAAGCACATAAAAGAGGTCAGCCCGTATTAGTCGGAACAACCTCTATCGATAAGAATGAAATCGTAAGTGAGCTTCTAAAAAGAAAAGGAATAAAGCATGAAGTATTAAATGCTAAAAATCATGAAAGAGAAGCAGAAATTATTGCAAAAGCAGGAGAAAAAGGTGCAGTAACTGTAGCAACTAATATGGCAGGACGTGGTGTTGATATTATCTTAGGTGGAGAGCCTCCAAGAAATGCTGATGGAACTGATGACAAGGATTCTAAAGAATGGAAAGAATGGGAAAGAAAACACAAGGAAGTTTTGGATCTTGGTGGATTATATGTAATAGGAACAGAAAGACATGAATCTAGAAGAATTGATAATCAGTTAAGAGGAAGATCTGGAAGACAAGGTGATCCTGGTCTTTCACAATTCTTTGTTGGTCTTGATGATGACATCATGAGGCTTTTTGGTGGAGATACAATATCGGGGCTAATGACAAGATTTAATATGCCAGAAGATGTACCTCTTTCTCATCCACTAGTCTCAAGAGCAATAGAACAAGCTCAGGTTAAGGTTGAGGGGTATAATTTTGATATCAGAAAACATTTAGTTGACTATGATGATGTTTTAAATAAACAAAGGGAAATAATTTATCAAAGAAGAAAGGCAGTCTTAGAAGCCGATGATAAAGAAACTAAATTAAGAGAAGATATTATTGAAAAAATTCATGCAAGTATTACCTCATTAGTAGTAATGTATTCTGAGAGTTTCGAAGAAGGCAAATCCTCATCTGAAAAAATTGCAGAACAATTTGCTACCATAATACCTTTTGATGAAAATTCAATTAAACAAATAATTACACAAATTGAACAGTTAAAAAACTTTGAAGAAAAAACTTCCTTTTTAACAAATATTGCTGATGATCTTTATCAAAAAAGAGAAAAAGAGATGGGAGAAGAGGTTATGCGACAACTTGAAAGATATGTAGCACTTTCTGTAGTCGATAATCTTTGGGTTGATCATTTAGATGCAATAGATAATTTAAGACAAGGAATTGGCTTAAGAGGATATGGGCAGAAAGATCCATTAGTTGAATATAAAAATGAAGCATACGCAATGTTTGAAAAATTAATAAATGCTATAGATGATGAAATGATTCATAGAATTTATAAAATCCATCTTCATCATGAGCATCCTATTGAAAATCCACTTACTAAGCCTGGTGTTACCCAAAATGCAGCTGGATCAAATGTAAATAAAGAAGTTTCAGATGATCAGAAAGCTATAGTTAAGAAAAAGCTTGGCAGAAATGATCCATGTTGGTGTGGAAGAACTAAATCAGATGGAACACACGTGAAGTATAAGAATTGTCACTATCCAAATTAATTTTGCTATTATGTTGATATGAACGACAAAGTAGAACGATCAAAATCTTCTCGCCCTGAGAATGATGCTAAAACACCACCTGTAAGAAAATTAAGGTTTGGTCGTGTGGAGACTTATCCCGACTCTCCAATTGTTATTCCACCCGATAGAAGAGAATTATCAAGAGCTCTATTAGTTGCAACAAATGAATTATGGATCCAAGGACAACATTTAGAAGCTCTAATTAGCTGGTATTCTAGTCCAGAAGAACTCCGAAGCGATGTAGTTAGTTCAGTTTTGCTAGATGAAGCGAAGCCACATCGTTCTCTAAGAGATGCGCAATTTGAAACTGAAGGACATCCTGAAAATTTTGTACTTCAACATTATGCTCTAGTTACTAATCCAGCTGTAAGAAAAATGTTTCAACCAGTTGAGGATGAACCTATCACCGAAGATAATTGGCATAAAATTAAATCTAATCCTGGTGATAATAACGAATTTAGAAGAGCAATATCAAGATTAGGTATTCGAGACGGTTCCTATGATTTTTTTGATTATGCTGATTTTACCAATGCAAATGCGGAGATTGTTGCCAATTTTTCTTTAGATGAGGCTCGAGAATTTCTGATAAATTTAATACCTAATCTTAGTGATGAGGTAAAAAATAAAATGTTGAGTACTTGGGGTGTTGTTCACAGTGTAAAATGGGCAGACTTACTCACTGATCCTAGACTAGCTGATGATCTTGAAAGAGCAATTTTGTATGATCACATATCTTGGGCAGATCACTTAGAGCAATTTTTAGCTCAAGACTTTTTACCATCTGTGGAATTTTTTGAGGAAGCATTCAGGCGTTTGAAAGATGAAGACAGTGATCCAAATTCTGATTTTAGTGTAAGCGTTGTTAGTCCACAAGACACAACTATTCCATCAAGTTTACTATACTTCTCTATGCTTAGAAGAACAATTCCTTCCGAGATGGATGGTAGCGCTACGGAGACAAGAGAAGAAAGAATGGAGAGGATTACCTCTTATTTATTAAGCGATGAGTTTATGAGACATGCTTTGCCTTACCTTTCCACAGAAGAATTATATCCAGATGTTTTTGTAGTTCCCAAAAGGATGAACTTAACACATAATGCTACAATTGAAGATACAGGAGATGATGCAAAAACATCAAAAAGAAAAAGATTAGGCGAAGTTATACAGATAGCAATTGATTATGCTCGGAAAAAAGGTGATGATGAAACCGTAAAAAAATTAACAGATAAAGAGGTTGATGGAGTTAGGCTTACGGATTTTATTAGTTCTTAATTATAAGGTAGTCTATTTGATTAGCGTTCAAAAATTGTCACTACCCAAATTAGGAGTTGAAATAATTGTATGAACAATAATTTAGAAGAAAGAATTACTCAAATTGAAAATAGAAATATAAATGTTGAAAAAGATAAGAATTGGGAAACAAGTTACACAAGAAAAATTTTAATCGCAATCTTTACATACTTAGCGATAGCATTATATCTTAAATTTATTGTAGGAATTGATCCTTGGATTAATGCAATTGTTCCTTCCGTAGGTTTTCTTCTTTCAACCTTAACTCTTCCATACTTTAAAAAACTTTGGGAAAAATATATTTATAAAAAATAATTTTCTGCTATAATTTTTTCATGTTTGAGCTAGATTTTCGGTTGGTATATCTTGTTGGAAGCCTAATAATTCTCCTTCTGTTTTTAATTGTTTTCCTATTAAGAAAAGACTTAAGGAAAATATCATTAATTACAGGCTTATTGCTCATTCCTTCTGGGCCAATATCAGAGATACTATTTTTTAGAGATTATTGGTTCTTTCCAACATTATTTGAAATTAAATTTTTAGGGGTAAGGATTACTATTGAGGATCTTATTTTTGCCTTTGCTGCTCCTGTAATTGGGGCATTCTCATATATTATTATTTCTAATAAAACTTTCAATAAGCCATTAAAGAATTATTTTTCTTATATTATCAGATTTTTAATATTGTCTATCATTCTTATTGCTATGTTTTTCGGATTAACTTTATTAGGAAACATAAATTCGATGTTTTCAATCGTAGCTACCTCTATTCTAATATCGATAGTCTTATTAATTATCAGAAAGGATTTACTTAAAGCATATTTATATACCGCTGTAACTGCGTTTATCGGTGCATTTATTTTTTATTATCTTTACATTTTATTAATAGGAGAAGAATATTTGTATCAAGTTTGGTTATTGGACCACAATATATTTGGTCTTAAGCTTATAGGTAGTGTTATTCCAATAACAGAACTAATTTTTGCTGCAACAGTAATTCCTTGTATTTATTTGTTTATAATGATAGCTTCTGGATTAGGAATAAAAAATAAGAATTAAAAAAGCTATAAGGTGTAGTAGTTGATTGGGCGATTTTTTGAGTGAAGCATCCCCAAGTATTCAAAGCTTGTAATTATAGCTATAAAAAAGTATATTTTAGAGAATATAAATGATTAAGTTACGTAAATTTATTAACAAATATTTCTTGCAAATTGTACTTTTAATAATAGCCTTTTCTTATTACTTATTTTTTCTTAACAAGAATTTAGTCAATTTTGATGAAGGATACTTTGTTCATGCTGCCCAAAGAATATTTTTAGGAGATATTCCATATAAAGATTTTTCACTGCAATATGGTCCCCTTTATTTTTATTTATTATCTTTTGGTTATAAATTATTCGGTTTAACAATTTATTTTGGTAGGTTTTTAAGCTTAATATTTTGCTTGTCAATTATTGTAAGTATATTTTATTTACTTAATCTTCTTAAGATAAAATCAAAAAAAATAATTATACTTGTCTTTCTTTCAATAATTTCTTTTGGATACCCATTGTTAAATATCCCAAATCTTATGTGGCCTACAGTTTTTATTTCAATACTATTAATAATTTCCTTTGTTTTATATTTAAAAAATAAAGATAATAGATTTTTATTTTCTTTAGGGATACTGATTGCATTATTATTTTTACTAAAACAAAACTTTGCTCTTTATTATTTATTGTTTTATAACTTACTTTTTATAGTTTTCCAAAGAAAAAGCATAAAAAGAATCTTTAAATCATTATTAACATTTAACTTAACTGTAAGTTTGGTAACTAGTGTCTGGATATATTATTTTTTTTTAAAAGATAATCTTGTTGGGCTTATAGAATATATAAATTTTAGCAGAAACTTTATTGCTGCATACGCATTTTCCTATCCACCTTTAACAAATCTTTTTAAGCCATTTGGATTTATTAAACTTATTCCCTATTATTTACCAATCTTTGTTTTAATATTTACACTAATTTTGATTTTTAAAAGAAAATTAGATTTTAAAATAATTTTATTTTCTTTAAGTGCAGTCTTAGGTTTCTTTGTTGCAATTTATCCACAAAGTGATCTTTTGCATGTTTATCCATTCTTTGGCTTAGTTTTAGTTTCTTTAATATTACTTTTTTATAAAGATAAAAAGTTTAAGTATATAACTATATTTGTTTTGCTTTGTATTTCAATTGGTTTTTATCTTACTTTTTTTCAAAGCATATATGAAAATTATTACCTTAAAGATAAGTCTGTGGTAAATCTGCAAAGAGCAAAAGGTATTTTAGTTGAAAATTATCGATTAGAAACAATAAATTCGATAGAAAAATTCCTTAATGAAAATACTTCAAATAAAGATTATGTTTTATTTTATCCATTTAATCCACTTTTTTATTTCATTTTTGATAGAAAGAATCCATCTAAGGACTCGATATATTATGTAAGAGCGTGGCGTTTTTATGATGATGAGAGAATAATTGAAGAGATAAAACAAAAGAAAACAAAATACGTAGTTGCCTATGGTCCATATAATTTCAAAACAAAATTATCTGATTTTATAAATAATCAAGAAAAAGTCGCAACTTTTAGTTCTATGGTTATTTTTAAAATAAAGCATTAAATATGAAATTTGTTAAAAACAACTTTAAACCTTTAATAATCTCTTTTGTTATATTCTTAATAAGTGCTATCTATATTACATTTCCTTTAATTTTTAACTTAGGAAGTTTAATAACTGGATATGGTGATCAATATCTACATGTTTATGTAATGAATTGGATAGTAAATATTATTTTTACAAATCCGCTAAGTTTATTTGATGGTACTATTTATTATCCATTCATAAATCCAATTGCTTACTCAGATATTTTTATTACATCAAGCGTTTTAGGAATAATACCTCTTTTGTTAATACAGGAGCCTGTTTCTATTGTTAACTTTACACTTATTTCATCTATATTTATGGTAGGCTTTTTTACTTTTATTCTTTCTTTTTACTTAACAAAGAATTTTTGGGCATCTTTGGTATCAGGACTACTTATAATTTTCTCCCCTTTATTTTTAGATAAAAAAACTCATATTCAAATTTTATCAATTCAATGGGTTCCGCTAGCAATTTTATTTTTTATAATTTTTGTAAATAATCTTAAAAGTCGCTATCTTTTTTTGTCTTTACTTTTTTTCTTATTTCAATTTTATAATAGTTTTTTGCCAGGGTATTTCATTTCATTTTTTTACGCAATTTATCTTATATTCTCTTTTTTTAAGGATAAAAAATTATTTAAAAACATTGTTTCAAAAAATAATTTATTAATTTTAGTATTTTTCATAATTTTAATTATTCCAATAATTAAACCCTATATCGATGTTGATAATAAATATTATGCAAAAAGAGACATTAGGGACTCTATTCACTTTGCTCTTCAGCCTGAAGATTTAATTTATCCAAATGAGCACACTGTTTTAGAGCCGATACTTTTAGAAATATCTAATTGGCAAAAATACTTGCGAACTGATGAGATTAAATCAGGATATATGGGGTTAATGTTTAGTGTACTTGGTGTCTTTGTTATATTTTATTCTATTAAAAAATTTAGGATACTTAATATTGTTGATAGAAGTTTTTTTATAACGGGAATACTTGGTTTAATTTTAAGCTTTGGTCCTGCGCTCCATTTTGCAAGACAGACTATTCACTCTCCATTTCCAATTATTTTGCCTTATGCATTGTTTTATTATATTATTCCTGGATTTAATGGATTTAGGAATTCAGCAAGATGGGAAATTCTTTTTATGTTTTGTATGGCAATTTTAATTTCATTAACTCTGTCTTTAATATTAAAGAATTTTAAAAAGGCGTGGATTATATATATAATTTTAATTTTTGGAATTGTAGCAGAATATAATTTTCCAATGAAGTTTTATAAAGTTTTATCAATTAATAATTTCCCAAAAGTTTATCAATGGATGAATACCACGTCAAAAGATTCAGTTTTTGTTTTAATGCCAATTTATAATTGGAACTCTCCTAATTCTTATATAGAACTTGAAAGACAATATTTTTATACAAAAAATTTTAGAAAAGTAATTAATGGCTACAGTGGTTTTTCTCCATTAGAGTGGCAAGAAAATGTTTTATTTTTCTTTAACGATTTTCCAAATACAAAATCCTTAGAAAAATTGAAAAATATTGGAGTTGATTATGTAATAGTAAATATCGATGAGTATAACAATCTGTATAAAAATAAATATTACAGATTAGGAGACGGTAATTTTGTCATCTCAAGTTTAAATAAAAGTTCAATTATTTTCTTTAAAGAAAAAATTGGGCAAACTTATATCTATAGTTTTAACAAATAGTATAAATTTGCTATGATAAATATATGCCCAAAGATAAAAGCATTCATTATCAAAAGCTTCTAGACAAGTGGACAAAAAAACATGAAGGATTACAAAGGGAAATTTTTGAAAAACATAAAGATGCTTTTGAATGGCTTGAGAACAACTCAAAGCAATTAGCTGTTGGTTCAATTGCTGGAATATTTATGCTTACAAACCCAATTGTTCCCCAGATCCCAGCTTTTTTTTCAACTAGCACTGTACAAGAAGAACCTGTAGATAAGAGAGTATTTTTAATTTATGACTTGAAAAATGTTTTACCACCAGACGTTAGACCCTTAACCAGGGATGAAGAAGCAAGTGTTTCTGAAGTTTTGTCGCGTACTTTTGGTATTAAAACAGTAGGAGAATTATCTGGTAAAAGACTAAATTCCCAGTATGGCTATATTGGTCAAGAGCAGCATTTAGCAAGATTTCCGGGAGATAATATGCTATCTCATTTTGATAATCCAGAAGAAGCATATGATTTTGGAAAACATGGTATGGCTCCGGGGCTTGGAGCTTTTAGATACTTTGCAAATTCCAGATCAGAAATGACAGCAGAAGATAGTCAAAGAGAAAAATATTATATAGCTGTGCAGACATTTTTGTCTCCTGGTTTTAGTGAAAATGTTAAAGAATACATGGAGTTTTATAAATACAGAAAAATGCTTGTGGTAAATCCACAAAATGGAAAAGCAGTTGTAGCTGATATTGCAGATTCAGGTCCGGCTGCATGGACGAATAAGCAATTAGGTGGATCGCCAGAAGTAATGAGGTATTTAGAAAGAGTTGACGGTAGGCAAAAAGGTCCTGTTATTTATTTATTCATAGATGATCCTGAAAATAAAGTACCATTAGGTCCAGTTAGTTTATAATATAAATATGAAAACAAAACATTTTTATTCACACTTAGTTGAAACAACTCATATTACTTTAGAGATTGCTGAGCTTGATGTAACAAGCAAAGAAAGAGTACACCTTTTATCTTTAGTGGAGGCAAACATACATACAACCGTTGTTTCAAGCGTGTTAGACCAGCTAGAGCCAGAAGAAAAGTAAAAATTCTTAAGTAATTTATCAAAAGAAGATCATAGTAAAACCCTATCTCATCTTAAGGAAAAAATTAGTGACATAGAAGAAAAGTTGAAAAAAGAAATTGATCAGGTTACAAGTGATTTATTAGAAGATGTAAAAGGGGCAAAAGCTTAGGATAAAAAATATCCAAATCTATTAAGATCTACTTTTCCATTTTTATCAAATTCTACTCCTTCTTTCTCTAATAATTTTCTTTGAGATTTTGGACCTCCAAAAGCAAAGCCAGCTGATATTTCTCCTTTTGAATTTATTACTCTATGACAAAAAACAGTTTTAGGATTTTTATTAGCATGTAGCGCAAATCCTACAACCCTTGGAGTTGTAAGCAAAAGTATTGAGAGAGCTTTGTATGTTGTAACTTTTCCCTTGGGGATTGAAGCAACAAGATCATAAACTTTATCAAATGTGTTCATTTGATAAGAATATACCAAAAAATAATTGCAGCTACAATTCTATAGATCCCAAAAGAAATAAAGCTATGATTTTGTAAGTACTTTAAAAATAGTTTTACAACGATAATTGCAACAATAAAAGATCCAATAAATCCTGCTGCAAGAATAGACCACTCATAAAGATTAAAGGAGAAGTTACTTTTGAGCATATCAAGTGAAGTTGCCGCTAGCATGGTTGGAACAGCAAGTAAAAAAGAGAACTCAGCTGCAGCCTTTCTTTTGGTTCCCAAAAAAAGCGCAGATACAATAGTTGATGCAGATCTTGATACTCCAGGAATTATTGCAAGTGATTGAAAAATACCAATAATAAAAGCGTTTTTAAGAGTAATTTTTTCAACTGAGTCAACATGATGCTCTTTTTCTTTATATATTAGTTCTAAGATAATAAGTAATATTCCTCCAATAAGTAATGCAAAGAGTGTAATGTAGAGATTTCCTAAAAGAAATGATTTTATGAATTTAAAAAGTGCAAACCCTACAATTGCAGTAGGAATAAAAGCAGCTAATACTCTTTTCCAAACTTCTTTATTTTGGATAAAGCTTTTAAAATATAAAACTACAATTGAAAGAATTGCTCCTAATTGAATTACAATTTCAAAGTTTTTTACAAAGTCTGTTTGCTGTATTCTTAAAACTTCTGAAGCAACAATTAAGTGTCCAGTTGAGGATATTGGCAAAAATTCTGTTATTCCTTCAACGATAGATAGTATGATAGCTGAAAGATAATCCATATAAGTATTATATACTATTGTTTTGTTTGCAAAGTAGCCTTAAATTACCTACAATTAGGTCAATGGCAAGGATAAAAAAAGAATCAGAAGATATTATTTGGGATAAAAAGAAAATTTTTGTAACTAGTGTTATTGCTATTCTAATTATAGCAATTGGTCTTTCATTTAAATCCTATTTAAATACAGATGAAAAAAACTTAAGTACAACTAAAAATCCTCAAGGGGAAGTTAAAAGCATAAATACATCTGAGATATCAAATAATATAAGAGAAGGCGTTGAAGATAGTTTTAATAATTTAAAAACTCAAGCAGAGAGTCTTGATATTGCTGAGATTGCAACTTCATCCCCACAGGTGCAAAAAATCATAAATGATTTAAAAACTCTTCAGGATTTACCAAAAAGTCAGTTAAAAAATACTTGTGAGAAGATTTGCAGCGGTTTATAGATGAAAGAAAAACTAAAAAAAATATTAAAATCCTTAGGTCCTGGATTTATAACTGGCGCTGCTGATGATGACCCTTCAGGTATAGCTGCATATTCTCAAACAGGAGCAATGTTTGGTTATTCGCAAGTTTGGACAGCCCTTTTTTCATTTCCATTTATGACAATAGTTCAAGAGATTTGTGGAAGAATTGGGCTTGCAACGGGAATGGGTCTTTCTGGAATAATAAGAAAACATTATTCAAAATTGATTTTATATTCTGCAGTTTTTGTTTTATTTTTCGCAAACACAATTAATATTGCTGCCGATCTTACAGCAATGGCTGCATCAGCTCAGCTTCTTGTTAAACTTCCTTTTGTTTTTTGGTTAATTGTATTAACAGTAACCACGCTTAGCTTAGAAATATTTGTTTCCTATTCAACATATTCTAAGCTTTTAAAATATTTAACATTTTCACTTTTTACTTATATTTTTGCTGTTTTTATAATAAAGCTTGATTGGTTAAAGATAATTAAGTCAACAATTCTTCCAACGATTCAATTTTCTAAAGAGTATTTATTAAATATTGTTGCAATCCTTGGTACTACTATTTCACCTTATCTTTTTTTCTGGCAAGCAGATGAAGAAGTAGAAGAGGAGATAATGACTCATAAAATTGCTAGCTTAGGTAGGGGTAAGCCCCATATTACAGGTAAAGATATTAGGGAATTAAGAATAGATACGATTATTGGAATGTTTTTCTCTAACTTAATAATGTTTTTTATTATTATTACTACTGCTGCTACTCTTAATTTAAACGGAATAACAAATATTGAAACAGCAGATCAAGCAGCTTTAGCACTTAGGCCAATTGCAGGAGATTTTGCATTTTTATTATTTGCAGCTGGTATTATTGGCACAGGTTTATTAGCGGTTCCTATTCTTGCAGGAAGTGCTTCTTATGCAATATCTGAAAGTTTTGGTTTTAAAGCTGGTTTGAATAAAAAATTTTCTCAAGCTCCAACATTTTATTTTGTTATAGGAGTAGCAACCATACTTGGTCTTTTAATTGGATTTTTACCAATTAAGCCATTTGAGCTTTTATATTACTCAGCAATTTTAAATGGTCTATGTGCACCTCTTCTTTTGATTATTGTTATGAAGATCTCAAATAATAAGCAGATTATGAATGGCAGGACAAATCCACCTATTTCTAATATAATGGGTTGGATAATTACAGCTATTATGGCAGTTTGTGCAATTTTTGTTGTCTTTTCATTTTTATTTTAATATGACTGAAATTAAAGATAAAGCAAATAGAATTTTAGAGAAAATGGATATTGATGAGAAAAGGTATTCAGTTTCCTCAATTGAAGCTGAGTCTATTAATCCAGACTTTTGGAAAGATCAAAAGATGGCTACTTCAAAAATGAAAGAATTGGCAAAGCTTCAGGAAGAAATAAGTGATTATGATTTACTTTCGGAATTAGTAAAAAAAGAAGATGAAAAAGAACTGCTTGTTTTGGTTAAAAAACTTGAAAATCTTTTATATTTTTCAGATGTTTTTGACAAAGGTCCTGCAATTTTATCAATCCATTCAGGACAGGGTGGAGTTGAAGCAATGGATTGGGCAAATATACTTTATAGAATGTACAAAAGATACTTTGAGAAAAAAACTTGGAGTTTTGAAGTAGTTGAAGAAAGCATAGGAGAAGAGGCTGGTATTAAAAGTGTAACTATTTCAGTAAATGCAGAGTATGCTTTCGGTTATTTAAAACATGAGGCAGGAGTACATAGGTTAGTTAGGCAATCTCCTTTTAATGCAGATAAGCTAAGGCAAACTTCTTTTGCATTGGTTGAGGTCCTACCAATTATAGAAGAAGAAAGCGTAGTAGATCTAAAAGATGATGATTTAGAGTGGGATTTTTTTAGAAGCGGTGGTCATGGAGGGCAAAATGTAAATAAGGTATCAACTGCTGTAAGACTAAAGCATAAGCCAACCGGTATAACTGTTACAGCTTCAGGAGAGAGATATCAAGGCAAAAATAGAGAATACGCTCTAAAAATGCTTCGAGCAAAACTTTGGTTAGTCAACGAAGAAGAAAAGAAAAAACAGCAAGAAAGTCTTAAAGGAGGATATAAAACTCCTGGTTGGGGAAATCAAATTAGATCTTATGTTCTCCATCCTTATAAAATGGTTAAAGATTTAAGAACTAATTTTGAAACATCAAATACAGAGGCAGTTTTGGACGGAGAGATTGACCAGTTTATACAAGAAGAGCTTAGGCTTTTCTAAAAAGGTTGCCAAAATGGCTATAATATGGTTTACTAGATGAGGGGGTGAAACTTTATTTTCATGGAAAAAGAACAATTAGATCAACAACCAAGTAATATAAATCAACCTTTAATAAAAAGCTTCGATAATACAAGCTCTAAGTCAAAGTTTGCTCCTAAAATCGTAATAGCATTAGTTATAGTTACAGTTGTAGGAATACTTACGGGCTTTTTTCTTTCAGGCTCAGGTATAAGTGGTCAAAGTTTGACCACAAAAACAGGTGGAATTTTGAATTTATCTTCTGCACCTAAGGGTACAATAGTTGGTTCTGATGATTTGGAGACATACAAAGATATAGCTGAGGGTACATTAAGAGAGGGAGGCGTTGAGGGCGAAGGAGCTTTTCATCTTGAAAGGCCAGGAGGAGAAAGTAAGAATGCATACTTAACATCATCAGTAGTTGATTTATCAATGTTTGTCGGAAGGAAAATAAAGGTTTGGGGACAAACACAAAAACCTCAACGTGTTGGATGGTTAATGGATGTAGGAAGAATTGAGGTTTTGTAATGATAAAACTAGATAAAGTATCAAAAAAATTTGGAACAGGTGTACTTGGTCTTACTGAGATATCTTTAATAGTTGATAAAGGAGAATTTGTTTTCTTAGTTGGTCCAACTGGATCTGGAAAAACAACCCTTTTAAGGCTTTTGATAAGAGATTCTTTGCCATCTGAAGGAAATATTTTTATAAACGAGTTTGACTTAGTAAAGTATCATAAGCGTAAGCT
>JBBTVW010000050.1:0-18284 GCA_038063075.1 Patescibacteria group bacterium | reverse complement strand
TCAAAGACAAAATGACTTAAAACAGATGTCTACAGCACTAGACGCTTATTATAACGACAATACTTCATACCCAATAGACATTGCAGAATTAGATGATGCAAGTAAATATATTCAAACTGTTCCTTCTGATCCAACAAAGGCAGATACCTATAATTATTTTTACATTGTAGATAGGTCAGATTCTTTACCACAATGGTATGCTTTGTTTGCAAACTTAGATAATAAAAACTCAGATAAAAGCTTATGTGCTCTTGAAAAAGCACAGGCAAATGATGGTTGCCTTCCCCAGGGGAACAGAGACACAAATGGTGATTTGATATATAATTATTGTGTAGTCGCAGGAAACGTAGATTGTTCATATATAAACGGATTAAGCTTATGAAATTAAAGCTAAGCATAAAAGGATTTACGCTCGTTGAGCTTATTTTGGTAGTTGGAATAATTGCAATTTTATTTACAGTTGCTTTTATGGTGTTAAATCCCTTAGGACAATTCCAAAAAGCAAACGATACAAAAAGAAAATCAGACTTAGCTCAAATACAAAGAGCTCTTGAAAGTTATTATCAAGATAATGAGAGATACCCAAGAACTACAGGTGCTCCATCTTATTGCTTGCAACACATTGTTTCTCCCTGGCCATATTATTGCGGAAATAGCAATTGGTCTCCCTATATGAATCTTGTTCCAAAAGATCCTAAGTCTTCAAATAGGTATGTTTATTATGTCTCTTCAGATGGACAGTCTTATTATATTTATGCTAATCTGGAAAGAGGGATGAAAGACCCTCAAGCTTGCAATAGCGATGGAACTGCATGTGATAGGCTTACAACGCTTGGTATTTCAGCTACAGCATGTGGTGGAACTTGTAATTATGGAGTATCAAGTCCAAATGTATCGCCTTAAAAAATATGACTAACGAATTAATTATAAATATACAAAAGAAAATAAATAAATTGCAAAAGGGCTTTACTCTTGTTGAGCTTTTAATTGTTATTGCAATAATTGGAGTTTTAGCTGCACTTTTAATGTCTAACTTTATTGGGGTTAGACAAAGAGCAAGAGATGCGCAAAGAAAATCAGACTTAAAGCAAGTCCAATCTGCGTTAGAGCTTTATAGATCCGATCTTGGATTATATCCAACCACAAATAATTTTCCAGCGTGTGGTTCCTCTCTACCTGTTTTAGGAACAACTATTTATATGCAAAAAATTCCTTGTGATCCAAGTAGTAGCTACAATGGCGGAAACTATTCATATACAAGCGATGGCAGTTCATATTTTCTTAGTGCTTGTTCCGAAAACAGTTCAGATTCTTACGCTACTGCTTTAGCTTCAATAGCAACTGGCGTATTAGAAATTCGGACCGGTTGTACTTCTGGTTACTTTTTTGTAGAAAACCAGCCATGATAAAAAAAATTGTTAATCTTAAAGGTTTTACTTTAATTGAGCTAATTATTGTTTTTACTATTATTGCAATTTTGTCTGCATCAGGTTTTGCAGCATTTGTTTTATACAGCCAAACACAAAGTCTTTCAAATGACCGTGAGAATATTATTAGTATTTTATATCTTGCAAAAGCAAATACTGTGTCACAGTTTAAACCTACTTCTGCAACAAAATGTCAAGGAACGCTTGAGGGATATAGTGTTGTCTTTACAACCTCTGGAGCGAATGCAAATACATATCAGTTATATGTTCGTTGCAGCGGAAACAATCCTGGCTCAACTCCTCCTCGTGAGGTTAAAATGAACGATAATCCTTATAAGCTTTCAAGTAATATTTCTTTTCTCACAACTGGCTCAACTCGTATGAATGTTTCCTCAGTGTTTTATCCCCTATTAACAGGTGGAATAGAGGTTAAAAGTTTGACTGGAAGTTTGGCTAATTGTAGCAATAATTCATGTAGAATAGTAATAAGCGGGTATGGTAAAGAGCCTAAAATTATTACCATTGATTCTTCAGGGAGTATAAAATGAAAGAAAAAGGACAAGGTTTAATTGAAGCAATTATTGCTCTATCAGCTGCGGTTCTAATTGTATCAGCTCTTGCTATGATTGTTGTGAGTGCTATTGGAAATAGTGATTTTACAAAAATTCAAAATCAGGCAACAGCTTATGCCCAAGAAGAGCTCGAGGCTTTAAAGGATATGGGTAAAAACGATTGGACTAGTTTTAATTCTTTAGATGGTACATATTGTCCAAATGCCAATCTAAATTTGGGAGCTAAAATAACTGGTAGTTGCCAAGTGGTAAACGTTGGAGGTATCTATATTAGAGAGGTTAATATTACCCATCCTGATAATGGTAGTAAGCCTTGTGGATATTCTCCATCGGGAGTTTTAGTAGAAGTTAGTGTATCTTGGAATGATGGGAAGTGTAGTGCTGCAGCAAATTTTTGTCATAAAGTGGAGCTTAATTCTTGTATAGAAAATATTAACTCTATACCAACACCTTAATGGAAAAAATATTAAATAATAAAAGGGGTTACACATTAGTAGAGCTTTTAGTGGCAATGATACTTTTGATAACTGTTGGAGGTATTATGGCAGGAATAATTGTTATTTCTTTAAGAGGAAGCAATAGGAGTACAAATGTAAACGACATAAGACAAGAAGGTAACTATGCACTGTCTCAGATGACGAAGATGATTACATATGCTCAAACATTTGAAGGAATTAGTGATGGGACTAAAGATGTAAATACTGGCGATCTAGTTTATACAAAGGATTGTACTGTAAATTCCCCAACCCATCAGTATAGCTTTTTAAAAATTTCTTCTTTTGATCAGGGGAAAACTACTTTTGTATGTAGCACTGGTCTTCAAGGAGATTTTATTGCTTCATATGGAGCAGCGTTAACAACCTGGCCTCTTATCACAGGAAACAATACTCCATCTGTGAAATATTTTAATGAAGATAAACATACTGTTTCAGCCTGTTATTTCACCTGTATTCAAGAAAATAGTAGCGTAACCCCAAACATTGGTATTTCTTTTACTGTCCAAAAACCTGATACTACAATTGTAGAAAATAAAGTTAGCCTTGATTTTGAAACAACAGTTGGATTTAGGAACAGTAATTAGCTTTAAAATGAGTTGACAAACTAAGCTTTTGGTTGTTACTCTATACATAAGATATAAATGAAAAAATATTTAATATTATGAAAAATCAAAGCGGCCAGGCTCTTTTAATAATCGTATTGGTTATGGTGATTGGTTTAACAGTTACTCTTGCTGTTGTTTCAAGATCTATTGTTAATCTTAAGACTTCAGTTGAGCAAACAGATTCCCAAAAAGCTTTAGCTGCTGCAGAGGCAGGTGTTGAGCAAACGATTATAAATAACGTGAGTATTGGTTCAGACTCTAATTACATAAATATAGGAAATGGAGCTTCATATAAAACAAATATTACACAAGTTGCTGGCAATGCTTCCTTTTTAGTTAATGGTGGTAACATTGTCTCTAAAAATGAAGGAGCGTTTATTTGGCTTTCAGATTATAACAATAGTGGATCATGGACTCCTGGATGGAGTGGTGATTTAATTATTTATTTTGGTGATCCTGCTAAAACAGATGCCAATAATCCTGCAATTGAAATTGTATTAATTTCTGGAGCAAATGTTGCAACAGCTCAAACAAAAAGATTTGCTTTCGACCCTTATTCAACAAGAGCAAATAGTAATAATTTTACTAAGTACCCAAGTAGTACAGTTGGTGCAATTTTTCAAAAAGTTACGACAACGGTTAGTGGTAAGCAATTTGCATACAGAATTATTTTAAATAATATTTTAAATGGATTAGTTGTCAGGACAAATCCAATATATCAGTCTAGTTATATAGCTGCTGGTCGACCAGCAACTGATCCTTCACTTCCAGCCCAAGGACAAGTTATAATTGCGGAAGCAAAATCAGGATCAGTAAGAAGAAAAGTAACTGTTTTTCAAGGTTATCCCGAACTACCTGCCGAGCTGTTCCCTTACAGTATTTTAGTACCAAGATGAATAAGAAAGGATTCGGCTTAGATATAGGGGCAACATCCCTAAAATTAGTTTGGTTAGATAAGCAAAAGAGTGGTTTTTTGTTAAAATCTGCTCTTATATCCCCTATTCCTTCAAAGGGCATGCTTTCAGAGTCTCTTTTAGATGAAGAAGAAATGGCTCAAGCGCTTAGAAAAGCAGCTGATACAGCAAATGTTAATACAAAAAAGGTTAATATTGCGCTTCCTGAAAATCAAGTTTATACAAAAGTTTTAGAGATGCCTATTCTTTCAGATCGTGAGATAGCCTCTGCAATTTATTGGGAAGCTGAGCAGTATATTCCAGTTCCCTTAACTAACATAAAGCTTGTTTGGAATGTCTTAAAGAGACCAGAAAAACCAGGTCCTGAAGAAAAAATGCAGGTTTTAATGGTTGGAGCACCAAGTATGCTTATAAATAAATATCAAAAGATAATTTCAATGGCGGGTTTAGAGATTAATTCTATGGAAACAGAGATTCTTGCAACCCTTCGCTCTTTGGTTTTAGACGAAAACTTTCCTACAAGTCTTGTTGTAAATATCGGTGCAATTAGTACCTCTTTTGCTATTGTTAGAAAAGGAATAATGGTATTTACATATTCAATGAGTGTTGGTGGTGCAGCTATAAATAGAGCTATTGCAACTGATTTTAGCTTAAGTCCGCAACAAGCAGAAGAGTATAAAAGAGTTTATGGTGTTTCAGGAAAAAGTTTAGGAGGAAAGATTGGGAAATCAACAGAACCAATTTTAAATGCAATACTTACAGAAATTAAAAAATCTATTGCCTATTACGGTCAAAAATATAAAGATGATAATTCTATTAGGCAAATTATTCTCTCAGGAGGAACGGCAAAATTACCTGGAATTGAGATTTTCTTTGCAAGTAACTCTGGAATAGAAACAGCAATTGCAAATCCTTGGAAAATTCTTTCGTCTCAACAAATCCCTAAAGAAATTCTGCAAAATTCTTCAGACTACCCTATCGCAGTAGGGCTTGCAATGAGAGATTATGAATAAAAGTATAAATCTTGTTTCCAATAGAAACGAGCAGCTGGAAAGAGAGCTGCTTATTTTAAAAATTGTTAGGGTGGTTGCTGTTTCACTTTTAATAACTATTTCTATTGTCGCAATTGGAGCATTTATCTTTAGTGCTCAAATTTCAATCTCAAAAATTAAAGAAGAAGAAAACGCTACTCTGTCTCAAATTTCCGCCCTTCATGATAGGCTAACTACATATTACTTAATAAAAGACAGAGTGCGCAATATCGCAAGTATTATTTCAACAAGACGAGATTATAGTAAGCATATAGATGCAATTTTGGCAAAAACTCCATCAACTCTTTCTCTAGAGGGAATAAATATTGAAAAAGACATTATTTCAGTAAGTATGTCAGGAAATTCTCTTGTTTCAATTAATAAATTTATCGATGATATGTCAGAGCTTGGTAAAGAGAAAAAAATATTAAACAATGTAAAACTAGAATCATTATCTTTAAATGTAAAAAGCGGAGAGTATACAGTTATTGTGAAAGGAGAGGCATTATAAATGGATTTAAATAAAGATTTAAAAGACATTCATTTAAACATCAATTCTACGACTTTTAATATTTTATATAGAAAATATAAAAGCTTCATACTTCCTGTTATTATAATAATTGTTTGCGTAATACTTCTCTTTTTAGTAATTTTTCCACAAATTAAAGCAGTTTTGGATGCAAAAGAAAAGGAAGTAATTGAAAGGCAAAAGCTTGAGGTTTTAAAAAATAATTATAATTTATTGCAAAATATGAATTTAGATAAGTTAAATACAGAGTTAGCAATGTTATCAAGAACACTTCCTCCTACTAAAGATTTTGCTGGGATAATTAATTCTATCTCAGATAAATCTGTTAAAGCAGGTGTGAGAATCGGAGATTTTGAATTTACAGTTGGTAATATTTCAAAAGATACAGAAGGAACGATAGTTTTTCCTTCAATCCAGATTACGCTTGATGTTGTAGGAGAGCCAGAATCAGTCTTAAATTTTGTAAGGCAGTTGTATAGATCAATGCCTCTTTGTGAAATTACTACAATAGAGCAAGGGGGTAAATCAGCAAGAATAAAAATACAATTTTTCTATAAAGCTTTTCCTCAAGGGCCTGTTAATAAAGAATCACCAATAGTTGCTTTTGCATCAATAGACACTGCTTTAATAAATGAATTATCAAGTTGGGGTGATGTTAGTGAAGTAAGCTCTATTCCTCTATCTCCAAATATATCTGAAGAATCCTCAGGAAGTGCTAGTCTAAATGCCTCTTCTTCTGCTCAATAATTTTAACCCTTATTGTTTAAAAGATCAGGTCTTAGTTTCTTTGTAATAGTTTGTGATTTTAACGTTCTCCATTGATTAATTTTGGGATGATTTCCGGAAAGAAGTATATTGGGTACTTTTAAGCCATCATATTCTTGAGGTTTTGTATATTGAGGATATTCTAAAAATGGTGAAAAGGATTCTGTGTCTAAAGATCCTTTAGATATAACACCCTCTACCAATCTTGAAACACTATCTATTATTAACATCGCAGGTATTTCTCCACCTGTTAAGACAAAATCACCAATACTTATTTCTTCATCTATATATTTTTTTACTCTTTCATCAAAGCCTTCATAGTGACCACAAATTAATATTAAATGTTTTAATTTAGAAAAGTTTTTTGCTTTTTTTTGGTTAAAGGTTTTACCATGAGCGGTTAATAAAATTACTTTTTGTTCTTTTGTAGTAAGTTTTTCACTTTTTACTTTTTCGATTGCCTTATGAAGCACATCAACTCTTAAAACCATTCCCATGCCTCCTCCATATGGAGTATCGTCAACTAATTGATGTTTTCCTATTCCAAATGTTCTTATATTAATAAATTCTATTTCAATTAATTTTTTTTCAATAGCTCGTTTAATGATAGATTCATTAAATGGAGATAAAAACATTTCGGGGAAAAGGGTTATAACCGAAATTTTCATAAATTTTAGAGGTCTTGTGCTAAGGATATAAATACTTTTTTATTGTTTTTCATTGCTGGGATTTTCATTACATTTCTAATTGCTTTTATGACTTTTCCATTTTTACCAATAATTCTTCCCATATCTTCATTATCTACTTTTATTACAAAATTTAAAACTCCGTTTTCTTCTGTTTGAGTAATTCCTACTGCTTCTTCTTTTTCTACAATTGAGGATACTAAATAATGCAATGCGTCTTTCATATTATTTTACGAGTTTTTCAATTACTAATGATGGTTGTGCGCCAACTGAAACCCAATAATCATATCTTTTTTTATCTATCTTAAAGGTTCCGTTTTTGCCTTTTTCATACCATCCCAATGATTCAATGGCTTTACCATCTCTTCTGGATCTTTTTTCTTTTACTACTATTCTGAATTTTCGCTCTCCTCTTTTTCCAATTCGAGCACTTCTTATTACTACTGACATAGTGCTAATTTTATCATTATTTGAGGCTTTACTCAAGTGGTACAACTTGCTTTAGTTTTTCTAAAGCTTTTACCGCTGCATTTTCTTCAGCTTCTTGTTTAGATTTACCATCACCTTGTTCAATAAGTTTTCCTTCAATAAATACTCCCATTGTAAATATTTTGGAATGCGCTGGTCCATGTTCCCTTAATACTTTATATATGGGAGAATTTTGTTTTCTTGATTGAACAAATTCTTGGAGTAAGCTTTTAGGGTCTTTAAATGATCCTTCAGTTTCTAGTATTTGAATTTTTTGATTGAATACTTCAATTAAAAAGTTTTTTGTTATTTCTATTCCGCTATCTATAAATAGAGCGCCAACATATGCTTCAAATGAATCAGCAAGCAAGCTTTGGTTTTGTCTTCCCTTAGATTCCTCTTCTCCTTTGGAAAGTTTTAGAAAATTTCCAAAATCAAGATCACGGGAAAGCTCAGCTAAGCTTTTTGTGCTTACTAAAAGCGATCTCATATTGGTAAGAATTCCTTCGTTGTAATTAGGAAACTTATTGAATAAATGTTCTGAAATAACAAATGAAATAACACTATCTCCTAAAAACTCAAGTCTTTCATTCGACGAGATTTTTTCCTTTGCTTCATTTAGATAGCTCCTGTGGATAAATGCCTGTTCAAATAGTTGTTTATTTTTTAGTTGTGGTATGTTCATCCTTTTTTATTAAATTCCCTAAGGCTCCGTTTATAAAGTTAGGGCTTTTTTCTCCTCCATATTCTTTAGCAAGTTCTATTGCTTCATCTATTATAACTCTTGGTGGCTCTATTTTTTCAATAGTCAATTCAAAAACTGCTAGCCTAAGGATTGCAAGATCAACTTTATTTATTTTCTCAATTGGAAAATCTGGCGCAGCAGTTTGAATAAATTTATCAATTTCAGCTTGTTTTTTAAAAATATCTGTAGCCCTATTCCCTACTCTTTGTTTGTGGAAAGCAATTTTAAAAAGATCTTCAACAACTTTTTGTCGCTTTAAGTGTCTTATATCCAGAGGATTCTTCATTACTTTGTTTTTTCTTGTGTGTTTTCTGGTAAAGCTTTTTGCTCCTTATTATCTTTATCTTTATCTTTCTTTTTGATTACTTGTTTACCTTTATAAAAACCGCAAGCTGGGCAAATTTGATGAGTTAAGATGTCTGCACCACAATTTAAACACGAAACAGTTCGAGCTAGAGTTAAATGAATACTCGCTCTTCTTTTTCCTTGTCTTTGTCTTGAATGTCTTTTCTTTGGCTCTTGTGGCATAGATGTATTTTACTTTATTTGAGGCCAAGTTTCAAGAACCTAGTCTGGGGAAACTTTTGTGGTTGTTAGTTTATCTATTTCTTTTTTTAATTTTGGGTATTTATAAATCTCTAAAAATATTTTTTCCGCTTCTTTCTTAGCTTTGTCAATTAAATCAAAATCGCTAAAATTAGCTACTTTGAGCTGGATTGCCCCATGTTGACTTGTTCCGTAAATTTGACCAGGGCCTCTAAGTTTTAAATCAAGTTCAGAAAGGGCTGCTCCTGAAAAAATAGTTTCCATTGATTTTAGTCTTTTACTTGTTAACGGGTTTTTGTTTTGTGTAAATAAAAGACAAAAAGATTCTTTACTTCCTCTTCCAACTCTACCCCTTAATTGATGGAGTTGTGCAAGTCCAAATCTTTCCGCTTCTTCAATCATCATAATTGTTGCATTAGGGATATCAATGCCTACTTCAACAACTGGAGTGGAGACTAGAATATCTATTTTCCCTTTTCTAAACTCTGTCAAAACTTCTTCTTTTTGATTTGCTTTCATTTTTCCATGCAATAGTCCAAGCCTAAGCTTTGGAAAAACTTCCATTTTTAATTTTTCATATTCTTTGGTTGCTGCTTTGACTGTAACCATGCTTTCTGATTCTTCAATAAAAGGGCAAACTATAAAAACTTGGTCTTTTTCTTCTCTTACTTTTTTTTCAATCCATTCGTATGCACTGATTCTTTTTTGCATTGGAACAACCCAAGTTTTAATTTGTATTCTTCCCTTTGGCATTTCATCTAAAATTGATAGATCTAAGTCGCCATATAAAGTTAATGCAACAGTTCTTGGTATTGGCGTTGCCGTCATGGTTAAAAGATGTGGGTTATTACCTTTTTGTCTTAATAGGCCTCTTTGTTCTACTCCAAACCGTTGCTGTTCATCGATTACAATAAGTCCTAATTTTTTAAACTTTACTTTTGAATAAATAAGAGCATGTGTGCCTATAATTACATCAAAATCATCACTTATTTTTTTAGTTGATCCAGTTGCTAATTCAACTTTTATTTTCAATGGTGATAAAAGCTCATTGATTACTTTATAATGTTGCGTTGCTAATATTTCAGTTGGAGCCATAAAAGCTGTTTGAAATCCATTCAGAAAAGATAGATAAGTAGATACAGTAGCAACAATTGTTTTTCCGCTTCCAACATCTCCCTCAAGTAATCTATTCATAGATGTATCTTTTAATAGATCATTTATGACTTCGTTTATCGCATTTTTTTGCGCATTGGTTAATTCAAAGGGTAATTTTTTGACAAATTTATCAATTTTTGTTTTATGGTTTTGAATTTCCCAAGGTTTAATTTTTTCTTTTACCCAAGATTTTTTTCTAATAATTGAAGAAAGTTGAAGCTTAAAGAGCTCGTCAAATGAGAGTCTTTCTCTGGCAGCTAAAGCTTCCTCTAAGTTTTTTGGAAAATGAATGTTTTTAATTGCATTTGCAAGATCAATTAAGTTGTTTTCTTTTAAAAGTTCACTTGGTAAGTGATCCTCAAATTGAGGATTTTCTTGTAATAACTTAAAGACCTGACGTCTTAACCATTTTGAAGATACCCCTTTTGTCTCAGGGTAAACGGGTACAAGTCGACCTGTATGAATTGTTTGATTGTTAAATATAATCTCATAATCAGGAGTTTTCATTAAAAGTTTATTCCCATCGTGTTCAATGATTCCTGAAAGAGAAATTTCGTCACCTATATTTATAGCTTTTACTAAAAAGGGTTGATTAAACCATAAAACTTCTATGCTGCCTGTATCGTCTGAGACAATCGCTCTTTGCAAGCTTTTCCATTTTCTCGTATATTGGTTTTGTATCTTATCAATCTTGCCTTTAATAGTTACTTTTTCACCAGCTTGAACAATATTTATTTTTGAAACTAAGGAAAAATCATCGTACCTAAAGGGAATGTGGTAAAGAAAATCTTCAAGTTTAAAAATACCTAGCTTTTCTAGTCTTTTGGCGTACATTTTATAAACTCTTGATGCAAGAGTAAGCGGCGTATTTAAGTCCATATCTTTAAAGGCTTAAAAATGGAAGGACAGACGATGCAATTAATGCAAAGGCAACTATGATAATAATAATTTTCCAAATCCATTGGTTTTTTCTTATAAATTCCATATATTTATTTTAGCACAATTTTTGCAAATCGTTTTTTACCTACTTTAATAATACCAGATTCTATTTTCAAATTTTGGTCAGTTATTTTAACATCATTAATAAACACTCCACCCTGCTCTATTAATCTTTTAGCTTCAGAATTGCTTTTAGCAAAGTTAATGGCAACTAACGTATCTGAAGCAGTTATTCCATCAGATACGTTAATTTCAAGTATATTTTCTGGTATTTCTTTATTTTGAACTTTGCTTTCAAATTCTTCTTGTGCTTTACTGGCTATTTTTTCATCATATAGTTCTTTAACTATAATAAAAGCTAATTCTTTTTTAATATCTCTTGGGTTTTCTTTTGACGAAAGTCTTTTTTCAAATGCCTTAACTTCTTCAAGTGCTAAATTTGTAGCAAGAAGTAAATAGCTTTCGATTAGCTCATCATTTATTGCCATTATTTTTGCATACATATCACTTGGTATGTCATCTAGCCAGATTGCATTTCCCCAGGATTTACTCATTTTCCTGCCATCTGTTCCTTCAAGTATTACTGTTGTTAAAACAAAAGAATCTTTATTTTTAATGTCTTTAATAAGCGTTCTGCCTGCTTGCATATTAAAGGTTTGATCTGTTCCGCCAACTTGTAAGTCAGTGTCTAAAATGTAACTATCATAGCCTTGCATTACTGGGTATAAGAATTCATGAAGACCTACCTTTTTATTATCAGTTAGTCTTTTTCTAATTAATTCTCTTCCGACAAAATCGCCAACATTAAAGTGTTGCGTTAGTTTTAAAATGTCTTCAAAAGTTAATTTCTTAAGCCACTGACTATTGTATTTAACTTTTATTTTTGAAAAATCTAATAACTTCTGCGCTTGTTTTTTATATGTTTTAAAATTTTCCTCAATCTCTTTGGTTGTTAGGGCTGGTCTTTCACTTGTTTTGTCAGATGTGTCCCCTATTAAAGCGGTAAAATCGCCAATTAAAAAAGTAACATTGTGGCCTAAGAGTGCAAACTGATCTAATTTTCGTAATACTACAGCGTGACCTAAATGAATTTTAGTTGAGGTTGGATCAATACCTAAATAGATGTTTAATTTTTTACCAGACATTAGTTTCCCAGCAAGAATATTTTTATTTGGAATAATATTGGCAACTCCCCTAGTTAAGATTTCTTCAATTTGCTTCATAGCCTCAGTATAGCATATTTTTATATCTAGCTCTAAATTTGATATACTAGTAAGATGCTAGATTATGTTAGAAAATCTAGGCGTAAAAGTTCCTATTTTACGCTTTCACTCCCTAACTTTGGGAGATCTATAAAGTTTAATAGTCTTGGAAATACCCCAAAAGATGTTTTAATAAGTAAGCTTTTAAAATATTCTCTTTTTGGTCTTATCGGCCTTGTTATCTTAATGGTACTTCTCTTTATTTGGTATGGTAGAGATTTACCTGCTCCAGGTAAGCTTGTTGAGGCACAAGCTAATCAGTCAAGTGGAATTTATGATAGAAACGGACAATTACTCTTTTCTGTATATCAAAACCAAAATAGGATTTATGTAACACTAGATAAAATCCCAAAGTATTTAAAGCAAGGAACAATAGCAGTTGAAGATAAGCATTTCTATGAAAATGAGGGCTTCTCAGTAGCTGGTTATATCAGAGGACTTATAATTGATCCAATTTTAAGACAACGCGTTACTGGGGGTTCTACAATTACCCAGCAGCTGGTTAAAAACGTCCTTTTAACCTCTGAGCGAACACTCCCCAGAAAGATAAAAGAATTAATGTTGGCTATTCAGGTAGATAGAAAATATTCTAAAGACGAAATTTTGGAAATGTATTTAAATGATGTCCCCTATGGTGGAACAGCAATAGGAGTTCAAGCTGCTTCGCAAATATATTTTAATAAAGATGTAAAAGATTTAAATCTTGCTGAAAGTGCATTTTTAGCTGGTCTTCCTCAAAGTCCAAGCGCCTATTCTCCATTTAGTGGTGAGAAGTATTATCTGCAAAGAACAAAAAATGTCTTAGCTCAAATGGAAAATCAAGGTTATATTACCAAGGATCAGGCTGATAAGGCATACAAAGAAATCGAGCAAAAAAAGTTTTCAAATAATGACGTAGGTATAAAAGCTCCTCATTTTGTTATGTATGTTAAGCAACAGCTTGTTAAACAATTCGGAGAAGCTGCAGTTGAAAATGGTGGCCTAAGAGTAACCACAACTCTTGATTATAAAATTGAAAAAGAAGCTGAGAAAATTGTTAATGAAGAGATAAAAAAACTTAAGAATTTTAAGGTTGGAAACGGTGCTGCGATGGTAACTAATCCAAAGACTGGAGAAATTTTAGCCATGGTTGGAAGCGAAGATTATTTTAATACTGATAACGATGGTAATTTTAATGCTGCAACTGGATATAGGCAGCCTGGATCATCACTTAAGCCAATTACTTATGCAGTTGCTTTTAGTAAAGGTTATACCCCCTCTACCCTTTTAATTGACAGTCAAACAAATTTTAAAACAGAGGATAGTGAAAAAGATTATATACCAGTAAATTACGATGCAAAATATAGGGGTCCGGTTCAAGTAAGATTTGCGCTTGCTAATTCTTTAAACATCCCAGCTGTAAAAATGCTAGCAATGGTTGGTGTTAAAAACGTTATGCAAAAAGGGTACGACATGGGAATTGAGAACTGGCAACCAACAGATGAGAACCTTAGGAATGTCGGTTATTCATTGGTACTTGGAGGAAGAGATGTAAGATTAATTGATCAAATGCAGGCATATGGTGTTTTTGCAAACTTTGGTCAAAAACAGCCTTTAGTCTCAATACTTGAAGTAAAAGATTCTAAAGGAAATACAATTTATAAATACAATCAACCATCACCTCAGAGAATTTTTAGTGAAGAGATAAGTTTCTTAATCTCACATATCCTTTTAGATAATAGTGCCAGAAGTGCAACTTTTGGAACCAACTCATATCTTGTAATTCCTGGGCATTCAAATGTTTCTGTTAAAACTGGTACTACTGATGAGAAAAGAGATAACTGGACAATTGGTTACTCAAAGTCTTTTGTTGTTGGATCCTGGGTAGGAAATAATAATAATACTCCTATGGGTAATATCACTTCTGGGGTATCAGGGGCTGCGCCAATATTTAATCGCATTATGACATTTGCATTAAAAGGAAAAGATGATGAGCCTTTTGAAAAACCAGGAAACGTTGAAGCAATGATTATTGATGCATATGGTGGTGGAACTCCAGTAAGCGGAAAGCCTGAAAGAAGTGAATACTTTATAAAAGGAACACAGCCCTTAGGGCCTTCTCCTATTTATCAAAAACTTAGGCTTTCAAAGCATGACAGTGGAAAGTTAGCAAGCCCATGGGAAATAGATCATAGCGAATATGATACAAAAGACTTTATAGTCTTAAAAGAAAATGATCCTATCTCGCAAGATGGTAAAAACAGATGGATGGAGGGAATTATTGAGTGGATAAAGAAGACTTATGCTGCAGATCGTCCTGAGTATTATCCTCCAACTGAAACGTCAGATTATAAACAGGATGAGGGTAAAAATGAAGAGCCAACCTCTACTCCGTCTCCTACTCCAACAGGAGTTGTTATAACACCAACGCTTACGCCTATACTCATTCCTTAATAGTAGCGTTAAAAACTTTTTCTAAATGTTTTACCACATTTTCTCTAATCTTTGAAACCTCTTCCTTTGTTAAGTTCTTTTCAAAATCTTGATAGATAATATGGAAAGTCCTACTGTCTTTATATGTATCTCTTAGAGTTACGTCTACAATTTTTTCACTTTGATTTTTAATCTCATTTATTACATCTTGTGTTTGAAAAGTACAAATAACAGAAAGGTCTTCAATTACTGGAGGAAATTTAGCAAAGGGTTTAAATATTTTTGTGTTTGATGCATGGTTTAAAATAGTGTCGAAATTTAATTCGAAGTCTACAATATTAGTATCTAATACTTCTATTTCTCCAAGGTAATCTTTATCAATATATATTGATGCGCCAAGAGATGATTTATTAGACTTTTTAAAGACAAGATTTCTAATTCCTGCGTCACCTAAGATTTGCTCAATAACGCCCTTAACTTCATAAAACGAAGCATGTTTTTTACTTATTATGCCTGATAGCATTTGTGTTTCCTTTGGTAAATCATTTTGTCTTTTTAGATAAACGTTTGCTATCTCAAAAACTTTAAGTTCGTCTACTGTTTTATTATTAGCAATTACATTTAATAAACTTGGAATAAGACTATTTCTAAGATAGGTCATATCATTAGAAAGAGGGTTTTTTAATTTAAGTGCATTTTCAATTGGTCCATCAAATAAGCTTTCTGAAACCAACGAGTATGTATAAACCTCACTAAATCCAAAGTATTTAAAAGCAGTTTTTATTCTTTTTTCATAGTAAAAACTATTCGCAAATCCGATTACTTTATTTGGTAAAAAGGTTGGAATTATGCTTGGTAAATTGTGGTATCCATAAACTCTTGCAATTTCTTCTATAACATCCTCTTCCATTATTACATCAGGCCTAATCGTTGGAGTCTCAACTATTATTTTTTCATTTTGTTTCTTTGCCCTAAATCCAAGATTATTTAATATTTCAATACATTTTTGAGGATCAAGACTAATTCCAATAACCTTGTTAATTTTTTCAATTGAGACATTGATGGTTACTGTTTTTGGTTTATTAGGATAAAAATCAAAGATCTCTGAAACAACTTTTCCATTTGCAATTTTTTCATAAAGTTCTATTCCTCTAAGTAATGCTTTAAGGCTTAGTGCTGGATCAACACCTTTTTCATTTAGGATTGCAGCTTCACTCCTAATACCAAGGCTCATAGATGTATTTCTTATATTTATTGGATTATTATTATCAATAAAGAATAATATTTTTTTAGTGTCACTTTTAACAACTGAATTAGCAGTTCCCATAACTCCCAGAAGGTCAATTATTTTTCCGTTTCCATCATCTGCGACTATATCTTTTCCTTGTAAAACATGAGTTTTACCATCAAGTGTTGTAACAATCTCTCCTTTTTTTGATTCTCTAATGTTTAATTGTTTATTTACTAATAAATCAAAATCAAAAACATGAGTTGGATGGCCAACTTCACGCATTACATAATTTGTAACATCAATTAAATTATTAAGACTTCTAATATCAGATTTCTCTAGCCTGTCTTTTATTTCTTTTGGACTATCACCTATTTCTACTTCTAAAACAACTGCACAAATTCTATTTACTAGTTTTGGATCGCTGGTAATTTTAATTGGAAATTGTTCTAAAGATTTGGTTGGGGTTTTTGTTTTTAAATCAATAAACTTTGCATTTTTTAAAACTGCCCCTGCTTCCCTTGCAATCCCTAAAACTGACATAAGGTCAGGCCTATTGGTTGTAACTTCAATATCATAAATACTGTCATTATCTTTTTTTTCAATTCGTTCGACAGATACGCTAGTTAAAGAAAGTTCTTTAGCTATTTCCACAGCACTTTCTTTTGTATCTAAATATTCTCTTAACCAGCTATCAACTATTTTTATATTCATAATTAAAATTGTTCTAAGAATTCCATTCTATCCGAATAAATCGTTCTAACATCATCGAGCCTGATTCCATCTTTCATCATTAAAACTCTTTCTACTCCCCAACCAAAAGCAAAACCGCTAAATTTATTACTATCTATTCCACAGTTTTTTAATACATTTGGATGGACCATTCCTGCTCCACCCATCTCAAGCCAGCCTTCTTTGCAAAGTTTACAACCACGTCCCTTACAAACTCCACAGCTTACATCTATTTCAAAAGATGGCTCTGTAAATTCAAAATGATAAGGCCTAATTCTAGAAACTCTATCATTTCCAAAATATGATTTTACAAAATAATCTAATACGCCTTTTAGGTTTGCAATAGAAAGGTCTGTATTAATGGCCAAGCCTTCAAATTGATGAAACATTGGAACATGTGAAACATCAGATTGTCTTCTATAGCATTTTGCAATATTTAGTATTTTTATTGGTGGCTTATTAGTTGTCATTTCTCTAATTTGTCCACTTGAAGTATGTGGAGTTAAAACCATAGGTCCATACTGCGAGCTTTCTTTTTCGTCAACAAAAAACGTTTCCCAGTCATCTCTTGCTGGATGGTTTGGGGGAAAGTTTAATGCCTCAAAGGCATAATAATCCCATTCAACTTCTGGATACCTAACTTTTATAAATCCTATTTTTTCAAATATATCAGATATTTCTTCAATTGCTTGAGTAACAAGATGTAAATGTCCAAGCCGTGGTTTTATACCAGGGTTTGTTACGTCAATTTTTTCTAAAAGAGTTGTTCGTTTAACAGCTGATAAAGATTTAGCTTTATCTTTTAGTGCTTCTTCAATTGTTTGTTTAACTTCATTGGCTAATATTCCAAATGCTGGTCTTTTCTCAATTGGCAACTTAGTTACTTCTTTTATTGCTAATGTTAGTTTTCCACTTTTACCTAAGAATTGCAATTTAGTATCTTCTAAAGATTTTAAATCTTCCGCTTCTAAGATAAATGATAAAGCTGCATTTTTTATACCGATAAGTTCTTCTTCCATATCTATAAGGATATCAAATTGATAAAAAGATTTCATCAATAAAAATATATTAAGAAAGTCAAAATTTTATGTTCATTAATATTTTTAAAAATATTATAAATGAGTAAATTAATTGAGCAAATAAAAATTGGTTAAAATTTGTTTATATTTTTTGTTCAATTAGCTAAATTTACATCACAATTTAATTTTATAACTTTTTAATAATTAAATTTAACTACGGGATAACGTTTTTATATAAAACAGTATTGGAAAGTATTGACTTTGGGATATCTAAATTGATAAAATAGGCTCCACTGCTTTACTCTGTCCCACATTTACTTTTTATGAAAAAATTGTTACCACAAAACGTGTTAAAATTTAAAAAAATTGTTAAACCAATTTTTATTTTCTTAAAAGCAAAAATTAAACCTCAATATAAAAGATTTATGCTTTTTGCTAAAAAAAAACCAATTACAGCTTTTATTATCCTCTTAGGTGTTTTACTTTTTTTAATTGTTTTAAGTAATTTAATTAGTCGACCAGTGAAAGAAGATGAAGATGTAAAGCTTCCTGTAAAAGAAGTATCGATTTATACAATCGGATCTTCTCCAAAAATTAGAGTTCAAGCCCAAGTCGAAAAATCAGGCGTAATTAAAATAGTTTCTTTAGGAAATGGCGTTGTACAAAATATTAATGTTTTCGTTGGACAAGAGGTTTATAGGGGAACAAATATTGTTTCTTTATCTACAAATTATCAAGGTGGAAATGCATTT
>JBBTVW010000049.1:0-6098 GCA_038063075.1 Patescibacteria group bacterium | reverse complement strand
TTGATCTACCATCTGATCAAAGAGTAGGCGCCGGAGTAAGACTTAGAAATGTAACTGGAGGTGCAGTTACAGGAAATACAATGCCTGGTCAAAATATAAATTGCTCTAATTGCGTTAATGTAACAACATCTCCTAATCCTTAGTTTACCCTCAAATAAATACTTTTTATAATTAATTATTTTATTTCCCCACTTGGTCTTTGTTCAGTTGATGCTTCAAATAACAGTATAAACATAGATTAATTACACCTAAACTACTGAAAATATCAATTGACAATAATTAATCTAAATGGTATTATTGTTTTCACCTAAGACAGTAGGCAAAAAGATAAGTCCTACCGAGGAAGTAACAAGAGCAAACTTAATGCTTATAAACACTTCATTTTAGGAGTGTTTTTTTATTATATGGATATAAAAGATTTAAAAGTTTCAGCAAATAGACAAAAAAAAGTAGACATAGTAGCTTCATTTAGTGATAAATTCACAAAAGCTAAAGCTGTTGTCTTTACTAACTATGAAGGTCTTACCCATAAACAGATTGAAGGCCTTAAAAAAACCATTAAACCATTAGAGGGTGAATATGTCGTAGCTAAAAACTCACTCGTTACAAGATCTCTAGATGATAACAAGATTAAACTTAGTGAAGATCATATTTTACAAGGACCAACAGGTACTCTTTTTATCTATAACGATATAGTTTCACCATTAAAAGCTCTTGCAAAGCTTATTAAAGAATTAAATCTCCCAGCTGTTAAATTTGGAATCATGGATGGAGACTTTATAACAAATGACCAGGTTATGAAGCTTTCAAGCCTTCCAACAAGAGAAGTATTACTTGCCCAAGTTATTGGCGGACTTAAATCCCCTATTTCTGGCCTACATAGAGCATTAAATTGGAATTTACAAAAATTAGTCTTAACCCTAAATGCAGTTGCTAGCTTAAAACCAACACAAACTAGCGCTCCAGTTGTAGAAGAAGCAATAACAGAAGAACCAGTAGCTGAAACTCCAGTTGAATCTACCACAGCAGAAGAAGCACCAGTAGAACAAGTTGCAGAAGAGAAACCAAATGAAGAGTCTAAAGGTGGTGAGAATTAATGGCAAAATTATCACAAGAAGAATTACTTAAAGCAGTTGAAGAAATGTCAGTTCTCGAACTATCAGAGCTAGTAAAAGCTTTGGAAGAAAAATTCGGAGTAAGTGCACAAACTTTCGCAGCAGCGGCACCAGCCGCAGCAGCTTCGGAAGGAGCAGCAGAGGCAGACGAACAGACAGTCTTTAACGTTGTTATTGCAAATGGTGGAGCAAATAAAATATCTGTAATTAAAGCAGTTAGAGAATTAGTTCCAACCTTGGGCCTTGCTGATGCAAAAGCATTAGTAGATAGCGCACCAAAAGAAGTAATGACAGCAGTAAACAAGAAAACAGCAGAAGAAGCAAAAGCTAAGTTAACCGAAGCTGGAGCAACAGTTGAACTTAAATAAGTTTAATTTCAATGTTTTCGCAATTTTCCCGTCACTTTGACGGGATTTTTGTATTTTACCTATTGACAACTTTGTTACATTTTGTTACTTTAAGAGTACATAATAATCATATTGATTATTAAACGATTACTAAATATGCCAGATCAATTATCAATCAATAATCTTCCAGATCTACTAACAGTAAGAGAAGTTGCACAAATACTTCGAGTTTCACCACTCACAATCAAAAGATGGGGTAAAAGAGGCAAATTACCAGCTATAAGAATTAATTCCCGAGGAGATAGAAGATATAAAAAAGACGCAGTACTTTGGCTTCTTGGAATTGCTGCAAAAACCGAAAACTAACTCCCCTACTTACTTCTAAATTAATAAATTTTTCTTGGTCGTGCTGCGGTATCAGCTAGCTCTCTGAGGCTAAAATCGTGTGCGCCACCTATATCGATATAACTTCCATCTGGCATAACTTGAAAAAATTCTCCCCTATATTCTCCCCCAACCTGAGGAGCGACAAATCCTTTTGTATGTAAACCAAATGGCATTTCAACATCAACTTCTAATGTACCTTCCTGAAATCTACCTAAATCATGCATATCTGTAGGAAGAAAAGTTAAATGGGTGCTTGTTTCTAAAAACCTTGTTAAACCCCTTGGAACTTCTGTAACAGATGTCGCTTTCTTACCAAATACCTCAGAAGTAAAATCAATTAGCTTAATTCTTGATCTCAATGAAGTCATATGAGGATTACCAAGTGTAGAGCCTGCAACTCTTTCACGACCCATAAATGCTTCTGCTCTTAAAGTAACATCAGTTCTCCAATTAATAATATCCCTTGCTATTGCAGCAAGATCACGAGGCTCACCAACTACTTGGCTTGGTCTTCTTCCATCTTCTAATCTATTTGGTGCAGCCATAGTAAGCTTATATCAAAGTGAAAAATAAAAGTCAATCTAGGAGAACCTGTGGTATTTGGCTCTATGGATTGTCTTTATTTTCTCTTCATTAGGGGTATCGAAATGCTCAATTATAAAATCTATTGTTTCATTTGGATCCTGAGTATTAACAAACACTCCTGTACCAACCTCAAAACCACCTATAACCTTATATCTAGGCACTATTCTTAGATACCAATCCTGATATGGGTAGATATAAAAGTTATAAGGAAACTCATGACCATGACGAAGATCAAAAATCTGGAGCAACCTGTAAAGAGTCCTCCCAAGATCTTTTAATTGATCATCTGATACTTCTCCAAACGTTTTATTCCTTTCTTTAGGATAAATCCAGATTTCATCAGGCCATTGGCTTTGATATGGGCAAAATATAGAAAACTCTCTTGTTTCTTTAACCTTATCCTTATCTGTTATTTCATGATGAGGAAAATTAAGCTTAATATAATCTGGGATAACCACGAGCTGACTATGGGGATGTGGAAGACTTTCTCCAGCCTCTTCACCAGTGTTATTGAATATATAAACAGAACCCTTGTCTTTATGCTCCTGGTAACGCTGTCTATATGCTTTAAGGATTAAATATGATTGCTCAAGTGGCAATTCATCAAAGCTTTTGTGATGATCAGGAGAATGAATAACTATTTCATGAATTGGAGCAAATGGAAATTTATTTTTTATAACTCTTACTTTCCAATCACTAATGCCAACCTGACCAGGTATCCTATAGACTTCAGAATTTAAGTCCTCCTGCCCTACACAAAAAGGACAGGTTAACTGTGTTCCCCTTAGGATACTTGGTCTCTTAGATCTCTTAGGAGCAGATATGATCCAGTTTTTAAAATCGATATCTTCAATAAATTTAAAGTCCATATACTAATTAAAGACTATTTAAGCTCAACATGCAATTGGAATAAAAGACAATAATAAGTAGAATTAAACCAGAAAGATAGATAAATTTATCAAAATATGCATAATCGAGGCAAAAAGCTCGTATTATAAGATAGTGTAAAATTTGAATTGGCAATTAAACATATTAAGTGATATATCTTATACTACTATGTTTAGATTGATATAATAATCTATTTAATTACTAGCTTAGGTAAAGTTTATAATTTCTATAAATGCAAATACCACTTTATTTAGGCTAAGATATAGTATTGTGAAAAAACTTTAAATTATGTTTTTAAGATCAAAATTGTCTTCGGTAAATCTTCGGTAATACAAATTGCTTAGCTTCAAAAATTCCAAGTTTCTGATTTTTTTCTACTTCCCTAGTTAAGTGTCTTTTAAAGATTATTAGTAATTACTCTTATTTATCAACCTTTCTATATATATTATCTATAAAGTATATCAATCTATACAAATTAACAACTTTTAATAATATTTAATATCTTTATCAAATATGACTACTTTTTAATAATTTTCTTAGACTTTTACCTACCTCCCTTGTATTCTAATTTGGTTATTTTTAACAACATAAATTTTCTTTTAAAAAAACAAAAATACCTTAGAGTATTGTTTATAATTTTTGGTTACTAAAAATAACTTAACTATTTAATAAACCGATAGTCTACGTAAATTAGTAAGGCTGGTTAATGATTTACTCTTAAATTGTAAATTATGTGGTTTTGTGGCCGACTATATATAGATGCTGATAAATCTCTAAGAGGAGGTACGTTTCGATCAAATTCTATGATTTTTTTGATGAACTTATCTTTTCCTTTAAAACTAACAAAACAAACATTATTAACCAAACTTGTCTCTTAATTCTCCAGGGTTGAATTATTAAACGAAAAAGCCATTCAAGCCCTAAATCTCTTAATATTTTTGGTGCTCTTGATACCTTACCACTAATAAAATCAAATGCACCACCTACTCCCATTACAACTTTGGCGTTAAGATTATTTATATTTTTAGAAATCCAAACTTCTTGTTTTGGCGAACCGAAAGCAACAAACAAGATGTCTGTTTGTTTATCTTTTAAAGACTCTTTATACTCTTGTGAAAACCAAGAAACATTAAGTCCGGGATATTTTTTTCGTAAGCACTCAGAGGTAAGCTCTGCTATGCCAGGGCCACCCCCAAGAAAGCTTACCGTTATAGGCTGTTTTGCAACATACTTACATAGACTTTCAGTAAGATCTACACCAGTAATTCTTTGTTTTAATGATCTACCCAACATTTTAACTCCCCATAGGACACCTATACCGTCTGCCAAGGCTAATTTTGCATTATTTAAGATCATTTTATACTCCTTGTCCTTATGAGCAAGTATTAAAAGTTCAGGATTTGGGGTAACAATATAGTAGCTTTTTAGTGGTTTTTGTAGACCTGTATAAATAAACTCTAAGACTTCTTCTTTTGTGGCATTAGAGAAGCCTACTCCAAGTAAATATTTTTTTTCGAAATCATTCATTTTACTACAAGATTAAATTGTAAATTGAGATTTTTTCTGTTTTGCTTAAATTTGATCATTTTTTTTATTCAAAATTATTAACCTTAAAACACGCTTAGGCCACTAAATACTGGCCGTTTTATACAGTGATAGCAACCCAAATACTATAAACCTGATTCTTGTGAAAATATTTTCTAAAGGAGGTGTTTTTATGTAATTAAATAAATGCATAAAAATAGTTATAGGATATTTATTTCTTAGCTATGCTTCTTTTGTAAAGTTCGATATTTTCAAGGGCTACGCCAGTTCCTCGTACAACACAAAGTAATGCATCTTCTGCCACATGACATGGTACTCCAGTAATCTTTGTCATTAACTTATCAAAGTTTGTAAGCAGTGAAGTTCCCCCACTCATAACTACACCTTTATCTATAATATCGCTTGCTAGCTCTGGTGGAGTTTGTTCCATAACCCCTTTAACTGCTGAAATAATATCCATTAAGGTTGGGAGTATTGCTTCATTAACTTGGCCCTCGTTTAGTTGTATAGTTCTTGGAAGTCCTGTTATAGAATCTCTTCCTCTTATCTCCATGACCTTTTGATCACTAACTCTTTTCTCATCAATTAAAGCATTAGCCATTTCTATCTTTATTACCTCTGAGGTTCTTTCTCCAATTAAAAGATTAAACTTTTTCTTAACATATGAAGCAATAGCTTCGTCAACCTTATTACCACCAACTCTTACTGAATTATGAACAACAACGCCTCCTAAGGAGATAACTGCTGATTCAGTTGATCCTCCACCAATATCTACAACCATATGTCCTGCTGGCTGAGCAATTGGAACCTTAGCTCCTATTGCTGCTGCTAATGGTTCTTCAATTAGATATGCAATCTTAGCTCCTGCTGCCATAGTTGCATCTAATACTGCTCTTCTTTCAACCTGTGTTACTCCTGATGAAATACAAACCATAACCTCTGGTTTAAAAAAACGTGATTTACCTGCAGCTTTATCAATAAAGTATGTAAGCATTGCTTCTGTTATTGTATATTCTGCAATAACTCCATCTCTAAGAGGTCTTAAGGCGACAATATTACCAGGAGTTCTACCAAGCATTTCTTTTGCTTCTTTACCAACTGCTACAACTCTATTATCCTCAGCAGTAACTGCAACAACAGTTGGTTCATTTAATACAATTCCCTCACCTGCTAGGTAGACAAGTGTATTCGCTGTTCCGAGGTCAATACCGATTCGTTTTGATAATGGCAT
>JBBTVW010000048.1:0-2921 GCA_038063075.1 Patescibacteria group bacterium | reverse complement strand
CTGTCTTACTTTTCCAATCTTTACTCCTCTTTCATCCATAATATATATCCTATATTTAATGAATTATTATAACATAGCCTTAGCTACAGAGGGAAGTATTGACAGATAAAAAAGTTTTGTTTATGCTTTAATAAGTTAATGAATGTGAATTTATTAAAGGACAGAAAGTTTCAGTTAGTAGGAATAGCAGTAATTGCCATAGTTGTTCTTCTAGCTGGATTTATATTTTTGAAAAATGCAAAAACTTCTGATCAACAAGTAAATACAAATATCTTACCTACTGAAATACCAATTCCAACAATTTCGCCAGAGGAGTTAGGTTTAACAATTGAAGAAGGTACACCAGGCAAAACAGTTCTTGTTACAGTTGAAAACATAGATGGAATTACAAGTATTGAATACGAACTTTCTTATCTTGCTGAGGGAAGCTTGCCAAGAGGAGCTATTGGACAAATTAATCTTAAAAAGACTCCAGCAAGTAAAGATATCACGCTTGGTACATGCTCAGATGTTTGTCACTACGACAAGGAGATTTCTGATATAAAAGTCGTACTTAAAATTACCAAGGATGATGGAAGTGTCTTCCAATCCACAGCTACTTTAGACTCCCTCTAAGTTTTTCACAGCAATTTTCACTAAATTACTACATCTAGTGATTTTATATTTGTACTAACACTAAACCCCCTTATTTACCTATTGACAGTTATTTAAAATTGATTCAAAATGATATAGAAGTGGGAAAATAAGGGAAAAAGTGGGATAAAGAAAGGCAGGAGAAAGTGTTAATTGGACAATATGACGGCAAAATCGATCAAAAAGGTAGAAGTGCATTCCCAAAGAGATTTAGGCAGATTTTGGGTGATAAATTAATTGTTACTTTAGGATATGAAAACTCACTTATTGTCGTATCAGAAGAAAATTGGAAAGCGCTACTCGAAGGAACCCAAGGGAGACCATTTATTCAGTCCGAAACCAGGGAAACTCAAAGGTTTTTACTCGGTAACGCCTCAAACGTCGAACTTGACACTAAAGGAAGGTTTATACTTCCAGATTATCTTAGAGACTATGCAAAGATTGAAAACGAAGTCGTATTCATAGGTTTGTCACGTTACGTTGAGATTTGGGACAAGAAACGCTGGGAAGAGTATAGGAAACATTTAGAGAAAAACATAGATACGATTTCACAAAGACTAGTTAGCGATAAGGGTAGGGATAAAAATGAATAATTATCATAAACCTGTCCTTTTACAAAAGACAATAGATCTTTTACAAGTTAAGCCAGGACAAAAGTATATAGACGCAACATTGGGTGGAGGAGGACACACGGGAAAGATTTTAGACGCTTTAGGAGTAGTTTTGGGAATAGATCAAGATCAAGATGCAATTTTGCATGTATCCCAAAATATAAATAACAAAAACCTGGTCTTAGCAAAAGGGAATTTCGTAAACATAGAGGAAATTGCACATTCAAAAGGATTTGAAAAGGTTTTGGGAATATTATTTGACTTGGGAGTTTCTTCCCACCAAATAGATACTCCTAAAAGAGGATTTAGTTTTTTAACAAATGGGCCGTTAGACATGAGAATGGATAAAGACTCAAGTTTAACAGCAGAATACCTAGTTAATGTACTAGGGAAAGGAGAATTATATGAGTTATTTAATAGATTGGGTCAAGAAAGCCATGCAAATGCCATTTCTGGCGCTATTAGTAGCGCGCGTAGAGTAAAGGCGATAAAGACTACAGATGAGCTTTTAGAGGTAATTGGTAAAGCTTATGGGTACAGGGAAGAACTTTCTGATTTTGATAAAAACAAAATTGGACAAAAAGTATTCCAAGCCTTACGAATTGCGGTAAACAATGAACTCGGAAGTTTAGAGCAAGCATTGCCGCAAGCTGTAAGACTCTTAGAAAAGAAAGGAAGGATAGTTGTAATAAGCTTTCATTCCTTAGAAGACAGAATAGTAAAAAATGCATTCAAAGGGTTTAAGAAACAGGGTTTAGGGGAAATAATAACAGAAAAACCAATAGAGCCAGACGCTTTAGAAATAAAAGAAAATTCGAGAAGCAGAAGCAGTAAGTTAAGGGTTTTTGAAAGAAGTTAAATATGAAAAAAAGTGTTTTACTAATATTTGTACTAATTCTAACCGTAGTAGTCTTATCTGTAATAAGAACCTATGTTTCAAATAATATTGCCACCTCTGGAGTTACTCTTTCTGTAATAGAAGATGAGGCTTCAAAATTAAAAACAGAAAATGCAGTTTTAGCTCAAAAAGTTTATGAAAATTCATCTCTTACAAATGTTGCTTCTAAAGCCTCTACACTTGGCTTTGTAGATAGTAAGACCAGTTTTGTGCTAAACTCCGGTTTGCCTATAGCAGCAAAAAGATGAATTGGAGATATAAATTCTGTTTAAGCGTAATTGTTGTAGCATTCCTCCTCGTAGTTTTGAGGCTTTTTTATTGGCAAGTAGTAAAAGCTCAAGAGTTATCTAACCTTGGTGATCTTCAATATGGCAGCGCTATAAAAATACTTCCTAAAAGAGGAGAAATAAGAACTTCTGATGGTTTTCCAATTGCTACAAATAAAGTTTCTTATCAAATCTATGCAAATCCTAAAGAAATAAGTAATAAAGAGGCAACTGCTCAGGTAATCTCCTCAATATTAGGCGTAGATGTAGCTTCAGTAAGTGCTAATCTTTTTTTAGATAGGGTTTGGGTACCTATTAAAGCAAAAGTAGACACAGAAACTAAGCAAAATCTTGAAAAATTAGGCTTAAAAGGTGTTGGTTTTACTGAGCAGTATACTCGTTTTTATCCAGAAGGTTCTATGGCTGCAGGTTTAATTGGCTTTGTGGGAAAAGATAATGAGGGAAACGATAAAGGCTATTTTGGTTTAGAAGGTTTTTATGACAGGCTCTTAA
>JBBTVW010000047.1:0-8168 GCA_038063075.1 Patescibacteria group bacterium | reverse complement strand
AAAACTCTTCTGTTTTTTCTAAATATTCTCTTTTAAATATTCTTGAATTTGATCTTGAGAAAACTCTGTCTCCCAAATGATGTCCAAGCCAGTAATTTACTGTATCTCCAATTATGGCTGCTGAAAGTAAGACTGCATAGGAAATAAATATATTTAAATAATTTCCACCCGCAAGCGTTCCTACTGCAAAAATTAATGAATCTCCAGGAAGAAAAGGTGTAACAACTAAGCCAGTTTCAGCAAAGATAATTAAAAATAATAAAACATAGGTAAATGGTCCAAAAAGATTAATAATTGAGGTTAGTGCTTTATCGAAGTGAAGTAGTATGCTAAATGCTTCCATCAAAAAATTATAACAGAAAAAACTTCTGTTTGGTATAATCATGCAATGAGTGGAACATTATACGTGGTTGCAACACCAATTGGTAACTTAAAAGACATTACATTTAGGGCTATAGAGATTTTAGAAAGCGTAGATTATATAGGTTCTGAAGATACAAGAAAAACTTCAATTTTGATTAATCATTTCTTTAAAGGAAGAGAAAAGGAAATGCAAAATAAACTTTTTTCATATTATGATCAAGTTGAATTGCAAAAAATTCCTTATCTAGTAGCTCAACTTAAAGAAGGTAAAAACATAGCCATTGTTTCTGATGCAGGAACTCCTGCAGTTTCAGACCCAGGTTTTAAGTTTATCAGGGAATGCGTAAAAGAAGGAATAAATGTCGTTTCAATTCCAGGTGCTTCCTCAATTCTTCCAGCATTAACTTCTTCTGGTTTACCGACCGATAAATTTTTGTTTTTAGGATTTTTGCCTCAAAAACCAGGACATAGAATTAAATTTTTAGAAAATATAAAAGAAAATTTAAAAACTATTAATTCAACAGTAATTATTTTTGAATCTCCATATAAAATTAAAAGATCTCTAGTTGATATGCAAAGTGTATTTGGAGATATAGAGATTGTTATAGCAAGAGAGCTAACAAAGCTTCATGAAGAAGTTATTAAGGATACAATCTCTAATGTTTTAGACCATTATAAAAAGGGGATAAAAGGGGAGATAGTAATTCTTTTTAACTTAAAGTGATTTTAATTGAGATTCAATAGCAAGTAATCTATTATATTTTGCTACTCGTTCACCTCTAACAGGAGCACCAAACTTAACATAATCAGCGTTTACGCTAACTGCAAAGTCGGCTATAAAATCATCATTTGTTTCTCCGCTTCTGTGCGATACTACTATTTTAATTCCAGCTTGTTTTGCCATTTCACAAACAGCTAATGATTCTATAATCGTTCCGATTTGGTTTGGTTTAACAATGATTGCACTAATTGCACTTTTTGATAAAGCTTCAGAAAGTCTGAATGGATTTGTGGCAATAAGATCGTCTCCAACTATCATTGTCTGTTGACTCATGTTTTGATAGAGATCTTTCCAGCCATCCCAATCATCTTCATTTAAACCATCTTCAAGGTAAAGTAGATGATATTGTTCATTAATAGTTTTATAAAATGATATTAAGTCTTTTGAAGTAAGCGCATTTGATTTATCTTTAATCTGATACTTATTTTCATCATAAAAATTATTTGAAGCCGCATCAATACCTAAAAACATATCAAATCCTGGCCTAAGATTAGAATCATCAATTGCCTGTTTTATTAAGACTAATGCGTCTTGATTTGAAGAGAGCTTTGGCGAAAATCCACCCTCAAAGCCTACCAAAGAAGAGAGATTATTGCTTTCAATAACTTTTTTTAGAGAAAAATATACTCGTGTACCAAGCTCTAGGCTTTCAGAATACTTTTTACTTGTTGCTGGTATTACTAAAAACTCTTGAAAATCAATATTGCCACTTCCGTGTTGTCCACCATTTAAAATATTAAAACATGGTGTTGGAATTTTAACCTGTACATTTTCTTTTTTTACGTATTCTCTAAGATACAAAAATAAAGGAAGAACAGCACTTCTTGCTGCTGCTTTAGCTACAGCAATAGACACAGAAAGAATTGTATTTGCACCAATTTTGCTTTTATTAGGAGTACCATCAATTTCTATCATTTTTTTATCTACCAATTGTTGATTTGAAGCTTCCATACCAATTAAAAGAGGAGTAAGTATTTTTTCAATATTAGTAATTGCGTTTAAAACTCCGTTTCCACCATATCTTTTTTCATCATTATCTTTTAAATCTATTGCTTCATATTTACCAACAGATGTACCACTTGGTACAGAAGCAATTCCAACTGCCCCGTCATTTAGAATTACAGATGTTTCTATAGTTGGTTCACCCTTAGAATTTAATATTTCTCTTGCTGTAATTTGTTTAATTTTAGCCATTATTTCTTATTTAATAATTCGTTTTCAAAATGAGCTACAAGTTTTCTTGTATTTTCAATTGCATCAGGTGAAACAGAAACGCTTGTAGTTCCAAGCTCAACTAGTTTTTTAACCAGCTCTGGGTATGTAGAAACAGCCTGGCCACACATTGAAGTGGTAACGCCATATTTATGGGCAGTTCTGATTGTTTGTTCAAATGCCCAAAGAGTTGCAGGATTCATTTCATCAAACTCATGAGCTACTTCAAAGTTATCTCTGTCAGTTCCTAAAACAAGCATGGTTAAATCATTTGAGCCAATTGAGACTCCATCAATTCCTACTTCGATAAATTTATCAAGCATTATTACGTTTGAAGGAATTTCTACCATCATCCAAAGCTTAAAAGTTTCAGATCTGTGAAGACCAAATTCAGTAATAATTTTTTTAACCTTAACTAACTCATCAACTGTTCTTACAAATGGAATCATAAGCCAAAGATTTTTATAACCCAGCTTTTCTCTGACACGATGAATTGCTTCAAGCTCTAGTTTAAATACTTCTGGATCGTGAATATACCTAAATGCACCTCTGTAGCCAAGCATTGGATTAGGTTCCAAGGGTTCATAATCTCTTCCTCCTACAAGGTTTCTATATTCATTGGTTTTAAAGTCAGATGCTCTATAAACTACTGGCCTAGGAGTGAATGCACTGCAAAACTTGGCTAAATCATCTGCAAGTTTTTCAATAAACTCTTGCTTTTTACCATCCTTTATCATTTTCTTAGGATGGGTACCTATTCCAGCCATCATAAACTCAGCGCGTAATAGTCCAATTCCATCTACGTTTCTTTTTGCATTTCGATCAGCTAGTTCAGGTTCTGCAAGGTTTACATAGACTTTTGTAGCTGTTTTTAAATCACTTTGCACTGTTACTTTAGCGCTTCCAATAGTTGCGTATCCACCGTCATAAATCTCACCTTTTGTGCCATCAACTGTTATCACATTGCCGTTTTTAAGCTTATGAGTTGCTTCATGTGTGCCCACAACAGCAGGAATGCCTAATTCTCTTGATATAATTGCTGCATGACTTGTAGTACCCCCACTGTCAGTAACAATTGCTGAGGCTTTTTTCATAGCAGGAACATAGTCTGGGTTAGTTTGAGGAGCAACTAATACATCTCCTGGCATTACTTTTCCTATTTCTTTTGCCGATAGAACTATTCTTACTGGGCCACTTGAGATTCCTGGACTTGCAGGACCCCCTTTGAGTATTAGCTTTGAAGTGGGGATATGTTCTACTATTTTTTCATTTTGCTTAACTCCATGGGTAGTTGTTACAGCTCTTGTTTGTACAATATAGATATTTCCTTTTTCAATTGCCCATTCAATGTCTTGAGGGAAATAATAGTGTTTTTCTATTTTTCTACCAACTAAAGCTAGTCCCTTTATTAAAGCATCGCTTATTTTTTGTTTATCTGCCATTTTTTTAGAAAGCTTAACTTTTTTATTTGAAGTACCTGATTTTTGCAGAAGATGATCTTGATGGGATATTTTCTTATTTTTAATAGTTAAGTCATTTTTATCTACTTCATAATGATCTGGATTTACTTCACCTTGTACTATCATTTCTCCAAGGCCTAAGACTGCTTCAATAATAACTGTATTTTTGTCATTTGTAATTGGATCAATTGTAAACATGACTCCTGACTGTTCAGACTCAATCATTTTTTGGATAACTAGGGCAATGCCAGTTTTAACATGATCAAATTTTTGTTGGTGTCTATAAAAATTTGCTCTTGCTCCAAAAAGAGAAGCCCATCCTTCTTTAATTTTTTCAATTAAAACAGCGTCGCCTTTAACATTTAAAAAGCTTTCTTGTTGGCCTGCAAAAGAAGCATTGGCTAAATCTTCTGCTGTAGCTGATGATCTAACGGCAACGAGTGGTTCTCCAAGCTTTTGGTAAGCTGTGAGAATTTCATCTATTAGCTCTTTTGACATTTTACCTTTAAAAATTAAATCTTTAATGTGTTTTGAAACTTGATTTAGGGAACTTTGATTATCAAAGTTAGTTGAAGAAATAAGGTGTTTAATCTTTATTGCTAAATTATTTTCTCTTATAAAATCGTAGTATGCGTGGGAGGATAAAACAAAACCTTCTGGAACATTGAAGCCTGCTTTGGTTATTTCACCTAAGTTTGCGCCCTTACCGCCAACCAGAGAAACATCTTCCTTATCAATTTGATTAAACCAAACTATGTGTTGGGCAGACATATCAGTATTATTATGAGATTATTTCTTTAAATTTACAAGTAGTTTGCGCTTATTTAGAAAGCTGTTCTTTAAAGTAGTCAACCCAAGGGATTAAGCTTGGATCTTCGTTATAGAGAATACCAAGATAAAAGCTAATATATCCTCCAAAAGAAAGAGTTGATAGGCTTTGTGAAAGTTTAGAATTCCCAAGTGGCGTAAAGTGAACACTTTCAATAGAGTTTTTAGATACTACATCTTCAGTTAGCATTGCTCTTTTTTTATGTTTTTCATCGTATAAAGGACTATCGATAAATAGAACTTTAATCTTTAAATCTTTAGGATACTTAAATCCTTCCATTAAGTGATGATTTAGTTCTGGAATATCTTCAAAAGCTGCAAATGTTTTTGAAGTTTCATTAAATTGATTTCTTAATACATGTGCGTTTCCATTTAAAAATCCACATGACATGATAAGAGGGAAGTGTCCTACAAATTTTTGAGATAGCTCTATGGCTAGTTTTTGAATATTTTCTTTGTTTGCCAAAAGCTCAGAAACAGCAGAGCTTATATCGCTATCGGATACATTTAATAATCCAAGTTTTGTAAGAAGAGCGATCGTTCCAATTGCCATATATCCAGTCCCAAGTCTTGGTTGGCCAGAAGGATTATTTTTTGCATCAAATTGTAAGAAAGGTAGATTATTTTGAGTGAAAAACTCAGCTAGTTTTCCTCCATTTGTAACTCCTGTAACTGTTAATCCTTTTTCTAAAGCTTCTTTAGCACAAGCTAGAGATTCTTCTGTTGAGCCTGAATAACTAGAAAGAATTATTAAGCTTTTTTTATTAGCAAATAAAGGTAAATCATAGTCATTATTTGAAATAAGAGGAATAGATAATTTATCTTTATAAACTGATTGAATCATATATCCGCTATATGCTGATCCACCCATTCCACAGAGAATTATGTTTTCAAAATCTTTGTAGTTTTCTGGGAAGTTTAAGTTTTTTGCGTCTTGCCATACTTGCTCAATTTGATCGGCAAGCATACCTGTTGAGCCAAATACATTTTTAGGATCTAGGTCTTTAAATGATAATGGATTATTTAAATCGATCATTTTGCAATAGAACCAATAAACTCTTTTAATTCATTAAATCTTTGCTCTGTTATTTCTTTTTCTAAGGATTCAACATTTAATCTAAGTAGAGGTTCGGTGTTTGAAGTTCTAACGCTAAATCTCCAATTTGGATAGGTGATAGCAATTCCATCCATATCATTTAAGTTTCCATCAGAATATTTTTGCTTTAATTGCTCAAGTATTTCTGGTGCGTTTGTAACTTTGAAGTTTAATTCACCTGATTCAAAGCTTCTTCTTAGCTCATTAACCAATTCAGAGAGCTTTTTACTCTCTCTTGTCATAACTCCTAAAACAGTTAAGATAACTGGAATTGGAGCCTCACCATTTCCTGCTGCTTTATAGAAAAAGTGTGAAGATGATTCACCTGCAAAAATAGCACCTGTTTCATGCATTTTCTCCGTAATAAATGCATGTCCAACTTTTGTAATGTCATATTTTCCTCCATTTTCTTCGATAACTTTAGTAGGATTTAAAATATATCTAATATCAAAAAGAATCATTGCTCCTGGATTTGTTTTTAAAAGTTCTCTGGCAACTAGCGATGTAATAATTGATGGGGGAACGATGTCTCCATTTTCATCAATAAAAAAGAATCTATCTCCATCTCCATCAGGTGCAAAACCAATATCAGCTTTTTCATCTTTTACTTTTTGTTGTAGATCAACTAGGGTATCAAAGTTTAATGGATCAGGTTGATGTGATGGAAATGTTCCATCAAGATCAAAGTTCATTCTCATTAAGTTTCCAGGAACGTGTTTAAATAATTCATCTAAATAAACTGCACCCATAGAGTTTGCAGCGTCAGCAACAATTTTATATTCTTTAATTTCTAAATTTCCTGCAATCTTGATTGAATTTAGTACTTCTTCCGTTACAATATTATCTACTTTTGTTACTGTTCCACCATCAGTTTTTACTAAAGGTGTATTTTGAAGACTTAGATTTTTTACATCTTCCATGCCGGTTGATTTACCAATTTTAATTAAGCCTTGTGGAGAATTTGCTACGATTTTTAAACCATTGTATTCCTTTGGATTATGAGATGCGCTTATTTGAACTCCACCGTCAGCTTGTAAATGGAAAACTGAAAAATACATTGATGGGGTTGATGCAATACCAATATCTAGTACATCAACGCCTGCATCAAGCATGGTTTGCAAGACAGCTTCTGAAAGAGATGGGGAAGAGGTTCGCATATCTCTACTTAAAACAATTTTTAATTTTTCTTTACCTGTTTTTTGAGAGATAACCTTACAAATTGCTTGTGTTATTTGCTTTATTCCCTCTTCGTCTAACTCAGTTGGGTAGACTGCTCTAATATCGTAGGATTTAAAAATTGATGGTTCAATTGTCATTTGTCTATATTATAAATCAATTAAAAAAATGTCAATGGTAGAATTTAAAGGTAAACTGGTTAGTCCATACTTAGTTTCGTAATCGATTTTATAAAGCTTCTTATATAAAGTTACTAACCTGTCTTTACCAAAATAATTTGCTTGAGTTTTAAGTTTTGATTTTTGCCAAGGTGCAAGTCTTTTAGCTTCATCTATATTTTTTTCTGTATTTTCCACTTGCGAGAGAAGTAATCTAAATTGGCGAACAATCATATAAAAAATAAGCTCAGTTTCCATTGTTTCCATTAAGCTATGAAAAAGTTTTACACTTGTTAAGTTATTTGGCCTTAAGCTATCTAGGAAAGTAAATAAAATTTGAGGATAATTAAATAAGTTGGTTACAGGGTTTTTAAAAGCTAAGATTTGAGCTTTAGTTAGTTCTTTGTCTTCCCAGAAAGTGATATCTATGTCTTTATTTTTTGTTAAATATTCTACTATTTCTTTAAACTCATTTGAATTTGCTCTTTGTTTAGAAATGTAATTTTCTACAAATACAAATCTTTTTTCAGAGAAAAGTGAATTACCTTCAAATGTTTGAAATAGAGTATTGTAGTCAAGTTTTTCACCATCAAACACATCTGGATTCTCATACTTTTGCCTTTCTTCAATATAAAAGGTTCGAGATCTTGCTATATCATTTCCGTGGATAATGCTAATCATACAGAGTTTTTAAATATTTCAAAAAGTTTGTTTGCAGTTTTACCTAAGTGCCTACTTTTTGTTTTATGGGGGACAAGTGCTCCTGAAAAATTATTAGGAATATGTAACAGTTCATGAATTACAACTTTAGATTTTTCATCTTCATCTAATCTGTCGTAATATCTTGCCAATACTTCAATAACATAGTGCGGCTCAAGGTTTAGAGCTCTTTGAAAGATTTTAGGCATTGCCCAGATTCTTGCATATGCTCTTGATTTTGATCCTTCTGTTCTATAACAGTGAATGTTTTGTTCTTTAATATGAGGTAGATCAAGCACTTTTAATATCTGCTTAATTTTTACTTTTACATCTTCTGCGTCTTCCCATTCAAGTTTTGTGCTTTTCATAATTTAGGTGTGTTTGTCAGCAACATA
>JBBTVW010000046.1:0-12921 GCA_038063075.1 Patescibacteria group bacterium | reverse complement strand
TTTTTTAGCCTCAATTTACTATGATATAATTAATTTGTGCAAAATAATTTTACCCCAAAACAATTATTTGATTTTGTAAATAGAGCAGCTAAGTCAACTTATGCTGGAGGTGGAAAATATGAAGGGCATCCAGAAAGACCAGGATTTTTTGAACTAGTTTATGATAAAGAATCACCCTGGTATTACAGAGATAGTTATACGGGACATTCAAGATCAGGTGGGCAAGAAATTGTTAGATTGAATGATGAGCCAATTTGGTGGTCAGGTTATGGTGGCGGAATGGTTGAAGGAAAAGACGATATCTCCAATCAAACTTTTGATTTCCTCAAAAAAGCATTATCAAAGGATGAAGAGGGATTTGAATCTTTAAGAGGTCCACATGAATTTATTGAAGGAGATTGGAAATATACTTATACCCAAGAGGGAGATATTACTGATTTTTACGGATACGAGGAAATCTTATATAAAGGGGAAATGATATTTTGGCATAGAGCTGTTGGTGGAATTTTAAAACATAAATAGAAAGACATAAGGGTTTTCTATCAGCTTTTATCTTGGTGATTTAATTATAAAATAATATTTTATGCTTGAAAGAATAGGAGTATTACATTTGCAAAAAGAAGTTTTAGCAACAGGACCTTGGAAAGAAGCAGTAATTCAACCATCTGTATTAATAAAGCTTGATCTTGCAAGAATTAAGTCAAGACGCAGAATGGCAAATTTAGGATACTTAAGGAATAAGTAAATAAATTCTTCACATATACCTCATTTATGCAATTACATTGTATTGACAATATAAAATACAGTGATAATATATGCTCTATGCCAGAACATAATAGAGGAGAAATAGGTGGAGCTTTAACTAACGAGGAAAGAGAAATATCTCAAAGAATTCTTATAGCTAATTTCCCACATGGAATAGGAGCTGTCTTGCCAACACAAGATGATGCTAGAAGACGCAGGGAACAGTTATTGAAATTTTTTAGAGGAGAAGCTGGTTTAACTGAACAAGTAGTAAGGGAAGAAGCAGTACCATTAGTAGTTTTACCAAGAGCTTTAGGAGAGTCAACAGTTGTCTATAAAGCACCCAAGAAAAAAGGCGGATTAATCTTTAGAACTGTTATAACAGCAGTCCATCTGTATCAGTCTTTTAATAAAAGGTTAGCAAAGTAGAATAATGTTAATTTTATCTAGAGTTGAAGTACCACCTAATTTAGGATAGAATGGGAAAACGTTTCCTCTATTAAATGAAAAAAATAATACTGTCACTTATAATTTTATTAGCGTTACTCTTTGGCTTAATAATTTTTAATCCATTTAGTGCCCCTTCAAATGATAAAACAATTGTTACTTATACAGTTCCTCAAGAGTTTGGTGAGCCAATAGTAATTGAAGATTTAAAAGAAAAAGGTTTTATTAAATCATTTTGGGCAATGGATTTAGTTCTAACTATTAAAGGGAAACATAATAAAATTCAAAGTGGAGGATATTATTTATCAAAAAATATGAATCTTTTTCAATTGGTAGATAAAATCACAGGTCCAGTTGATCTTAAATGGTTTAGTTTTGCAGAAGGAATTAGAAAAGAACAAATTGGAGAAAGATTACAAGAAACTTTTGGCTGGAACAGTGAAGAATTAGATAAATGGAATACTGTTTATACAGCAATGAAATATGACTACGTAGAAGGAGTATATTTTCCAGATACATATTTAATTCCCGTTACTTATGATGGCCTAGATATTGCAAAAAGAATGATTATTAATTTTAATGAAAAAACTGCTCCATATTTAGAAGGTTTTGCAAAAAAAGATATTCTTTGGACAACAGGAGTAAAAATTGCCTCTTTAATCCAAAGAGAAGCAGCAGGCAAAGAAGATATGGGAATAATCTCAGGAGTTATCTGGAATAGATTATTAAAAGGCCAAAGATTACAAATTGATGCAACAGTTCAGTATGCAAAAGGAAAAGTAGGAGATAAATGGTGGTCAGTAGTATCTGGATCTGATATTAGGAATACAGACTCTTTATATAATACATATCAATACAATGGATTACCTCCACATCCAATTACAAACCCAGGCATTGATGCAATAGAAGCAGCTCTAAATCCAGAAGAAACAGATTGTTTTTACTATCTTCATGATTATTATCAAAATATTCATTGCAGTGTAACTTACGAGGAGCATTTGGAAAATATAGAAAAGTATTTGAACTAATATGTTTTTTAAGTTAAAATTATCAGTATGTTTAAACAAGTCACGCCACAAGTAGATTTTCCATTAATGGAAAAGGGCTTTTTAGAAAAATGGGAAAAGGAAAAGCTAGTTGAAAAATACCTTACAAGAAACGAAAATTCTACAAAAAGATACGCCTTCTTAGATGGTCCAATAACAGCCAACAATCCAATGGGTGTTCACCATGCTTGGGGAAGAACATATAAGGATTTGTGGCAAAGATTTTGGAATATGAGAGGATATAAACAAAGATTTCAAAATGGCTTTGATTGCCAAGGTTTATGGGTAGAGGTTGAAGTTGAAAAAGAGCTTAATATTAGAAATAAAAAAGATATAGAAAACCTTGTTGAAGGAAATAAAAAGGAAAGTATTGCAAAGTTTGTAGAGCTTTGTAAGCAAAGAGTAATTAAATATTCAGATATTCAATCAGAGCAAAGTAAGCGTTTAGCTTATTTTATGGATTGGGATAACTCATATTACACAATGAGCGATGAGAATAACTACATGATTTGGCATTTTCTAAAAACCTGTTTTGATAAAGGTTGGATTTATAAAGGAAAAGATAGTGTTCCATGGTGTCCAAGATGTGAGACAGCAATTTCTCAACATGAAATGTTAACAGAGGATTATAAAGAATTAACCCATGAAACAATATTTTTAAAACTTAAAATATTAGATAAAGAATTTGATAACACATTTCTTTTGGTTTGGACAACAACTCCTTGGACAGTTCCTGCAAACGTAGCAGTTGGAGTAAATATAAAATATAAATATAAGATTTGGCAAAACACAAAAGGAGAAAAGATTATTTTTATTTCAAAAGATGAAAACGGTAATACTCCAGTAAGGCTAGTTAAAGGAAAAGAAGTTTTGGTTTCAGATTATATCTTAAACGATACAGGAGTGGAGTGGAAAGAAGTTAAAGAAATTGATGGGAAAGATTTAGTTGGGCTTAAATACGCTGCACCATTTGATGATTTACCAATTGTAGAGAATGCAAAAGAGGAAAACCCAAAAACTTTTCATACTGTAGTTGATGGATCAGAAATAGTTGTTTCCTTAGAAGGAACTGGTCTTTTACACGTTGCACCTGGAGCTGGAAAAGAAGATTTTGACTTAGGAAAAAAAGAAAACTTGCCAGTTATTTCTTTAATTGCTGATGACGCTTCATATTTAGAGGGAATGAATGAATTAAGTGGCAAGAATGCTAAAAAACATCCGGAACTTATTATTGATTTATTAAGATCAATTGAAAATGGACAATATCTTCTAAAAACACTTCATTATACTCACAGGTATCCTGCATGTTGGAGATGTAAAACAGAACTTGTTTGGAAAGTAACTTTTGAATGGTATATAGCAATGGATATTAAAGAAGAGAATGGTATGACATTAAGAGAGCAAATGGTAGAAACTGCCAACAAGATATCTTGGCACCCTGAGTTTGGACTAGAAAGAGAACTTGATTGGCTATCAAACATGCATGATTGGTTAATTAGTAAAAAGAATAGATATTGGGGACTGGCTCTTCCAATTTTTGAATGTAAAAATTGTAGCAACTTTGAAGTAATTGGATCAAAAGAAGAGCTAGAAGAGAAAGCTGTATCAGGATGGAGTGAGTTTAGCGGACATTCTCCGCATAAGCCATATATTGATGAAGTAAAAATTAAATGTAGTAAATGTGGTGAAGTAGTAGAAAGAGTAGCTGATGTAGGCAATGTTTGGCTTGATGCAGGAATTGTTCCATTCTCAACCTTAATAGATCCAAAAACAAAGAAGTTAAGTTACATTACAGATAAAAAATATTGGCAAGAATGGTTCCCAGCAAAATTTATTACTGAAAGTTTTCCTGGACAATTTAAAAACTGGTTCTATTCAATGATTGCTATGTCAACAGTTTTAGAAAAAACAAATCCATTTGAACTTGTTTTAGGTTATGGATCAATGGTAGCTGAAGATGGAAGACCAATGCATAAGTCTTGGGGAAATTCTATTGAATTTAACGAAGGAGCAGATAAAATTGGTGTTGATGTAATGAGATGGATGTTTTCAGTTCACAATCCAGAACAAAATTTATTATTTGGCTATCATAAGGCAGATGAAACAAGAAGAAGATTTCATTTAATGTTATGGAATATCTATAATTTTTTTGTTACTTATGCCTTAGTTGATGAGTGGAAACCAAAAGATCTAAAGATAAACCCAGAAAATGTTTTAGATAAATGGATTATTTCAAGGTTTAACAATACGACTAAATTAGTTACAAAATCCTTAGAAGATTATAGTGCCCAAAAAGCAGCTGGAGCAATTGAGAGCTTTGTTAATGATTTATCGCTTTGGTATGTAAGAAGAAGTAGGGATAGAATTGGTCCTTCAGCAGAGGATGTAAAAGATAAAGATGCCTGTTATCAAACTTTATATTTTATTTTAGTTAATCTCTCAAAAATCCTAGCTCCATTTACACCATTTATAACTGAGGAAATATATACAAACTTAACTAAAGAAGATTCAGTTCATTTAACAAATTGGCCAGAGGCAAACGAAGAATTAATTGACGAAAAATTAGAAGAGGAAACTGTATTAGGCAGACAAATCGTAGAAGCAGCCCATGGCCTTAGAAAGCAAGCAGAAGTTAAGGTAAGAATTCCTATTAAGGAAATGACATATAGTGGACCAAAAGAGTTATCAATAGATGTATTAAAGATTGTTAGAGAAGAAATAAATGCCTATAGCCTTTTATTTGACAAAAAATTAGATGTTTACAGCGTTAATGCAAAAACAAGCGATGATAATCTTGATTTACAGTTTGGTCTTGCAAGAGATATTGTTAGAAAAATCCAAGAGGAAAGAAAAAAACTTGCAACAAAGACAAATGAAAAAGTAACAGTAAGTATTCCTTATTGGCCAGTAGAGCACGAAGATTATATTAAGAAAAAAGCATTAGTAAGTAAAATCATAGAGGAAGAAAAATTTGCAGTAGTAAAAGATGAGTAGAATTTTAAAGGAAATAGATTGGTTTTTAGTTATTCCAGTTTTTATCCTAGTACTTCTTAGCCTTGTAACCCTTTTTTCATTAAATATTGATTTTTTTAAAGGCCAGGTTGCTTTATTTGCATTATCAATAATTGCTTTTTTATTTTTTTCGCAAAGTAATTATAAAACAGCTTCTGTCTTTGCAAAACCAATTTATATTTTTTCTATTATTGCTCTGACTTTTGTACTTATTTTAGGTATTGAATCAAGAGGAGCTGTTAGATGGGTTGAGATACTTGGCTTTAGGTTGCAGTTTTCTGAAGTATTAAAACCATTTTTGGCAATAAGTCTTGCTTCTTATCTTTCACAAATAAAAGTATTTAATTTTAGAAGTTTTTTAAATATTTTTGCTTTTTTAACTCCAATCTTTTTATTAATCTTTTTTCAACCAGATCTTGGTAATGCTCTTTTATATGCAATTGTTGTATTCTTAGCTGTAATATATCTTGGTTTTCCATTTAGATATTTTATACTCTCATCTCTTCCTTTTATTTTAATGGCGCCTATATTTTGGAATTTTTTACACGATTATCAAAGACAAAGAGTATTAACATTTTTAAATCCTTCCCTAGATCCGCTTGGTACTTCATATAACGTAATTCAATCAATTATTGCTGTTGGGTCAGGAATGATTATGGGAAAGGGTATTGGGCAGGGGAGTCAATCAAGTTTAAGGTTTTTACCAGAGCGTCAAACTGATTTTATTTTTGCAACTATTTCTGAACAACTTGGGGTAATTGGAGTAATTATTATTCTTTTTTGTTTTGGAGTTTTGCTTTACAGAATCTGGTACATTTTTTCAAATACAAATGATAATTTTTGCAAAACTTTTGCAGCAATTGTCTTCTTCACTTTTTTAATACAAATATTTGTAAATATAGGCATGAATCTTGGACTTTTACCAATCGTTGGAGTAACACTTCCTTTTGTTTCTTATGGGGGAAGTAGTCTTTTATCTAACTTTATTTTCTTAGGACTTCTAAATTCAATAAATAAATCTCTAAAAGAAGATAAAGTTCTAGAAATTGGCTAGGAAATTTGCTATAATTGATACCTATGAAATACGCAGTTATCAAAACAGGTGGAAAACAATATACGGTAAGTGAGGGAGACGTAATAGAAATAGATAGATTACCTCAAGAAAGTGGTAAGGTAACTTTTGCTGACGTTTTGCTTTATGTAACTGATGACAGCGTAAAAATTGGCAAACCAACTGTAGCTGGAGAAAAAGTTGAGGCAACATTAGTTGAGAATTTTAAAGGCGAAAAAGTAAGAGTATCAAAATACAAGTCAAAAGTAAGATACAGAAAAACAATTGGTTTTAGAGCTTATCTTTCTAGAGTAAAGATTGATAAAGTTGGATCAAGCGTATCTAAACCAAAAGAGAAAGTTGCAGTAAAGGCAAAAGCAAAACCTACGGCTAAGAAAAAATAAAGGTAGGGTTTGATATCTTGACAGATTGTGAAAAGTCGAGATAAAATGAGTAAGTTTTCACAAGCACTAATATGGCACATACAAAGGCGCAAGGCGCAGTAAAAGGAAATAGAGACTCAGTAGCAAAACGTTTAGGCGTTAAGCTATATGGTGGTCAAAAAGCAAAAGCAGGAAGTATTATCGTAAGACAAAAAGGAACAAGGTTTCATCCAGGAAAAAATGTTTCAATGGGAAAAGATTTCACTCTCTTTTCATTAGTTGAGGGAATCGTAAAGTTTAAAAATCTTAACTCAAAAAAAATTATTGATGTATTAAATGGATAATCAAGAAAGAATATTTGAACTTGATCTAACGCTTTTACAGGCTAACCCTTTACAGCCTAGGGGTATTATTTCTCCGGACTCACTTCAAGAACTAGTTGATTCAATTAGAGAACAAGGTATATTAGAGCCTATTGTTGTTGCAAAAACTCCAGCAGGTTATCAAATAATTGCAGGAGAAAGAAGATGGAGAGCGGCAAAAGTATTAGGTCTTGAGAAAGTTCCAGTTGTAATTAAAGAAACAACTCCACAGGGAATGTTGGAAATGTCTATTGTTGAAAATGTACAAAGAGAAGATTTAAATCCAATTGAAAGAGCACAAGCATACAGAAGATTAATTGAAGAATTTGGACTTGGAACAAATGAAGTTGCAAGAAGAGTTGGAAAGAGCGCCCCAACAGTTTCAAATACTATTAGATTACTTTCTCTTCCAGATGCAATTAAGGATGCATTGGTTGCAGGAGTAATAACTGAAGGTCATGTAAGGCCTTTAATCTCAATTGGTGACTCAAAGTTAATGTTAGAGCTCTTTAAGAGGATACTAAAAGAAAATAGTACAGTTAGAGAAACTGAAGAGATGGCAAGGCAAGTCAAAGGAGAAGTTCAGCAACAAGAACCAAGATCAAAAGTTAATAAGCTTTGGGTTCCTGAGCTTGACGATATGGCAAAAAAACTTCAAGATAAAATGGGTTTTAACAAAGTAGCAATGTATCAATCCAGAACTCAAGCAAGAATATCAATCATTATTAAAGGTGATGTTGATGTGACTGGGCCTAAAATTAAAGCACTCTACGAAGTATTAGCGAAAGACTAATTAGATAAGGGATTTTCTACAAGCCTCATTCTATTAAGTGGAAGATAAACAAACAATGATTCTCCTTTAATTTCTGATCTATTAACAAAACCCCATTCTCTTGAATCAGAACTTGCGCTTCTATTATCTCCTAGGACAAAATATTGTCCATTTGGAACAGTGATTGTATCTTCTTCTTGAAGATAGGCTCCTGGAAATGTTTTAACAGATGGGTTTAAGTATTTACTTTCATCAAAACGACTCCCATTTACATACACAAGTCCTTCCTTAATTGATACTGTATCTCCAGGTACGCCTACAATTCTTTTTATATAATCTTTTTCTGGTTCTGGTGGTGCCTTAAAAACAACTACATCACCTGTTGTAGGTTCTTTAAATCTAAGAATAATTAGATTAGTTAAAACATATTCTTTATCATGAAAGTTAGGATACATAGAATCTCCTTTTACCTCATAAGGTCTAAAAAGGAAGAGGTAAATTACTAAAAATATTGCAGCTGCTATTAAAAAAGTTTGAACACTATCAAGGAGAAATGCATAGATTTTTTTTATAATTTCCATTAGATAATTGTCCCAATTTTAGCTTTAATTGTCAATTAGCTATATTTGATATAATTAGTTACGGACTTGTAGCTCAGTGGTAGAGCGCTTCATTCACATTGAAGATGTCAGAGGTTCAAATCCTCTCAAGTCCACATGAATAAACTAACTGTATTCAACGTATTCCGTATATTTGTCTTAGCGATTTTATTTTTATTATTTGGAATAAGAACTTTAATCTTTTAAGAATGTAGGATGTCCTCAGTATTTGCTTATTGTTTTATACACAATAAATATCTATAATCATGAACTTCAGATTCAAGTGGTAGAAGAAGCTCATTTATGCTTATTAATTTTATTGCTTTTTTATCCTCGTCAATATTGTATATTTTAAATTTGTTTTCTTTAAGTATTGTTCCATATTCTTTTGCTGAACTTCCACATAATTCTAATCCGTGAGGCCAAAATTCAGTCAGAATTTTAATATTATTATTCCTTTTAATTAAATTATTCCCACCATTAAAAATATGTACTTCTGCTCCTTGAACATCCATTTTGATGAGGTCTACTTTTTTAGCTTTATCTTTAAAAAAATCATCTAATGTAATAGCTTGAATATTAATAGATTTTCTATTGTCTGCTGAATCATAAATACGATGATCACCTGTATTCTCTTTATTTAAAAATAGCTTTATGCTCCCCGACTTATTAGAAAGAGCTTTATTTACCAAAACAACATTTTTATATTTGTTTTCTTCAGTATTTCTTTTTAATATTTGAAAGTTTTTAGGATCTGGTTCAAAAGCATAAACTTTTCCTTTATTTCCTACGATTTTTGCAGCTATGAGAGTGTAATATCTAATATGAGCACCAATATCTAAGATAATATCACCACTCTTTATATTTTTCTTAAATAAGTCTGTTTCATACTCTTCCCATTTTCCACTCAAAATTAATTCCTGCGATACTGTTGTATCAGACTTATCAATATAGAATTTATTACCTTGTATTATAAGATAATTTGGTTTAAGAGCATTTACGACGGGAGTTAAAAAAAATCTACCCTTAGGTAGTTTATAAAGTCTATGTATAATAGACCAATATAAACCCTTAGTTTTAATATCCTGTCTGTAAATTCTTATGTTGTTGGCAATTTTATTAAATATATATATAGCTAGATTATATCATTATTTATATAATCTAGATGAGTAAATTTTACTGTATAAAGATAAAAATTTAAGTTTTAATTATTGCTCTCGAGAGTGCGGCAAGTAATTAGCTGATATAATAGGATTATATTTTATCTGTGAAATATATTCTCAATGATTAAAAAGAACAAAATTATAACCAAAGTATTTAAAATATTAACATCTCCGCTTTTTATATCTATAACCATATTTTTATTTCTCCAATTACAGATTTTCAATCTTTCTGTCAATATTGCTGAAGAAGGATTCTTTTTATATTCAGCCAAACAAATCGCATTAGGACAAATTCCTTATAAAGATTTTTTTATGCATGTTACGCCCGGAAATTATTATTTACTTGCTGTTTTGTTTAAAATTTTCGGAACTTATATTGCAATAGATAGAATTTTATATATCGTATATGTGGTTTTTCTCTTGATAACACTTTCCAAAATTTTTAATCTTCAGCAAAAATGGGCATATTTTTATTTTTTAATAATAACTTTTCTGCAAATAACTCCATCAATGTTCTTCTCGTATAATTCAGCTTATGGAATAGCTATCTTTTCTTTTTTTATTCTTCAAAGGGGATTTAGAAATGGTAAGTGGGTCTACATTTTCTTGGCTGGATTAACTTCTGGGTTAGCTTTTATATTTAAGCAAAATGTCGGTTTCTTCATTGCTTTTTCATTTTACGCTTTGCTTATTTTATTACCTGAAATTAAAAACCGCAAAAAACTTATATTTTCTTATTCATCGGGCTTATTTCTGATAGTGTTTTTTATTTTTTTATGTCAATGACTCCTTATTACAATTAATACAATACACATTATTTTTTGCAAAAGAATTTAAAAGTGCAAATACCTCATTTATAGTCCACCGTTTATTTTTTATACCTTTATTCTTATTTGTATTAATCAGTTTTAGATATCTTAATAAAAGGGTCAGATTGTTATTCTTGACAATTTTGCCTTTCTTTGTATTTTTATATCTTTTACTTGATTTATCAAGAATTGGAAGATTAATTGATTACCTTCAAGATAACGTTTTTTATATTCAAACATTTGTTTATATTGCTCCCTTAATAATCATAGCCAGATATATGAGTAAAATTAAGAGAACGCAAGTTGATATCGATTGCCTAATGTATTCCGTATTAATATTAGCTATATTTTTTATGAACACGCTTGAAGGATATGGTAGTGGAGTAATCACTTTAATTAATATCTTTTTAATTCCAGTAGTTATACTTATTTTGGAAAAATTTCCTATTAGAAGAATTATTGTAATTGGAGTTATTACATTAATGTCTTTACCATTTTTATACAATCCATTAAAATCTCATGCTTTACACGTCGGTAACTATCCTTTAAATACAATTACAGAATATTCCTCTATTGAGCCAGCAAAGTATATTAAATTTAATCCTGAAGAGAAAAAAGAGATTCTACGAATACTTTCTTATATAAATAAACATACAGAAAAGGATGAAAGCATACTTTGTTTTCCATATTGTCCTATGATTTATATTTTATCTGATAGACAAGGTGTAACATATTACCCAATATTTGGGTTAACGTATGATCAAAAATTAATTATAAGTCAAATAATAGAAGATCATCCAAAGATAATAATAGTTATTAAGCAAGGAAATTTTATTCTCTCACCTTCTTTAGAAATAGGAAATTTAAAAAATATATATGAATATATTAGAAAAAATTATCAAAAAATATCTGAGACAAATAACTTTATAGTTTATAAAGTTATTAACTAAGGTATAATAACCCAAAGGACTTATAGCTCAGTAGTAGAGCGCTTCATTCACATTGAAGATGTCAGAGTTTCAAATCCTCTCAAGTCCACAACGACTTATTTTTTTAAAAAATTCAAATCTTCTATAAGAATTGAATAAGCAGGATCTTTAATTAGAGTGTTTTTTACCGCTTTGATTAAGCTTTCCATTATAGTTATTTTGATTTTAACTATTAGTTTTTGATTTTTCTCTGCATTAATTTTTAATTCATTAGCAATTTTAAGTAAATTAACTGCAATACCTGAATTAATCATTTTTAAATTCTTTAAGAGAGTAATATCGTCTATAAGCGTTTGAAAATTAACTTTTTTACCGCTTTTAGATTTATTTGAATTTTCTTTATCAACGTTAATATAAAATTTATTTGAGATATTAGGTCCTACAATACCAGCTTGTGAATGAAGGTTTACGTTTCCATATTTATCATAGATAAGAATACTTACCTTATATTGTTTATTATCGTTTCTGGAAAAAATTTCCAATTCATAATTTCCTAAGGTTGGTTTTTGAAAATATAGGATTTTAATGGGAGAATTTGTATTTGAAGAATTTAAATCATCTATAATTGGTTCTTGAGTAAATAAATCTCCAATTACTGTTCCATCGTCGCTTTTAAGATTGAGGTCAATTTCGGGATTAATTACAATCATAATATAGGATAAGTCTGTGGAGGAAGGAACAAATCTGTTAATGTTATTAAATGTGTTTGAATAGTCTTCTTTAAGTGTATCTCTATCATAGAATGGATCATTTATCTCAAATGTATCATTGATAATTCCTTTTGCTACGACAAAGTGACCAGGTACCTCAATAATATCAGGCATAGATGCTTCGATATCTTCTTTCAGCTTATCTTTGTTTGGTCCATAAATCTTTGAATATTCTAAGGCATCAAAGCTTGTTATTTCATTTACTTCTTTTGCAAGCCTTGAAAGTCTTGAGATGGCAAGCCAATTAACCCAACCTGTACTTACATATCCATCTTTTTGATTCTTAAGCCAATTATTTAAATTGCTTGGGTTTAGGTTGCTCCCGTTTGGTAATTTATTAATTCCATGGAAATTTAATATCATTGTTGCTGAGGTTAATGCACAGCCCCATCTTTCTATCGTTTTTGCAAAAGGGCTCCAAATTTGAGCATTATCGTAAGTTTTGTTTTTCCATAAAGGATCAGTTTGTTTCAATAGTTTTACGTCTAGAGTTACTGGGTTTAATTCAGAAAAACTTCCTAAATACAAACTATTAATTGCTTGATCAGTATCAGTTTGTCCACCCACTACATAGATTTTATTATCTTTCCCAAGCGTAGCGTTTAGCTGAAAAATATTTAGCGGAAAGGGGGTAACAGTTTTCCATAAATTTGTGGTAGTATTATATTCTTCAACAATATTAGTTAGGATTACGGGTTCTTCAGCGGGATCTTTTATGTTGCCACCAATGACGTATATATTGCCCAGAGCATTTAATGTAATTGCAGGATAAGAGCGACCAGTAGGCATAGATTGCTTTGTTGCCCATGTATTACTTTGAGGATCATACTCTTC
>JBBTVW010000045.1:0-17257 GCA_038063075.1 Patescibacteria group bacterium | reverse complement strand
TATTATCTTTATGTCCTATTTTATCCTTAACTTTATAATTCAATTCTTTATTCCAAACTTTAAATTAAACAAATTTATACTACCAACGATTAAAAATCCATCAGGAACTAGAAACCCAAAACAGGTAGACATGTGTCAAAAAGATAACGATTGTGGATCAAGGAATCTAATTTGTATTGGCGGCGAATGCGTAATTAAATAAAACATAAACTAGTACTTGACAAACATTTAAAAACATCCTAGGATTTAATTAATACATGAAAAAAGTAGTTGCATTATTAACCCCAGCAGTAGCTTTCTTAAGCTTTGCTCCCAAAGCATCAGCAGAAACTTTATGCGCATCCCAAGATACAATATTTGCACCACTCTGTGATCCTGATCTTGGAGTAATTATTGTTGGTCTTATTAATCTTATTTTTATTCTTTCAGTTATCGTTGCCCTTCTCTATCTTATCTGGGGAGGATTTAAATGGTTAACGTCAGGTGGAGATAAAACAGCAGTACAAGGAGCAAGGGAACATATTGTTGCAGCAATAGTTGGATTAGTTATTATCTTTATGTCCTATTTTATCCTTAACTTTATAATTCAATTCTTTATTCCAGGATTTAGTCTAGATAAATTCGAACTCCCTTCAATTATAAAAACTAGTCCACAATAGATCCACTTGAAGTAAAATAATTACTTTGCTATTGTTAACCTATGGAAGGTTTTTTTATTAAATGGGGAGATTGTCTTGTTAAAGACGCTCCTACCCTTAGCTGCATTCCTCAAGTTATTCAAGTCGTAATAAACTGGTCTATTGTTCTTGCCGGTATTATTGCATTATTTTTAGTTATCTATTCAGGAATTAAATTTATAAACTCAGGTGGAGACCCAAAAAGCGTTGATAGTGCTAAAAAAGCTTTAACTTATGCCTTAATTGGCCTTATTGTAGTTTTATTATCCTTTTTCATAATTAACTTTATTGCCACCTTCACAGGCGTTAATGCCTTAAGAAGTATTAAATTAGGTGTATAGTTTTCACAAGAATTTAATCTACTTAAATCCATATAAGACATAGTTTGATAATCTTGAAATGATATTTTTCACGGTAAACAATAGTAATAGGTACTAATTACTAGTACTTATTACTATATATGGAGAACCATCCTATACCACAAGACATAACAGGATTTCAGTTTAAACTTATTGGCGACATGACTGTAAAGCAGTTTGCCTACATTGCAGTTGGTGTTTTAATTGGTTGGCTTTTCTATATTACTCCCCTAAGTGATCTTATTAAAATACCTCTTGCAGTATCTTTTATAGCATTTGGTGTTGCTCTTGCTTTTGTACCAGTTCAAGGAAGGCCACTTGACACTATGATTGCCAACTTTTTTAAAGCTGTTTTTAGCCCAACTCAATATATTTACCAAAAACAGGGAGCTAATCTTTCCATGCAAAACTCGCCAACAAGTGACAATCCACAAAGCCAAGATCAACAATTTAGGCAATTTTTAAATAAATTCCAAAAGCCAAAAAACAAGCTTGATCAAAAAGAATCAGTGTTTTTTCAAAGCCTTGCAACAGCCTCAACTCCATTGGTAGGGAAAACTATTACACAAGAAAACATTCAGTCACATACATTTGCAAATCAAGCTCCCACTAGACAAGTAAATATGCCAAAACCTCAACCGCCAAAGGCTCCTGATGAAGTATTATCTTCTGAAAATCTATTAAAAACTGCTGCTGTTTTGGAAAAAGAATTAACTAAAGCTAAAGAGGTAGAGGCAAAAGAGGCACATGTTGATCCGGGTGCATTCCTAGAAACTCATCAAAAAGTTCTTGAACTTCAAGAAAAATTAAACGAGATGCTTTCTCAAAAACAGGATCTAGAGAAAAGACTGGTTGAGATGCAAAAAACAGCAGGCCAATCACAAGGACCAGTGTTTTCTCCATCTGTTGCTAAGGAAACACCTAGAGAGCAAACACAATACGTTAGAAGCATACCCCAAAACCTTACCAGAAGTGTTGGTCTACCAACTACTCCAGAGTTTCCAAACCTTCTTACTGGTATTGTTAAGGACCCAAGAGGAAATCCTTTAGGTAATATTTTAGTTGAGGTAAAAGATGCAGAAGGAAATGCGGTTAGAGCTTTTAAAACAAATGCCCTAGGTCATTTTGCTTCTGCAACAGCCTTAAATAATGGTAAATATACAATTATGTTTGAGGATATAAAAAACCAACACAGGTTTGACACAATTGGCTTTGAAGCAAATGGAGAGGTTATTATGCCAATTGAAGTTATCTCTGTAGATTCCAGAGAAGAGCTAAGGAGGTCTCTATTTAATTAATGGCTAAATCTGCCCTAAAACTTAATTCAACTCAAAAATTTGTTGAAATAACAGATATTTTTGAAAATGTTGTAATACTAGGCACAGGAAATGCCTGCATTATAATTGAGGTTCAGGCTACAAACTTCGAATTACTTTCTGCTGATGAGCAAGATGCAAAAATATATTCATATAGCGCTTTACTAAACTCACTTTCTTTTCCTATCCAAATTGTAATAAGAAGTAAACAGGTTGATATATCCTCATATTTAAACTCATTAACGAGTGAGGCGAAAAAAACCCAAAATCAGGCTTTAGCAAAGCAAATTGAAATGTATAGAAGTTTTGTAGCAGAATTAATTAAAGTTAATACAGTTTTAGATAAAAATTTTTATGTTGTTGTTTCTTATTCATCTCTTGAAAAAGGCGCACTAGGAGCAAATCAAGCTCTTGGAAAAGGATCAAAAAATGAGTTTGCAATTTCAGCAAAAGCTGCATTACATGTAAAAGCAGAGACAATTAGAAATCAATTAAACAGAATTGGCTTAAAATCAGACATTTTGGAAAAAGATAAGCTTGTAAAACTCTTTTATGATATTTTCAACGAGGAAGCTATTCATGCGTCTCATACACAAGGATCACAAAACGCTTCAGTTGTAAGCGGAAAGGAGGGTAAATAATGTTTGGTAAGAAAAAAGACCAAAAAGAAAAAATTAAGTCAAATGTACCCGAAAGCATTCAAGCCTTACAAAGAGGAATGAATTCGATTCCTGATATTATTTCCCCATCTTCAATTGAGGTTGATTTTAACAATATTAGAATTGGAGAGAAACTTCATAAAACGTTTTTTGTGGCTGGATATCCTAGGTATGTTAATCCAAACTGGCTTGAACCGTTAATTAACTTTGATCACTCAATGGATATTTCCATGTTTATTTACCCATCCCAAACAGCTGACGTACTATCTGATTTAAGAAGGAAAATCGCAGAAATGGAAGCTACAATTGCCTCTGATTTAGATGAAGGATTAGATACAAATCCAACCGTAAATGCATCTTTAGAAGATGCTTTATCTGTACAAGAAGAACTAGCAAAAGGAATTGAAAGATTTTTCCAATTTAGCCTTTATGTTTCAATAATTTCAGAAGAACTACAAGAACTAAATGAGGCATCAAAAAGATTAAATGCAACTCTTTCCTCAATACTACTTCTGCCTAAAGTTGCAACACTGCAAATGGAAGATGGCTTTAAATCAACAATTCCACTTGGAGAAGATAGATTATTTATTACAAGAAACATGGACACAACATCTCTTGCTTCAACATTTCCTTTTACATCAGCAACTCTTACTCAAGACAAGGGAGTTATGTATGGAGTTAATATGCAAAACGGTTCTTTAATAATATTTGATAGGTACTCCTTAGAAAACGCCAATGAAGTAATTTTAGGTAAATCTGGAGCTGGAAAATCATACCTAATTAAACTTGAGGTTATTAGACAATTTATGTTTGGCACAGAAGTAATTGTTATTGACCCTGAAGGAGAATATGAAAAACTGGCAAAACAAATAGGAGGAGAGGAGGTAGCCTTTACAGCTTCTTCTGCAATTAAGATTAATCCTTTTGATCTTTCTGGAATGTATGAAGAAGGAGAAAATGAGCTTGGGCTTAAAATACTCTCTCTGCATGGCTTACTTAAAATAGTTATGGGAAAACTTGATGCCACTCAGGATGCAATCCTAGACAGAGCCCTAGTTGAAACATATAGGCAAAAGGGTATTACAACTGATCCTTCAACCCAAAAGAAACAACCACCACTAATGGAAGATCTTTACAAAGTTTTACTTGGCATGGAAGAGGACAAAGCAAGAGAGTTAGCCTTAATACTTGAAAAATTTATTAAAGGATCTCTTTCTGGAATATTTAACCAGCAGTCTAATTTTGATATCTCAAACCCATTAACCGTATTTAACATTAAAGCTTTGGAGGATGAACTAAGACCAATTGCCATGCATATAATCTTAGACTTTGTCTGGACAAAGGTTAAAAAAGATCTTAAAAAAAGACTTTTAATACTTGATGAGGCTTGGTATATGATGAAGTATGAAGACAGCGCCTCTTTTGTTTACTCAATTGCTAAAAGATCAAGAAAATATTATCTTGGCCTAACAACAATTACCCAAGATGTACAAGACTTCCTATCAACTGATTATGGAAAAGCTGTTTTATCTAACTCATCTATCCAAATGCTTTTAAAACAAAGCCCGTCTGAAGTTGACCTTGTTGCCGATGTTTTCTATTTAACTAGCGGAGAAAAACAACTTTTACTTTCTGCAAACGTTGGCGAGGGACTTTTCTTTGCAGGACAAAATCACGTTGCAATGCAAGTTGTCGCTGCTCCATTTGAACATGAAACAATAACATCTAACCCCCAAGAAATAATGGATCAAGCTAAAGCAGAACAAAACAACATGCCTCAAGCCAAAGAACCAATTAGTAATTCTTAATTTTGTTATTATTAACTTATGGATAAAAACAACAAGCAAGAAGAAAATCAGGAAAAACAAAAAAAGAGCGCAATAGACAGACTTAATCAAGGAATTGATTACGGCAGGAATACAAAAAGTGCTATTCAGGGAGCAAAAAAGGGAATTAAAACCGCAAGAAAAGGTGTAAAAATAGCAAGAACTACATTAAATGTAATTAGAGGAGGCCAGGCTGTAGCAACCATAGCAACAACCGCTGCCTCTACGGCTCCTGTTTGGGGACCTATTGCCCTAGTAATAGGATTTATTCTTCTAGTAGTAATTGTAATCGTTGTAATAACTACAGGTGTTTCAGTTCCTCCTACTTGCAAATCTCTTACAACAGACAAAACCACGGTTAATAAGGATAACCCAGCCACACTTAGCCTAAATGATTGCCCAGAAAACGTAACCTATAGCTGGACACTTCCTAAGATTGGTGGATCTTTTAACACGCCATCAAGTAACACAACCACATATACACCACCCGGATTAAACCAAGACACCAAAGTCAAGATAGCTGTAAATGTTTGTGCTCAAAATAATGATCAAAATTGCTCCGAATACTCAATCAGCCTTAATATCTCATATGCACCCCCCAGCTATCCTGGAATAACATATAACCTAACAGGGCCAAAAAACTGCGATAATCCTTGCAGGGTAAAAAAGGGAGAACCAGTTGATTTTAATATTGAAATTAAATATGACCAAGATAAGGCAGAGGTACCAATTGAAAATGTCTCTGCCACAATAACTCTTTCAACCGCTGTTTTTACAATTAATTCAATATCTGGAAAAACAACATCTGAATTTAATCCAAACCTACCTTTGGTTAAGTATATTTGGAATCTCTCTGAAAACATACGTAGTCAAGATGAAGACTCAAAGATTAAAACCTTTATTTTTAAAATTAACTTAACACCATATATAAACAATGTTGAAACAGGCATTAATCTGTCTATTGTAGGCGCTAATCCTTAATAATCCTAACATAAAGCAATTGAGGAGAAGCTTGGCACAGTAATTAATTAAATCTATTTTGCTATAATCTTTATATGAATAAACGGCTTGCTTTAATACTCATTATTACGCTTTCATTAATCTCTGTTTTTACCCCCTCTTTGTTTGCAAAAAACAACAGTAGCGTACGAGTAATTGTTGGCGAGGTTGACAACGACAATGATTTTAAATTTTACTGCCAATATGATACTAGGTGGGGCAATAATCCTTATGATGGAAGAGGAAGAACTATTAGATCCTCTGGTTGTGGCCCAGCAAGCATGGCAATGCTACTTGGAACCTATAGATTAAGTGCGGTTCCTGGTAGTGGAAAAATAGCAACTCCTGAAACAGTTGCAAATGTATTTACCCAAAAGGGTTGGTCTTGGACTAGCGGTAACCAAACAGGCTGTGCAAATCCAGATGGGTGTTACGGAACAAAACCACTTTCTATAGTTGACAAAAACTGGCTATCAAGCGTTGGACTAAAAAGAGCACAGTCAGATATTGCAGGAGATGGTTTTCCTGGAGAAATTCTTTCAACAAGTAAAATGCGACTAGCTGAAAATTATACTAACTCAGGATGGTACCTGCTTGCTGCAATTAGCAATTGGCCATCAAGTAGCGGTGGAACTATCGGGCATGAGGTTGTCGTCTTAAACGTTAACCCCTCACAACAAACAATAACCGTTGCCTCACCAAGCGACAATTGCTATAGTACAAATTTTAAAAGAACAGTAAGCACAAGAAGCTTAAAGTTTATTTCTTTAGTGCCAATTAAAAATAAATAATGAAAAACAGAGCGGTTTTAATATTAATAGTTACACTAGTTATCATAACTATTATTCTTATTGCGCTTGCTCTCTTTCCGTCCAGAAACAAGGAGAGTGTTAATCCTAATACTCCTCTACCAACGCCAACTACAATAGAGATTGTTATTCCAACGCCATCTGATTTAAACAAAGAGGCAATTTCTACGGTAACTTACTCTACGCAAGCAGCAAAACTAAACCAAAAGGCGTTTTTACTAGCAAACCTAATTCTTTTATTGCCTTACCAGGGCAATTTATTTTCCCTGACCTATGACTTTGAAACTGATAGTTTTAGCTTAACGCTTAATAGTCAAAGTGCAATCGAAGCAAAGGAAGAGTTTGAAAGATTTTTAAACCAAAATGGCATACAAAACTCTTTGTGGCTTGAGAATATTATTACCTCTTATAAGTAAAACTACCCTTGTACCCTAATTGGCATTATTAAGTGGAGAAAGTTATTATCACCCTTTATCTTAAATACTCCTGGGTTTAGAGGCCCAGTCATTTCAAAAACCAAATCCTCTTCCGAAAGAATAGCTAAAATATCTATTAAATACTTTGCATTAAAAGCAATTTCATTTTCTTCTCCTTCTAATTTTGCTTCAACCTCAACAAGGTCTTCGCCAACAGCTGGAGAGTTTGCGGAAACAATAAGCTTATCTTTTTGAATAGTAAACTTAACTATATTAGCTGTCTCTCTTGCAAAAACAGAGCAGATTCTAATTGCATTTAAAAGATGTTCCCGGTCTACTTCTATTTTTGTTGACGAGCCTTGGGGGATAATTTTTGAATACTCTGGGTAATTTGCATCTATTAGTCTTCCAACAATTATTGTATCTCCTTGGAAAATTAATATCTGACTACTCTCTCTAGAAACAAAGAGTTTTATTTTCTCATCTTCTTCTTTAATAAAAGACATTTCTTTAATTATCCTCGCTGGAACTACAATGGGTTTCTCCAGTTCCTTTAATGCCTTAAGTGATGTTTTTTGTAGTGAAAGCCTGTATGAGTCGGTTGCTATAAAACATATGCCTGTTTTCTGGTTTTCTAAAAGAATCCCAGAAAGAGCTGGTCTTGTTGCATCTACTGCTGCTGCAAAAGTTGTTCTTGTAAGAAACTGCTCTATGTCTTTTTTGTTAATATCCAAAACCTCTTCGCCTTCTTTGTCGTAAAGTTTGGGGAAGTCTTCAGAAGACATTGTTTGAAAAGAAGCTTTCATTTTTTCTCCTTTTAGTTTTAAGGTATTATCTGTTAGTTCAAGAGTAATTTTTTGACTTACTATGTTTGAAAAAAGATCTAAAAAGTTTTTCGCTGGAACAGTTACTGATCCTTCCTTTTCTACGTTTGCAGGTATTGAGGATATAATTCCCATTTCAAGGTCAGTTGCGCTTATTGTTAGTTTTCCATTCTTTGCTTCTAAAAGGAAATTAGAAAGTATTGGCAACTGGCTTCTGGTTGAGACTGCGTGGTTTAAAAAGGAAATTTTTTTTATTAGGTTGTCTGAGAGAAAAGAAACTAACATATTAATCTATTTGTAGTTGTTGTAGTGTATATGGAAAAGTGGAAAAAAGCAAGAAGCCATGCCTGATTTTTGGTTGATATCCTGTGGATAAGTTTGTGGATAAAAAGTTAATAAACATGTTTAGCAATTTAATTCACATTTTTTGCAATATTTTGAGGAACTATCCCCAAGATATCATCAGAGATTTGTGAGTTTTCAAGCATGGATTCAATTTTATCCACACCATGCATAACAGTTGTATGATCTCTTCCACCAAGGAGGTGACCTATTTCTACAAAAGTAAGACCAAGCCTTTTTTTAAGCAAAAACATAGCTACCTGACGAGGCCTAACCAAGAAGGCATCCCGTTTGGCGCTTCTTAATTGTGTTGCTTTAACGTTATAAAAACTGCAAACATCTTCAATAACCTCGTCTGGGTGTCTTGTTGCACGTTTTTCCTCTTTATTTAGGGATAAAACAGAATAAACAACGTCTTCAGTTATTTCATCAAGTCCTTGGGTCTGAGCCTGTGTTATTACTCTAAGAAGGAGTCCTTCTAGTCCCCTAGCGTCTTGTTCTTTTTCTGCGATTAATTTTGCAAGCTCAATTGAGAGGCCTATTCCATACTTTTTTGCTTTAATAAGCAGTATTGCGCTTCTTAGTTCAAAATCTGGAGCTTGCACGTCTACAGTAAGCCCCCCAGCAAACCTGGATAAAAGTCTTTTCTCAACCTGTTTTATTTCAGATGGTGGCCTGTCAGAGGAAAGAATAATCTGGGCGCTTTTATCAACCAATGTGTTAAAGGTGTGGAAAAGTTCTTCTTGAACTTTTTCTTTACCAGCAACAAACTGGATGTCGTCAATGATTAAAAGATCAAGGTCTCTAAAACGCTTTTTCATGTTTGATGTATTGTTTGTTCTTATTGCTTCAACGACCTCGTTTGTAAACTCCTCACTCGTTGTATAGAGGATCTTTCTGTTTGGGTTTTTAAAGTAAACCTCGTTAGCAACAGCTTGCATTAAGTGTGTTTTTCCAACGCCTGTTGGCCCATAAATAAACAAAGGGTTATAAGTTACGCCAGGATTTTTAGCTACAGTTGTTGCTGAGACAAAAGCTAGTTGATTACTTGAAGAAACAGCCATGTTTTCAAAGTTATAGTCTGGTCTTACTCTTGGAGGGTGGCCAGTGGGCTTATCTATTTTCTCCTCTGTTTCCCCATTTGAAAAAAGCGTATCTCCTTTTGGTGCTGCTTCTAAAACATCAATAACAGTTTTTGGCACAAACATTATTTGGTTGTCTCCCCCAACGTGTTTATCTAATGATTTTTTAATAATTGGGTAAAATTTTCTTTGCAGTAAATCAATAATCATTGCAGAGGGAACAGCAATTGTTGCTGTATTCTCATCAACACTTATTAAACTAGTCCTTTTAAAAAGAGTTAAGAAGTTTGCTTTTGAAACTTCAACTTCGATCTCGCCTAGTATTGTTTCCCACAGTTTTTTAAGGTCATTCATAGTAGATGGAGTTTAATAATGTGGATAACTTATTGTCAAGATGGTAAAGTGGATAAAACTAGATCGTTTTTGTTTTACTCTTTAAAACAGGCTTAAACTCTGGTATACTAATTCAATGGAAAAATTAAGAAAATTAAAAAAAGGAAAGCGAGCCAGGAAACACGGATTTATAAAAAGAAGCATGTCAAGTGGTGGTAGAAAAGTATTAAGAAAAAGAATAGCAAAGGGAAGAAAAAGCCTAACGGTTTAATCCATGCTTAAAAGAGTTAACCGCCTTTCGGTTTTAAAAAGAAGTAAGGGTGAAAAAACAATCTCTTCTTTGTCTTTTACAATAAAATATTTAAAAAGAGAAGATGATGGATTAAAGTTTGCTTTTATTATTTCAAAAAGGATTGATAAGAAAGCAGTTATAAGAAATAAGATTAAAAGAAATTTAGCAAAAGGCATCGAGGAAATCCTTGCTGAAATTGTTTTAGGATATAACCTTATATTTATTCCTAAAAAAGAGATACTAGAAAAGAACCAAGAAGAAATAGTAAAAGAAGTTAAGGAAGTTTTTAAACTAAATAATTTATTAAAATGAAAACAATCATAAATTTATTAATAAACACATATCAAATAATCATCTCCCCTTTTGTTACTCAGCTTGCTGGAACAAATAATGTTTGTAGGTTTTCCCCAACATGTTCAGAATACGCAAAGATGGCAATAAAAGAAAAAGGAGTTATAATAGGTGGCTATATGTCTTTAGTAAGGCTTTTAAAATGTCAGCCATATTATAAAACAGCTTAAAAATGATAAGTTTTGACACAATTATAGTAGATCCAATAATCAATATTCTTCTTGTTGTTTATAAAGTTGTATCTAGCTTAGGTGTTCCCTACGCTTTAGGTTTTTCTATAATTGTTTTAACAATTGTTATTAGATTTATTCTTTATCCCCTAACTAGTGCTCAACTTAAAGCATCTAAAAAGATGCAAGACATTGCTCCACATCTTTCAAGACTTAAAGATAAGCACAAAGGTGATGCAAAAACACTTCAAGCAGAAACAATGAAGCTTTATAAAGAATTTGGGGTTAATCCTGCTGCAGGATGTTTACCAGTAATAATTCAGCTTCCTGTAATCTGGGGACTTTATTCAGTGTTAATTAAGGTTATTAATTTAGGAGGAAATTCAGTTGCAGAAATAAATAAGATTGCCTATTCAGATGCTTTGAGATTAGATAGGCCATGGGATGTCTACTTTTTTAGTATTCCTCTTGCTCAAAATCCAGGACAACTAATGTCAACAATTGGACCAGTTATTTTACTTGTGCCAATTCTTACAGGAGTGTTTCAATTTATTCAATCTAAGATGATGATGGCAAAAGCAGCTGATAAGAAAGATAAAAAGGTTGAAGTTAAGGGTAAAAAGAATGATGATTTTGCAACTGCTTTTCAATCACAATCGCTTTACATCTTCCCAGTTATGATTGGATTTTTGTCATACACTTTCCCAATTGGTCTTTCCTTATACTGGAATACGTTTACAATTTTTGGTATCATACAGCAGTATAAAGTTTCAGGCTTAGGTGGCCTCGAAGATTGGATTAAAAAATATGTCAAAAAAAGTTAAAGAAACAACAAACGAAGAATATATAAAAGAGTTTTTTAAAAATCTTTCAATAGATACTACGTTTGAATTAGAAGAGACAGAGGAAGAAATAAAACTTACCCTAGAAACAGAAGACAGTGGAATGATAATTGGATATCATGGAGAAACCTTGGATGCTCTTCAGTTAATCCTTGCCCTAGTTTTATCAAAGAAACAAGGTGTTTTTAAAAGAGTTTCAATTGAAGTTGGAGATTATAAGAAAAACAGAGAAGAATGGTTAAATAAATTAGCTATTGATGCAAAAGAAAAAGCCTTGTCTCAAAACAGAGAGGTAGTTTTAGAAGAATTAAAACCATGGGAAAGAAGAGTAATTCATTTAATTCTTGCAGAAGATGATGAAGTTGTTTCGGAATCAAGTGGAGAAGGTAGGGAAAGAGTTTTGGTCGTTAGACCAAAATAAGTTTTCCTTTGTCTTTTTCTATCTCCTCATTTTATTTTTACCCACACAACTAGGTAAGCATTTTTTTCCTCCCTTTTCTTTTGCTTATGGACTTAGAATTGATTACTTATCCCCTACACTTTACTTAACAGATGTTTTAATTTTATTAATTTTTATTTTTAGCGCTAAAGATGTTTTAACTATATTAATAAGAAGATATAAAAAAATACTTCTCTATTTTTTATTATTTATTATCTTTTTGTTAACAGGAGTCATGGTTTCCAAAAATCCGCAAGTTGGAGTTTTGGGAATATTTAAAATAGTTGAGTATGTTTTTTTAGGAACCTTTTTTTATTTAAATTTTAATAAACTAAATAAAAAAATATTATCAATTCTTTTATTTACAGGTATATTTTTTGAATCAATTCTTTCGCTAGTTCAGTATTTAAATAAAGGATCATTTCAAGGATTACTGTATTTCTTAGGAGAAAGAAGTTTTAATCAACAAACTCCAGGTATTGCAAATGCGTCAATTAATAATGAATTAATTCTAAGACCATACGCAACGTTTTCTCACCCAAATATTTTGGCAGGATATTTACTTTTGTCCACAGTCTTTTTACTTAGTTTTAAAAACACAATAAATAAGTACTTAATAAAAATAATTTTAATTATTACAACAGTTGGAATATTTATTTCATTCTCACGTATTGTTATTATTGCTTGGTTACTATTTATAGTAGTCTACTTTCTTATTTCGATAGGAAAAAAATATAAGAACCCAAAACTCAATACCTCTTTTCTAGGGAAAGAATTAGTTATTTCTTTAGTTTTAATAATTTTTTTATTAACAATGTTTTCAAACACAATTCTAATTGAAAGGTTTACGCTATTTAGTTTTTCAGACGAGTCAATTGTGCAAAGGTTAAGCTTAACGAGCTCTTCAATTAATATGATTATTAAAAACCCTGTTTTTGGAGTTGGTGTAAATAATTTTTTAAATAATCTTGAGCCAAGCTTTAACAGTCCTTTATTAATTCAGCCGGTTCACAATATTTTCTTACTAGCTCTTTCTCAAGTAGGCATAGTAGGATTTATTGTATTTATGTATTTATTTATTAAATCTTTTGTCAGAACATTTACCTTAAAAGATAACAAATTTATAAAAATTAGCTTACTTTTTTCAATATGTTTTATTGGTTTATTTGATCATTATTTTTTAACAATTCAACAAGGACAAATTTTATTTACAATTATTATCTCTTATCTTCTTTTAAAGCCTCTTAAAAATTAATAATCTGCTAGAATAGAATATAGAATTTAAGTTTGAATTCTTAAATTTTTTTTATAACGTAAGTATAAATATGGACACACAAAAAATAATTATTTTTACAGATGGAGGTTCAAGGGGCAACCCAGGCCCATCAGCATTAGGTGTATACATTACAGATCAAGGGGGTAACGAGTTAGCAGCAATTGGTAAAAGAATCGGTAAGGCAACAAATAATGTAGCTGAGTATGCAGCTGTTGTAGAGGGCTTTAACTGGTTGATAGAAAATAAAGATAAATTTCCAAAGGGAATGAGAGTTGAATTTTATATGGATTCTCAGCTTGCATATTCTCAATTGGTCGGAAGATATAAAGTAAAAAACCCTACCTTAAGAGATATGCTTTTTGATATTAGAGGTAAAGAGCAAGTCTTAGGATTTAACACAATTTATGCACACGTACCAAGAGAGAAAAACAAGAAAGCTGATACCTTAGTAAACATGGCTCTTGATTTTATAATATAAGTCAAAATGAATATTCCTGCCTTTGAAACACGAGAGAAAAAACACGAATACCCTATTTTAATAGTCGATAAGTTAGGGATTTTGGGTAAAGCTCTAGCTACCCAAATATCACAAGAATCATTGGTAATTTTTGTAAGTGGTAAAACATTGGAAAACGATAATGTTATCCATATCCCCTATGTTAAAAAAATTCCTACAATTCCAGATAACACTTACTCCCACATTTTTATAATAGACGAGTATGGGATAATTTCAAAAGAGTTTATATCATCATTTATTAAAAAAGCAAAACATGATAATTCAGTAATTACACTTGCTATAAATATTAATTTAATAACAGAAGATTATATCTATAGTTATATCTCATCATATGAAAAGGCCAAAGTTGTGGTTACTGGTGACATTTTTGCAAATAATATTATTTATGATTCAAAAACATACATCAATGAATTTATTAACTCAATAATAAAAAATAATAAGATAGATATTCCAGGGGATGGAACTGCATTAACTAATCCTGTTTATTTTGACGATGTTGTAACAGCAGCACTTCAAGCAGGTTTTATAGAAAGTGAAGATAATAGGGTATTTTTTGCATATCCGAGTAAGAAATTTAGTTTAATGTCTCTAGCTCATATATTTCAAAAAAAAGACCCTTTTGTAAAAATAGATTTTGTAAAAAACCAAAAATTAAAAAAAGAAAAATTAGAGCTATCGCTAAATGGAAAATATTTATTAGAAGAAAATTATGACTTAGAATCTAAAATTAAAAAACTAGATTTAGCAAAAAAAGAGGTTGAAGAAGTAAAAAGGGAAGTAGAAAAAAATAATTCTTCTTCAAGATTTAATCTTTCAACTATTTTCTCAGGCATACTTCTTACTTTAATATTTTTCTTTATTTTGCCATTAATTTTTACATTTTCCTTTTTAGGTATTGGTGGTTTTTTTGCAAAAGACTTAATCTCTTCAATCGAAAGTCAGGACTTATCAAGAGCAAAAGTATCGGCAGTTAGTGCACATAAATTTTTTAATCTGGCAAAAGAATCCTTTGTACTTTTACAAAGACAAGCAGAAATATTAGGACAAGAAAAAAGCTTGTTGTTTTTGTCAGACAAAATAAATCAAGGAATTGAGGTTTCCTACACGGCATCAAGTTTACTTAATAGTTTTCAAAACTTAAAAAATATTATCTCAGCAAAAAATGGTAGTGAAGTTGAATTTATGAAAGCATTAGATGATTTTAAAAATGCACTTGTTGTTTATCAGAAGGAGAAAAAACAAGGTATTATCCCAAAAGAAATTGATAATAAACTAAATGATTTAATTTCATTTGCATCATCAACTATTGACGTTTGGCCACAGGTGATTGGATTTAACGGAGAAAAAACTTATTTAGTTTTATTGCAAAATAATATGGAGTTAAGACCAGGTGGGGGATTCATTGGATCGTTTGCAATCTTAAAAGTAGATAATGGAAAGGTTAAAGATTTTAAAATTCTAGATGTTTACGATGCAGATGGTCAGCTAAAAGGTCACGTGGAGCCACCATTTCCTATAAGAAGATATCTTCCATCGGTTCACTGGTATTTAAGGGATAGTAACTTCGATGTAGATTTTTCAAAGTCAGCAATAGCTTCGGCAGTATTTTTAAATACTGAAATGCGTCAAAGAGTTGATGGAGTAATTGGAGTTGATCTTTCTTTTGTTAAAAATTTACTCAATGCAATTGGTCCTGTTAAGGTTTTAGATTACAATGAAACCATAACTGCAGATAATTTATTTACAATAACAAACTATTATGTAGAAAAAGACTTTTTCCCTGGATCAACTAAAAAGAAAGATTTCTTAAGGTCTTTATACGCCTCAATTAATCTAAAACTTGCTCAAGAAAAAAATATTTCTTATCTAAACATCTTAAATGCGTTAACAAAATCAATTTACGAAAAACATATTATATTTGCCTTTAATGATGTTTCAATGCAATCTTTATTCTCTGTTAATGGGTTTGGCTCAACTATAACTGATAACAGAAAGAGCGATAAGACAATTGTAAATGATATAGTTGGGATTAACGAAGCAAATTTATCGGCAAACAAAGTTAACTATTTTATTACAAGAAGTCTTTTACAAAACTCAACCATAGCAAATGATGGGAGTATAAGTGAGCAGGTTAAAGTAAGTATAAAAAATGATGCAAATAAGTCTTTAGGAAAGAACGGTTTTTATAAAAATTACTTAAGAATTATTACTCCCTTTGGATCAACTTTGACTGCAGTTAAGATTGATGGTAAAGAACAGAAAATTGTAGAGCCAATTAAAGACCCTATTGTTTATGAAAAGAAAACCTTTGTCCCTCCAACTGGACTTGAAGTAAATAAAGAAGATCAAAATGGTAAAACAATTTATGGTTTTTTGGTAAATATAGATGCGCAAACTCTTAAAACAATTGAAGTTAATTATAAACTAGCACAAAAACTTGATCTAAAAAAACCTTCTTTTGAGTATAGTTTAAAAATTTTTAAACAACCTGGAGTTGAGAATATACCATACTCTTTCACCCTAAACCTTAGTGATGGTCTTTCTGCAATTAATTTACCAAATGGGGCAAAAACAATTGACAAAAAAATAATTTTTTCAAAAGATCTTAAAAGAGATATTGAGTTAAATATTGCCTTGGCAAAATAATTTAAACAGCGTGTTTACTTGGGATATTTTGTCTTTTGAGGTTTAAAAAATATTATTTACCTTTTACTTGTGGATTAGTCTTTGCTCCTACTTGATTTAATCTGTCTACAGACATGTGTCCAGGCTGAGCTCTAAATGGAAGCCCATTTTTACCTAAACCTCTTACTGTTGCAATGTAAGGCACGCCGCTAATGGTTCCTGTTTGTAAATCAACGTGGGTTAGCTTAGATCTTCCCATTCCTTTTTCTGAATTATTTCCTGCCATAGTCTGTGAATTATATCATACTGTATCATCTACTTGTCAACCTTGATAAAATTTAGGAATCAAAGTAAAATCAAAGCTAATGGATAAAGCATATAATCATAAAGACGTAGAGCAGAAAATTTATAAACTTTGGGAAGAAAAAGGTTATTTTAAACCTGAAGTAAATCCTAAAGGAAAACCATATTCAATAATTTTACCTCCACCTAATGCAAATGCACCACTTCACTTTGGTCATGCAATGTATGTGATAGAAGATATTTTAATTAGGTTTCATAGAATGTTAGGCGATAAAACCCTATGGGTTCCAGGTGCCGATCATGCTGGTTTTGAAACGCAATTTGTCTTTGAGAAAAAACTGCAAAAAGAAGGCAAGTCTAGGTTTGATTTTGATAGGGAAACTTTGTATCAAATGATCTGGGAATTTGTTCAAAGCAATAGGCCAATTATGGAAGGTCAACTAAAAAGACTTGGTTTTTCTCTTGATTGGAGTAGGAAAAAGTTTACGATGGATAAGGATATCGTGCGAATTGTTTATAAAACGTTTAAAAAACTTTATGATGATGATTTAGTTTATAGAGCAGAGAGATTAGTTAATTATTGCACGTACGATGGAACAAGTTTTTCTGATTTAGAAGTAGTTTATCAGGAAAAAGATTCAGTTCTTTATTTTATTAAATACGCAGTTAAAGATACAAAAGAATTTATAACTGTTGCTACAACAAGACCAGAAACTATGCTCGGGGACACGGCAGTTGCTGTTAATCCTAAAGACAAAAGATACGAAAGCATAATAGGGAAAAATGTAGTTTTACCTTTA
>JBBTVW010000044.1:0-11910 GCA_038063075.1 Patescibacteria group bacterium | reverse complement strand
AATTTGTGCATCTTTACTATCTTCAACTTTGGTAAGACTAATAACACTTGCTTGAGAAAGCGCAGTTTGAGAAAAACTTCTATCAACCACTGTTAAAACTTTAGGATTTATTGTTATTTTTCTTTGGAAGGGCTCAAAACCTCCTTCTTTAGGAATAATTCTAACTGTATATTCTCCTGTGCTTAGCATATCTTTTGCCTCACACAGACAAAGTGGGGTTTCTCCAAAAAGTTTTCCGTCAATTAAAACCTGTGCTTTAACAGATGAGGTTACTTGTAAAGCTCCTTTTTCAGGACGCTGACCTAAAAGATAAACAACTAGTCCAAAAATTAATAAGGAAATTAAAAAACAGAGAACTACAAAGAGTATTTTTCTCATGTGGTTTATTATATCTTAAAAGGTCAAATAAAAAAACCGCATTAATTGCGATTTTTATGACTTAGTAGTCCATTCCGCCTGGAGGCATTCCTGGCATTTCTTTTTTCTCTTCTGGAATATCTGTAATCAAACTTTCTGTTGTTAAAATCATTACTGCAACAGATACTGCGTTTTCAACTGCACTTCTAGTAACTTTTGCAGGATCAATAATTCCCTCTTTAATCATGTCTACATAAGTATTTGTTAAAACATTAAATCCAAATCCACTTTGTTGTTTTGCAATATTATCAACAACTACATCTCCATTTATTCCAGCGTTTTCCGCTAGTTTTCTTGTTGGAGCCTCTAGTGCTTTTCTTAAAATACTTACTCCTGTTGCTTGATCACTATCTCCTGGAATATTTTTTAGCAATTTAGGCTCTAAAACCTTGATAGCCTCAAGAAGAACAACTCCTCCACCCGAAACAACTCCTTCTTCTAAAGCTGCTTTTGTGGCTGCTACTGCATCTATTACCCTTTCCTTTTTCTCCTTCATCTCAACTTCTGTTGCGGCTCCTACATTTATTACTGCAACTCCTCCTGCTAACTTTGCCAATCTTTCTTGAAGTTTTTCTTTATCAAATTCTGAGGTAGAAGTTTCAATTGCTTTTTTAATTTGTGTTACTCTTGCTAAAAGCGCTGCCTTGCTTCCTTTTCCACCAATTATTCTTGTTATCTCTTTATCTGACCAAACCTTATCTGCTCTTCCACAATCTTCAATAGTTACACTATCAAACTTTCTTCCTGTATCATCACTTACTACTGTTCCACCTGTAAGGATAGCAATATCTTCTAACATTTCTTTTCTTCTGTCTCCAAATCCTGGAGCTTTTATAGCAACTGTATTTAAAACACCCTTTAGTTTATTTACAACAAGAAGGGCTAATACTTCACCCTCAACATCATCAGCAATAATTACAAGGTTTTTTGAAACCTTAACTACATTTTCTAAAAATGGAACAAACTCCGAAAGATTTGATAGCTTTTTATCAGTAATTAAAATATAAGGATCTTCAACTTCTGACTCCATCCTGTCTGGATTTGTTACAAAATAAGCACTTGCATAGCCTTTATCAAATTCCATTCCTTCTTTATATTCTATTTCTGTTGTTAACCCTCGTCCTTCTTCGACTGAAACAACACCATCTTTACCAACTCTTTGCAGCGCTTCTGCTACCATTTTTCCAATTACCTCATCACCTGCTGAGATTGTTGCAACTTGAGAAATTTCAGAATCGTTTTTAATATTAATCGTCTTTGCTTTTGATTTAATAAACTCAACTACTGCATTACTTGCTTCTTCAAGTCCTTTTTTAAGTAACATTGGGTTTGTTCCTGCAGTAATATTTTTTATTCCTTCATCAACTATTGACTGGGCAAGCACTGTTGCTGTTGTGGTTCCATCTCCTGCAACATCTGCAGTTTTAGAAGATGCTTCTTTTACAAGTTGGGCTCCCATGTTTTCAAATGGATCTTTAAGTTCAATTTCTTTTGCAACTGTTACTCCATCATGAATGACAGCTGGAGCGCCCCATTTTTTATCAAGGGCAACGTTTCTTCCTTTTGGACCAAGAGTTGTTGCAACAGCTTTAGCTAGCTGGTCAACACCACTTTGTAATCTTTTTCTTGCTTCTTCTCCGTATAAAATTTGTTTTGCCATATTATTATTCTACAATCGCCAATACATCTGGCTGTTTTACTATTATATATTCTATTCCTTCAACTTTGGTTCTATCTCCACCCCATTCTTTGTATAATACTTTTTGTCCGACCTTAAGAACCATTGGAAGAGTTTTTCCATCTTGGGTAACATAACCACTACCAATTGCAATTATTTCTCCAATTTGTGGTTTTTCTTTTGCGTTCTCAGGAAGAATTATTCCAGAAGCAGTTTTTTCCTCTGCTTCTAAAGGTTTTATTATTACGTTATCAAATAATGGTTTTAGCTTTGTTTTTGTCATATTTTGCCTAAAAAATATCACTCTCGTTAAGTGACTGCTTAAATATACACTACTAATTTTTTTTTGTCAATATTTTAATTATCTTTTCCTTGACACAAGACCACATTTTCTATACGATAAAGTTAAACTTATTATGTCATTTTTATCCGGCAAAAAACTTCTTTTACTGGGCTTTATTGTTGTACTTTTAGTAGCAATACCTGTTACTGTCTATCTTGTTGGGTTACAACAAAGCACAAAAACCTCAGCTGAAGCAGCAACAACTTTATCTCTTTTACCTACACCACTAAGTAAAAATGTTGGAGATAATGTAAGCTTTGATGTTTACGTTGATCCATCTAATGTAAATGAAATTTCATATGTAAAACTTGTTATGGGCTATGACTCAACAAAGCTTGCAACAATGGATGGGACTTTTGCTGTTTCCACTTGGCCGGCAGCTGATGGATCAAGCTTTACACCTAGTATTCCAATTGGACCAGAGTATGGAGTTGGAACAATAACAGTTGCTATGTCTGTAGGAGGAAGCCCACAGAATGTACTAAAAACAAGAACTAAAGTAGCAACTCTTACTTTTAAAGCACTTGCACCTACAGAACCTGATGTTCCTACCCAAGTTACATTTGGTAATCAAAGTCAGCTTTTATCCCTTGGTGGAACAGGTGGAACAGATGAAATAGGATCAAATCTTATTTCAAATACTTCACCAGGATCTGTAAATATCACATCTCAAACAGTCAGCGGTAACCCTGTTTGTTCATATATAACAGTAGATAAATCAACTACTGGCAAAGCTCCTTATACTCTTAGCTTTGAAGGATCAGGAACTGATACTGGAGCTATTGAAAGCATAAGGCTTGATTTTGGAGATGGAGACAGTTCAACTCCTGCTAAAGGAGATCCTGGAGTTAGCGGTTATGGAACTCCTAGAGCAACTGCTTCTGCAAGCCATACATTTGATACAGCTGGTACTTATACTGCAACCGCGGTTATGATCGATGATGAAGGCAATGAAAGCGAAGCAGCTACTTGTTCAAAAACAATAACTATAACTGAAGATACTACTAGAGATGTAAGTCCAACAAATACTCCTACACTTACCCCAACTGGAACACCGACCCTTTCATGTACAAGTCTTTCTCTAGATCCTGGATCAACGGGTACTGCACCCTTCTCTGTTAATCTAACTGCAGTAGGAACAAGCTCTGATATTGCCATCTCTGAGGTTAATTTTGACTTTGGAGATGGTGAAACACAATCTGTAACTGATGCAGGTGGAATAGGTACAAATTCTGTTAGTGTCTTAACCTCACATACTTATGCAAGCTCAGGAACATTTAAAGCAAAAGCTACAATTACAGACGAGGATGGAAATGAAAATACAGGTAGTTGTACAGCTACTATATCTGTTTCAGGAGACAGCGAGGCATCACCAACTAATATAATTGCAAGCCCATCACCACTTCCACCAACAGGACCTGCTGAGCTTGTTACAGTAGGTGCTATTGGAGTAATGTTAGCCTTTATCGGAGCGATTCTTCTCTTAGCTCTTTAACTCTCAATCATTGATAGAAGTGCTTTTTGGGGAATTTGTACTTTTGAAACATTAATTAACCTTGATTTTCCTTTCTTCTGAGCTTCTAATAATTTATCTTTTCTAGTTCTGTCTCCACCTGACATTTTTGCCAAAACATCTTTTCTATAAGGAGATATTTCAGTTCTTGCCAATATTTTTGCTCCAATTGCAGCTTGAATTATTTGTTTAAATTGTTGACGATCTAAATTCTCACTTAATTTTTCTATTCTTTGTCTTCCAACAAATTCAGCTTCATCTCTATAAATTAACTCTGATAACACATCTACTATACTTCCATTTATCATAATATCCATTTTTACCAAATCCGCTTTTTTATATCCCATTATTTGATAATCAATACTGGCAAATCCCTGAGAAACACTTTTAAGCTCTGAGCTTAAACCTCTTATAAACATTGAGTAAGGCATTTCATATTTTAAAACTGCATTACTTTTATGATAAGAGATATCTTGTAATACGCCTCTTTTATTTTGAGCTACTGTTAAAACTGCTCCAACATAATTTGAAGGCACGAATATATTTAAAATCATATAAGGCTCAAGCATCTCCTCGTCTTCTTCTTTATATAAAACTCTTGGCATCGTTAATAAAGGATTTACCATATACTCTTTGGTTAATCTTTCCTTGACAATTTCAGCGTGCAAAAGACCAAGAAAACCAACTCTAAAACCACTTCCTAAAAATGCTGAATATTCATTAGCAACACTAAGTGAGCCATCATTTAAAGAAAGCTTGTTTAAAGCTTCTCTTAAATGCACGTATTCATTTGCTGCTTTTGGGTATAATCCAAAAAACACCATTGGCTGTGGAATTTGGTATCCGGACAAAGACTCTGTTTCAAAACCAATATGTTTAATTGTATCTCCAACTCTTGTTTGTCTAATATCTTTTACTCCGGTCACAATATAACCAATTTCGCCCGCATCAAGGCTATCTTTGGCTACTAAACTAGGAGAAAAGAAGCCAACCTCTGAGACTATTATCTTAGTTTTACTTTGTATAAACTCTATTTGATCATGTTTTTTAACACTTCCATTAACTACTTTTATAAAAATAATTACGCCCCTATGCTCATCAAATACTGCATCAAAAACCAAAGCTTTAAAAGGCTCTGCTTCCGCAACTTTTGGCATAGGTAATTTATTAACAACAGCTTTTAAAAGCTGGTCAACGTTTTCTCCTGTTTTTGCACTAATATAATGAATTTCTTCTTCCTTAAATCCAAACATTTCTACTAAGTCTTTTTTTACTGCTTCTGTATTTGCACTATCTAAATCAATTTTATTGATTACTGGAATAAGTGTTAATTTTTCTTTTTGCGCAGCATAGAAATGAGCAACAGTCTGTGCTTGAACTCCCTTTGTAGCATCAACTAAAAGTATTGCTCCCTCACAAGCAGCCAAAGTTCTTGACACTTCATAGGCAAAATCCATATGGCCTGGGGTATCAATCAAATCAAGAATATATTCCTCTCCATCTAATTGGTAATGCATTCTAACTGGAGCAAGCTTTATAGTAATACCCCTTTCTCTTGAAATTGGATTTTGATCCAAAAACTGCTCTTTAAGCTTATCTTTAGCAATTGTTTTTGTAATTTCTAAAAATCTATCAGCAAGAGTTGATTTTCCATGATCAATGTGAGCAATGATGGCAAAGTTACGAATATTTCTGTAAGACATAGAAAGAGTATTCTAAGGGTTAAGTCTGGTTCCGTCAATTGTTTCCTCAGATTTTGTAAGAATTTGTCTCCAATCTCCTATCCTTTTAAAAAGCAAAATAAACATAGTTGCCTCTTTAACGTTAAAAAACCAAGTAAGAAATAAATAAAGAGAAAGACCAGCAAAGCTAGATATTCCTGTTAATAAAATAAGGTTTATTGTTTTTGTAGTATCAAAAACCAATTGATCCAAAAGCTTTATTGGAATATATAAGGCAAAAGCAGTAAAGAATGAAGCAAGTAAAATTTTTGAAATACTTGTTAAAAATACTTTCTTTGGAAAACCTCCAACCTTAAAGTATAAAGCTATAAACATAATTAGGAAATTTAAGATAGATGCAATTGAGAAAGCAAAAGCAATACTTTCAATTCCTAAATGATATATAAAAATAAATATTGCACCCATAAAGATCATTAGAAACGTTGTTGTTGCGCCAATAATTAAAGGTGTTTTTGTATCATGAAGTGCATAAAAAGCTCTTGATACTAGATATACAAGTGCTTGAGCGAATAAGGAAATACTAAAGAAAGCTAAGGTTCTTCCAGTTAAAACAGTAGCTGCCCAGTCAAACTCTGATGCTCCATAAACAAGCCTAACTAAAGGTATTCTTAAAACTAAAATAAGAACCGAGACTGGAAGAATTAGATAAAAAAGTTGCGTAAAACTTGTCAAAAAAGTTGTTGTAAAGTCTGCAAGCCTATCTTTTTCTTTAGAAAGAACTGGAAATGCAGCCTGAGCTATTGATTGGCCTATTAATGCAACTGGAGCAAAGGCCAATGTTTGAGCAAAATCCAATATTACATAATTTCTACCAGGATCTTGTAGATAAGATACTAAAGTTAAAGTTACGAGCGTACCAAGTTGGAAAATGGCAATAGATAGAGTTCTTGGCCAAATTAATTTAAAAACATCTAATACTGCACTATTTTTTATAAACTCAATTGAAAGTTTTGGTTTAAAATTAAATTTTAATTTTCTAACAAGAGGAATTTGAATTAAAACAAAAATTAATGCTCCTAAAATTACGCCATAAGCTGCAGAAAAAATACCAAAAAATGGGTGTAAGAATACTATACCTATAATTATTCCAAGATTATATGATGCTGAAGCGATACCGGGAATAAAAAAATGATTGTAAGATTGTAAAATTGCAGATAAAAAACTTCCTATAATAAATATAATTTCACCAAAAATTATTATTCTCATTAAGCTTGCCATTAAATCAACCTGTGAAGGATTAAAACCTGGAGCTAAAATTGCAGAAATACCATGAGCAAAAATAAACACTAATATTGAAAAAACTGTAAAAATTATTAAACTAAGTGCTAAAAGAGTAGCGGCTATACTGTGGGCTTCTTTTTCTCTTCCTTTAACAAGGTAATCTGAAAAAACTGGAATAAAGGCTGAAGATAGTGCACCAGCTATAATAAGTTGAAACAAAAATTCAGGCATTTTTGCAGAAGCAAAATAAACTCCTAAAGTATTTGAGGCACCAAAAATACTTGCTAGAAGCCTTAATCTAATAATTCCAAGTATTTGTGAGAAAATAATTGTAGCCATTATTACAATGGCTGCTGATAAAATATTGTTTTGTTGTTTTAATAAAAGATTTAAACTTTTCTTAAAAAAGTCTTTTGGCATATGTTGTTTTATACAGTATAACATGCTAAAATATCGCCATGCCAGTAATAAAGTCAGCAAAGAAAAAGTTAAGAAAAGATAAAGTTAGAGAAAAAAGAAATTCAGTTTTGAAATTAGGCCTTAAAAAGGCTTTAAGTGCTGCACTAAAAAAACCAACCCAAGAGTCAATAAAAAAAGCAGTTATCTTAGCTGACAAGAATGCTAAAAGTAATCTCTTACATGAAAATAAGGTTGCAAGGATAAAATCAAGGTTATCAAAGCTTATAAAAACAACTCCTAAAGCAAAACCTAGTGTAAAAATCCAAAAAACTAAATCTTCCAAGGCTAAAAAGTAACTTTTTCTTTTGACAAACAGGCTAAATTCCCCTAGACTAAAATTGGTATGCCAAAAAAGTTTGTCTCCATTAATTTAATTAAAGATCAAAAAAGTGATTTATTGGAAAGAATAATAAACTGGTCACTTGGAGTTGGAAGAATTTTAATAATTGTTACCGAACTTGTTGCTCTCGGAGCTTTTCTTTGGAGATTTGGGCTTGATCAACAACTTGTAGACTTACACACTGAAATAAAGCAAAAACAAGCAATCGTAAGTGCATTCAAAAAAAATGAAGATGAATATAGAAACTTACAAGACAGGTTATCTCTTGCGTCAAATTTCTCTTTAGTTGAAAAAAATAGAATTCAAATTTATAACGACATATTAGACCTAACCAAAACTGGCATCACATTTAATAAAATTTCTCTTACTACAGACAGATTAGTAATAGAAATAACTGTAGATTCTGTTTCTTCTCTTAGTAATTTTACTAATGCTCTTAAGTCATATTCTCAAATAGATTCTGTAAGCATAGATAAAATTGAAACGAAAACAAGTAGCGCTATTATTGTAATTGGCATTTCTGCAGAATTAAAACCAATACCAAATGAATATGAAATTAACTATTAATAAATTATTTAATAAGGTAAACAAAGATAAATACAGTAAGTATTTAGAGCTGATGCCAGATTTTAAAAAGCAAAAGACTCAAAAGTTTACTACTGTCGTACTTACCTTAATTGCAATAATTATTTTAGCAATATTTGCCATAAATCCAACACTTTCAACAATCGCTAATTTACAAAAACAACTTGATGATGCAAAATTTGTGGCTGAGAAACTTGAGAAAAAGATTAATAGTCTTTCTGTTCTACAAACAAAATATAATAATATACAAAACGATCTTCCTATGGTTTACGAGGCTATTCCAAAAACTCCTCAAGCGCCAAAACTTACTGGGCAAATACAATCGATCTTAAATGACTCAGGATTACAACTTGTAACGATTCAAGCATCAAATATTGTCGAGATTACTCGAGGAAAATTTTATTCATTTAATTTTGACTTAACATCTACGGGAGACTTTCAAGCCATGGCAAATTTCTTAAAAAAGATTAGCACTATGCAAAGGATTACAGATATTAAAAGTATAAATATTAGTACATCTTCAACAGATAACTCTTTGCAATTTAATATACAAGGACATGCATTTTATAAAAACTAAATGAAAAGAAAAGATATTTTATTATTGCTAATTCCTACCTTCATTGTGGTACTCTTATGGGTAGTTTTTAACGTTTATCATAGTTATATAAATTCTACTATTCCAAAAGATGTAAATATGCAGATTTTATACATTGATCCAGATTTTGATTTAAAAACTATCGAAGATCTTAAAAAAAGACAAGTTATTAATCCAATATATACAATTGACTCACAAAACGAGCAGGATTTAACAACACAAGCTAATACAACAGACGATCAAGAAATACCTACGCCAACTATCACTCCTTCTGATCTTGGCACTTCTAGCGCAACACAACAGTCTTTAGGAGGCGATGAAAATAATCAATGAGAAATAGTTTTTGGAATAAACGAATACCAACCTTACTAGGCATGATCCTTATAATTGTAGGCCTTGGGGTAACAACTTATTTAGTTAGACAAGGTGGATTATTTTCAATAAGAGCAGGGCCTGGACACGAACCCAAAGATATAAGAATAAGTAATATTACAGATACTTCATTTACTGTAACTTATACTACCCAAGATTTAGTTACTGGTGCTCTAAGTTTTGGGGATAGTGTAAGACTAGAACAATCTGCACTTGATGATAGAGATCAAAATTCAGGTAAAATTTTACCACATAAATTGCATAATATTACCGTAAGAAATCTGGATCCTGAAAAAACTTATTATTTTTCTATCATTAGTGGTCAAGATACTTATTTAAATAACTCAAATCCTTTTGAGGTCATAACAGGAAGAACTATAGACGATACGCCATTAGTACAAAATCCAATGAGCGGTAAAATAATATTACCAAGTGGTAAAGCACCCACTGAATCAATTGTTTATCTAACAACTGAGGGTTCACAAATAATTTCAACTTTAATTCGAGATGACGGAACTTTCTTACTTCCCTTAAATTCACTAAGAACAACTGAATTATCTTCTTATTTAAAACTAGAAAAGGGGAAATTGTTAAAATTGTTAGCCATTGGTGAAGACTTAGTTTCAAATGCTACACTTTTTTCAGAACAAATTGAACCAGTGCCAACAATTACTCTTTCTAATAATTATGACTTCACTTTTAATAGACAACCTAAAGCAAGTGGCTCGGCAACCTTAGAAGGATTTCCTTCTTTTAGTAGTAATCAAGTATCAAATGAGCCTACAAAAAAAAGTCCTCAAATATTAACCCCAGAAAAGGAGCAAGGATTTAGTGATCAACAGCCTGAGTTTAAAGGAACAGCTCCAGCAAATGAAACTGTAGAAATTACAATTAATTCAGAGGAAGAGATAAAGGCAACTGTAACTGCTGATGCTAATGGAAACTGGAAATATAGACCAACTACCCAACTTTCCCCTGGAAATCATACAATTACAATAACCACAAAAGATGCAGCTGGAAATACAAAAACAATTACTCAATCTTTTATTGTTTATGCTTCGGGAAATCAAATAGCAGGAGCAAATGGCTCTCCTACGCCAACAAAGTCACCAACCTCAACTCCAACAATTAAAAATATAACTCCCTCTATTACAACTACACCAGAACCCACAACTGAAGTGACTACAATTGTCACAGAAAGCCCAACAACTTCTCCTAGCATTACAAGCACCGAATTTACCCCAACACCAACTACCCCTTTACCACCAACTGGTAATGCTACTATAATTACCGCTGGCGTAATTGGTTTATTAATTACATTAATAGGTGGGTTACTTCTTTTAGTTTCAAGAGGAACGATTTCAATATGAAGATAGCAATTATTGGCGCAGGCTTTACTGGTCTTGGAGCAGGTTTTAAATTAACAAAAAAAGGGCACGAGGTATATATTTTTGAAAAAGACCCAAACCCAGGCGGACTTGCTATTGGCTATAAAGAAAAAGTTTGGAATTGGTCTTTGGAAAAACACTATCATCATTGGTTTACAAACGACCATAGCGTTTTAAATCTTGCTAAAGAAATTAACTACCCTGTTGTAATTAAAAGACCAAAGACATCAGTATTTATAAACGATAAATTATATCAATTTGATTCACCTATCTCTGTATTAAAATTTCCACTTTTTTCAATCATAAACAGAATTAGAATGGGAATTGTCGTTGGACTATTTAGATTTAATCCATTCTGGAAAATGCTTGAGAAATATAACGCGGTAGTCTTTCTACCTAAACTTATGGGAAGAAAACCTTATGAAATGATTTGGGAACCTCAATTTGTAAATAAATTTGGTAAATATGCTAGTAATGTATCCCTAGCATGGTTTTGGGCAAGGATAAAAAAAAGGACTCCAGACTTAGCCTATCCAACAAAAGGATTTTTAGAATTTGCAAACGCTGTAGTTTCTAAAATTAGAAAAAATGGTGGACAAGTATTTTTTGAATCAGAAATATTAAACTTAACAAACGAAAAAAATGTAACATTAAAAATAAAATACAAAGACGGAAAAGTGAAAGATGAATCTTTTGATAAAATTATTGTTACTACTCCTTCTTTTCTTTTTCTAAAAATTGCTCCCCAACTTCCAAAAGAATATAAAAATACCCTTGGAAAACTAAAAGGTATTGGGGCAACCAACTTAGTCTTAAGATTAAAAAAACCATTTTTCCAAGATGGCACTTATTGGTTAAGCGTTTGTGATAAAAAAGCGCCTGTAATGGCAATCGTTGAGCACACAAATTTCATGGATAAAAAAAACTATAACAATGAGCATCTTTTATACTTAGGTAATTATAGGGAGCCTAATGATTTATATTTTTCAATTAACAAAGACGAGATGTTAAAATTATTTGATAGTTACTTAAAAAAGATTAATCCCAATTATTCAAAAAATATTATTGGTTATGAGCTTTTTAAAGCTCCATTTGCGCAACCTATTATTCCAATTAATTACTCAAAGATTCTTCCTTCGTTTATTACTCCTCTTAAAAATGTGTATCTTGCAAATATAGAACAGGTTTATCCTTGGGACCGGGGAACAAATTATGCCGTAGAGCTTGGCATTAAAGTTGCAAATCTCATTGATAATG
>JBBTVW010000043.1:0-9049 GCA_038063075.1 Patescibacteria group bacterium | reverse complement strand
GCTACTCCTAGTCCAATATAAAGAGCTCTCATAATTCCATTGCCTGATACTTTTACAAACCAAGTTCCAATAATACTTGCAACAATTGAAATTGCTCCGATTAACATTGGGAAAAATAGTACAGCTTGGTTGTTTGGGAATAGTAATTCTCCTAAAATCATTGCTGCAACTGCAGTAATTACATATGTTTCAAAAAGGTCTGCTGCCATTCCAGCATCATCGCCAACATTATCTCCTACCAAATCAGCAATAACCCCTGGATTTCTTGGGTCATCTTCTGGAATTCCTTTTTCAATTTTTCCTACCATATCTGTTCCAACGTCAGCAGACTTTGTAAAGATTCCTCCACCTAGTCTTGCAAAAACAGAAATTAAGCTTCCTCCAAAACCAAGAGCAATTAATGGATTAAGGTTGCCATTAGCATAGTTTTCTAAATACCAATAAAATCCAACAACTGATAAAAGTGCAAGTCCAGCTACCATAAGTCCAGTAACTGCCCCACCTCTAAATGCCATAGAGAATGCGCTTGGAAGACCTATTTTTGCAGCCTGAGCTGTTCTAATATTGCTTCTTACAGCTACACTCATTCCAACAACTCCAGCAACTGTACTAAGAACCGCACCAATAGCAAAACCAATTGCATCATTTATACCAAGAAAATAATAAAGAATGCCAAGGATGATAACTCCAATAACTGCTATTACAGTATATTGCCTTTTCATGTATGCAGATGCGCCTTCAGAGATTGCATCTGAAATATCATTCATTTTCTTATCGCCTTTTGGACTGGATAAAACTCTGTAGGTAAGGAAGACTCCGTAGATAATAGCAAGAATAGCACTTGCCAAAACAATTAATAATCTATTTGCAAAAATAAAAGATAAATCCATAAGAACTAAATTATTATAAAGAAGTTTTACTTAGATTTCAAGACTATCTTTGAAATATTTCCCGTGCCGGCAACGGAAACTATTTTTATCTGCGGCTACCTATTTCTTTGGTTAGTGCCGCTTGTTTTATTTCCCCCATCCTTTGAGATAATTGAGTTATGTCAGATTCTCGGACATCATTTAACATTGAATCACCTTGAAAATCGTGCATAACTCTGAGTATTGGACCAAGATCTTCAACATGAAAGTCACCTAGTCCCATTGATCTAATTTCATGTCTTAATCTAACTGAGCTTTCGATTATTCTCATTCGTCTTAAATGAGTTTCGCTTGGTTCATATTCGCATCCCATATTTTTCACCTCCTTTCTTTTTAGGCTTATCTGTTTAGTTTTAAAGAAAGGGAAAACAAAAAATTGTTTGCAAAAGTGGTGGTTTTCTGAAAACCTGTCGAGGACAACAGTAGTAGTGGCGAGGATTGCCATTACGCTCTAAATATATGGTATTTTTTAACTTGTGTCAAGAAGTAATTTTGTTTTTTAAGGCTTAACGTCAAACTTTTGCATTTCTTTAATTAAATCCTTTACACCCTTAAACTGAATAGCATTGATTCCCATCCTTTGAGCTCCTTCTATGTTAATGATTCTGTCATCGATAAAAAGAATTTCATATTTTTCTACTCCGCTTTTTTCTATTAAGATATTAAAAAAATCTGTGTTGGGCTTTTGCATTTTGTGTTCTGAAGAAATTATTATTTCATCAAAAAGCTTTGCTATATTATCTTTTTCTAAAAGTTCCCTAAGTATTTCACCAACAAAATTTGAGAACAAAATTATTTTGTAATCCTTTTTGATTTTTTTAATTAGTTCAACAATTTGTTTATCTGCAATATAGTTTTTGTAAAACTTCTCCCAGATTTTGTGAGTTGGGACACCTGTCACTTTGTATAAAACTTCATAAACTTTTTGTCGGTTCGATTCTCCAATATCCCAGCCTTTACTGTGTTTTTGATAATAAAGATACATTTTGTGATTTGGTGTCATATTTTCCCTTAACCATTTTGCAACGGGGGAAGGAGCTATAACATCGGCATAATCAAATGCAATTACTTTAATCATTTTCTAAACTCCTCCATAAATACCAAGATGCAAAACTTCTTTTTGGTTTCCATTCTTCTGTTAATTTTAAGATATCAGAATCTCTCTCTAAATTATATAATTTCTTTATTGCTTTTCTAAGTCCAGCGTCACCAATAGAAAATACGTCTTCCCTTTTTAATGTAAAGATAAGGGTCATTTCCGCAGTCCACTTTCCTACCCCTTTTATTTTAGTTAAGTTTTCAATAACTTTATCATCAGTCATTTTCTTAATTTTATCTACTTCAATTAATTTATCCTCAAATGCTTTTGCAATGTTTTTAATATATTGTCCTTTTGAATAGCTCATGCCTGCACTTCTTAATATTTCTAAATCAGTATCTAGTATTTGTTTTATTGAAGGAAACTTATTATTAAAAAGTTTTAAAAACCTACTATATATAGTAGCTGCGGCTTTATTTGATAGTTGTTGAGAAATAACTGATTCAATTAATTCCTCTAATAACTTCTCACTTCTATCTTCAAATTTGTGAGGACCATATTTTTTATATAGTTTTTGAAGAATTGGATCTTTAAACATTCTTAGCATAGTTATATAAAAAATACACGATTATTTTATAAGTGTAAGAACTTTTTGAACAGTCTTTTCTACTGTTAAATTAGTATTATCTATAATATTATTTTCCACAAAGGGAATTTCTGAAAATAAATCCCCGTGACTTAACATTTCCAAGAGTCCTTCTTCTGTTTTTACTTTCTGAAACTGTTTCCTAGAATCCTCTTTTACTCTTTTTAGAAGTGTTTTTTTATTGCAGTAAATTTGTATAAAAATTATTTCTCCGCCATTTGAATTAATTTTTTCTAAAGCCTGTTTTACAAAACTATCATCATTATCTTTTTCATAGACATAGGTAAAAATCATACCTGAAATATTTTCTTTAGCAGCTTTTTCAAAAATGTCTAATCTAGTTTTGTGTACCAATTCCCAGAAAGCTTTTGTCCCATAATCAAATACCCCTTTTGCTAAATCGACTGTTAAGTGGTTATGAAAAAGCTTATATCCCAATTTTTCTGCAAGAACTTTTGCAATGGTATATTTGCCAGATGCTGGAGGACCATATAGAAAAATTAATTTCATGAACTAATTATACCAAAAGAAGATATTTAGAGGTTAGACATCCAGCGTTGCCTGTTTTGCATTTGATTGAATAAAGAATTTTCTTGGTGGTACTTCATCACCCATTAACATTGTAAAAACTGCATCTGCTTCTTCTGCATCATCAATTCTAACTTGTTTTAATATTCTGTTTTCTGGATCCATTGTTGTTTCCCAAAGTTGTTGTGGATTCATTTCTCCAAGACCCTTGTAGCGTTGAATATTAATTACATTTTTTGTATTAACTTTTTGAATATCTTTTATCATTTGATCTTTTTCATCATCGCTATATGCATATTTTGCATCTTTTCCTGCAGAGACTTTATATAGAGGAGGCATAGCAATATATAAGTATCCTTGTCTAATAATTTCTGGCATGTGGCGATAGAAAAATGTCAAAATTAATGTCTCAATATGTTCTCCGTCAACGTCTGCATCAGTCATAATGATAATCCTATGGTATCTTAGTTTTTCAAACTTAATCGTCTCCCCTATTCCCATGCCAAGAGCAATGATTAAATTCTTAACTTCTTCATGTTCGATAATTTTATCAAGCCTTGCTCTTTCAGTATTTAATATTTTTCCTTTTAATGGAAGAATTGCTTGGAACTTTCTGTCTCTTCCGCCCTTAGCACTTCCACCAGCTGAGTCGCCTTCCACAAGGAATATTTCTGAAATTGATGGGTCTTTTTCTTGACAATCAGCAAGCTTTCCAGGTAAAGTTGATCCTTCAAGGGCTCCTTTTCGAAGAATTGCTTCTTTAGCTGCTTTTGCGGCAAGTCTAGCTTTTGCTGCTAGATATACTTTTTCAAGTATTCTTCTTCCATCTTGTGGGTTTTCTTCAAAATATGTGGTAAGACCTTCTTTAACAATTGATTGTACTACTGGTTGGATTTCAGCATTTCCAAGTTTTCCTTTTGTTTGTCCTTCAAACTGAATTCTATCTTGTGGCATTTTTACGTAAACAACTGCTGTTAAGCCTTCTTTTGTATCATCGCCTGTTATAGAATCTTCTTCTTCTTTAAAGCTACCAATCTTTTTTCCATAATCATTGATTGCTCTGGTTAGTGCCATTCTAAAACCAGTTAGATGTGTTCCTCCGTTTACGGTGTTGATAACGTTAACATATGATTCAACATTTTCTGCGTAACCATCATTATATTGAAGTGCTACTTCAACATCGACATCACCGTCTGTTTTATGAATAGTTATGACATTATGAATTTTTTCTTTGTTCTCGTTTATTTTAGAAACTAAAGCTGTGATTCCACCTTCAAAGTAGAAATTAATTTCTTTTTCTTGATTTTTTCTGTGATCTTGTAAATGGAAATATAAACCAGGAACAAGATATGCCCTTTCCCTAATTGCTTTTTTAACTGTGTCAAAATCAAAATTTGTTTCTTGAAATATTTCTTTGTCAGGTAAAAATGTAACTAAAGTTCCGCTATGTCTTCCATGAACAAAATCATGACTAAGTTTTGATGTAGTTACTGTTTTTAGTTCAGACATTACTTTTCCTCTACTATATTCTTGGGTATAGATTTTGCCATCTCTAGTAACCTCTGCAAAAAGCCATTCAGACAATGCATTTACAACTGATGCTCCAACTCCATGAAGTCCACCTGAAATTTTATATGCGCTTCCTCCAAATTTTCCTCCTGCGTGAAGCTTTGTCATAACAATTTCAAGTCCTGATTTTTTGTAGTTTTTTACAATATCAACAGGAATTCCTCTTCCATCATCAGCAACTGTTGCAGATCCATCGTCATTTAAAACAATCCAAACATTTTTAGCAAAACCAGCAAGTGCTTCGTCAACACTGTTATCAATTATTTCTCTTAAAGATTCGTGAAGACCTATTACATCAGTAGAACCAATGTACATTCCCGGTCTTTTCCTAACCGGTTCAAGTCCTTCTAGAACTTGGATTTGCGCTGCTGAATAATCCGAAGATTTTGTAGCCATTACTAAACTAGTTTAGCAAATAAATGCAAGGAATTCTAGAGGTTAATTTATTTTATTACTCTTAGATGATCTCTTCTTTTAGAAGCTTGGTACTGACCTCTGATGTCTCTTTTCATTTGTGCTTTCATGTCTCTTGGTAATGAGGCAGCATATAAATCAACAGCTCTCATTGCGCCTTTTAAAGCTGCTCTTTGTTCGAGTCTTTGCTTAATTGGGTTAAGAATTTCCATTTAGTTACGAACTCCCCTATTATTTACTTGAGAACTTGCATCTAAAATTACTCTAACAGATCTATTAAGCGCAACGCCAATTTGTGTATCAGCTTTAGCAACTACTTCTTGTTTCTCTGCATCAGTTAGGTTTGGGTTTGCAAGAGCTTGGTCTTTTTGAGCCTTTGCTATTTCTGCGTATCTATTCATTGCATCTAAAAAACTGTTGCCAGTTCTTATGCTCTTAGGTTTTTGGCCTCTTTTTCTCTCTTTTGACATAAGGGGAGATTATAGCAAAAAATAATTTAAAAGAAAATTGCTTTCTTGTTAAGGTCTTACTCGAGTTAAAAAGTTTAATTTATCACTAGATTTAGTAGATATATCTAGGGCTCTATCCAGTTTTCTATAAAATAAGCTAGCAGTAGCAGTAAGCCCAACTGCTAAAACCATTTGCGGAGCGTCTCTAAGATTACTTGCAAGTAAAGCAAAAACTGCTCCAAGTCCTGCTACTCCCGCAAGGCTAGCATAAAGATATTGTACTTTTTCTGCAATTTGCCTTTGTTTTGTAAGATCATTTTCCATAGAAGTTAAATTATCAGATAAATCTATGTCTAATGGTTTTTTATCGGGTTTTGTTTCAAGCCTAAAAGTGCTGGTTCTATAAAAGCCTCCCATATGTGACATTGAAGTTTTAATAAGAGTAAAAGATGTTCCAGAAAAATCCATTTTTGTAGCTAATACAGCCTCTGTTGTTACTGGCTGAGATAAAAATTCTACTCGTTCTGCTGACATTTACTCTTGTGGATTGTATGTAGAGATGTTTTTATTGTCAATGATATTTATAATTTATATTTCTAAAAATAAATTTTCTAATGAGAGCCTAAGGTTAACGTTTGATTGTTTTAGTTCTTTATAGTATTTTTGTAAAACTTTTAATTTTTGACTTAGACTTGTATCTCCTTTTTTAACCATTTCGTTTCTTGTAATGATTATTAATTTTTCTAAAAAAATAAGTGCTTGTTGTTTATCCTTAGATAAGTTTTGAGCAGTTTTTAGTCTTTCTCCTACTTCCATTTCTTCTAAGCTACTTATTATTTTTAAAATTTCTTCTTCCTCTTTTTTGTCAATTGATATTTCTTTATCAAGTTCAATTAGCACGCAGCGAGAAAGAATTGTTGGGAGGAAAAAGTTTGAGCTTGCAACAATAATTATTGTAGTTGAGAATGGTGGCTCTTCCAAGACTTTTAGAAAAGCATTTTGGGCATCAATACTTATACCAAAGAAAGCTTCCAAGACAACGATCTTTTGTTCTCCTTGTATTGGTTTTAGAAAGATTTGTTTTGAAAGTCCTCTAATGTCGGCAATTCCAACTGTTTTTTCAGTTTGCAAAGAAAAGATATCAAATTTAGAAATCTTTCTCTCTTTTGCCATTATTTCTATTCTCTCTTTTGCCTTTTGTATGTCTTTTGAAATGATAATAAAACTTTGCATAAAAATTTATCCAATTCTTGTTGACTTTATATCATATTTTAGCCTACTATTATAGTAATGCCCGATCAGCCAAATACACCAACACAAATAAATCAAAATCCAACTCAAGCTACGCAAAAAGTAGATAGTCCTCCTATAGAAAACCTACAAGCTGATTCGGTAAATCAATCTCTTGCTGACATTTTATTTTCACAAAAACTATTAAATAAAAGTCAATATGATGATATTAAGGTTAAAAGTGCAAGTAAAGGAGTTTCTGAAGAAAGTGTTATTGAGTCTTTAGAAATAGTTCCTGAAACAAAGCTTGCTCAGGCTAAAGCTACTCTTTTAGGAATCCCTTTTGTTGATGTGACAAATGCTTCATTTTCTCCTCAAGCTTTGGGTTATGTGCCAAGAGCGGTTGCGGAAAGATTTTCGCTTATTCCTTTTGCATATGATGAAATTACAAAAACATTATCAGTTGCCATGGGAAATCCAGTTGATCTTGAAGCAATAACTTTTGTTAGAGAAAAAACAGGCTTAAATATTAAATCATTTGCAGCAAGTCCCACAGAGGTAGTAAAAGAAATTAATCAGCAATACAGGCAGGAATTAGTTGGAGATGTTGGAGCTGCTCTTAAAGAAACAGATGCTCAAACAAAAATTAAAACAGTTGATACAGACCAGATTGCTCAAATTATAAAGGAAGCACCAATTGCAAAAATTGTTTCAACAATTTTAGAATACGCTGTGACCAGTAGAGCTTCTGATATTCATATTGAACCCCAAGAAGACAGAGTCAGAGTTAGATATAGAATTGACGGTATTTTATATGATAGGCTTTCTCTTCCTAAGGTTGTTCAAGAAGCGGTTATTTCAAGAATAAAGATTTTAGCTGAAATGAAGATTGATGAACATAGAACGCCTCAAGATGGACGTTTTAATTTTAAAATAGATGATAAAGAAGTTGATCTTCGTATCTCAGTTCTGCCTACTGTTTTTGGAGAAAAAATAGTAATGAGGCTTCTTAGAAAAACTGGTGGAATCCCTACACTTCATGAACTGGGTCTTGGAGGATTTTCAGAAAAAGTATTAGAAACAGCAATCTTAAGACCTCATGGAATAATTATAGTCTGCGGACCTACTGGAAGTGGAAAAACTACAACTCTTTATTCTGTTTTATCAAAGTTAAATACAACAAAAGTAAACATATCAACCTTGGAAGATCCAGTTGAGTATCAAATTGCAGGTATTAATCAGGTTCAAATTAATCCTGCTGTAGGCTTAACATTTGCAGATGGACTAAGGTCTTTTTTAAGGCAAGATCCCAACATAATATTGGTTGGAGAAATTAGAGACAAAGAAACAACAGAGCTTGCTATTCAGGCTGCTCTTACAGGACATTTAGTATTTTCTACTTTGCATACTTCTTCAGCTGCAGGAGCACTCCCTCGTTTATTAGATCTTGGTGCTGAAACTTTCTTGCTTGGTTCAACAATGACAGCAGTCCTTGCGCAAAGAATAGTTCGAAAAATCTGTTCTCATTGTAAAGTGTCTTATTCTCCCCCACCTCAATTAGTTGAGGAAATGAAAGTAGCACTTGGTAAATATTTTCCTCCAAATGTAAATGATGTTAAGCTATATAAAGGAACAGGTTGTGAAGATTGTGGTAGTTCTGGCTATATTGGAAGAGTTGGTATTTTTGAAACTTTACCAATTACCGAAAAAATAGGTAGTTTAATATTACAACATGCAGATAGTGGTGCTATTGAAAAACAAGCAATTGCCGAGGGAATGATAACCATGAAGCAAGATGGATACTTAAAGGTATTGCAAGGAGTTACTACCATAGAGGAGGTTCTTAGGGTTGCACAGGAGTAGATATGGAAATAAAGATATTATTAGACGAAACAATAAAAAATAATGCATCAGATTTACATCTTTTGCCAGGCATGCATCCTGCAATAAGGGTTGATGGAGTTTTAAAGTATTTAACAAGTTATTCTATTTTGACTCCTGAAATTATGGAGCAAATGATATTTTCTCTCCTAAAGCCTGATCAAAAACAACTTTTATTAAACAATAAAGAGCTTGATTTTTCTTTTGGTTTTGGTGGAGGTGCATATGGAGACTTAGGTAGATTTAGAACAAATCTTTATTTCCAAAGAGGTGTATTGTCAGGTGCATTTAGATTTTTGCGTCCTATTATTCCAACTATTGAGGAATTAAAGCTTCCCAAAGTTTGCCATAGTTTTGCAGAATT
>JBBTVW010000042.1:0-9129 GCA_038063075.1 Patescibacteria group bacterium | reverse complement strand
GCTACTAAAACTGATAATAAAAAGAAAACATTCATCAATAAATTCTGACCTTATCTATTTATAGGCTTAGAAATTAATAGTTGTCAAGCCCTATTATTTCTACTATCTTATACTCTTTATTTAATACGAAGTCTTATAAAATTGACATATCTTATAATAATTGATATAATCCGCCCATCTTAAAAACTATTACTCTAAAAAGGTTGTAATAGCTGTTTTATAAATTAATATAAATAAATGAAAAAATTACTTACAATTTTTGTCCTATCATTATTCTTATTTAGCTTTAAGGCAGAAAATACACTTGCTGCAGGATGCACACCAATATATGGTGGCGGACAATCTTGCCCAGAATACTCTTTTTCTCTTCAAAAATTCGTTCAAAAACCAGGTAAGGGTGGCGGAGATTTTGTTAACAATCTTTCTATAAATGATCCTAAGTATGCTGCTAGCCAAAACGTAACTTTTCAAGTAACTGTTAAAAATACAGGAACAAAAAGAGTTCCAAATATCACAATTGCAGATATCTTCCCTAAATATTTAAGTTTTGTTTCAGGACCTGGTAACTTTAATTCTAAAACCAATACCCTAGTCTTTAGCGTATCAGGACTAAGTGAAGGACAAGAAGCAACATATACTATAGTAGGTAAGATCGCAAATACCAATGACCTACCTAACGATTCAGGTGTAATTTGCCAAATAAATAAAGCAATTGGTACAGATTCATCTGGAGCAGTAAATAGAACTTCATCTCAATTCTGTATCCAAAAAGATGTTTTAGCAGCTAAGGAAACATCAAGTACATCAACAACTACTAAAGGTGGATTAAAAGTTATGGCAGCCCCAGAACTTACAACCACTCCTGCAACAGGACCTGAAATGGCTTCCCTAGCCCTTATTATTCCAGCAGCCTTAGGTGGACTATTAATTAGAAGACGATCAAAACAATCTTTAAAAATAGGAGGTGAGAAATAATGGCAAATAACACAAAAGAAGGAAATAGACATATTAGAAGAACAGCAGGCGCAACTAGCGCAGTATTAGCTACGGCAGAATTAATGTCTGCTTTAACTGGATCAGCAGCAGTTGCTAATGTTGAGAATAGACCTTCAGCAATTGTAGTTGAAGGAAAAATGCCATCTCTTAACTCACCTGTTACTCTTTTCCAAGGAGAAGTAGGAGTTAAACCAGCAGCAGTTGAAGCTCAATATGTTCAACCAATTAGAGTTGAATCAGCAGAGCAAGCAGCAAGCTTGTTTGGAGGAGATGGAGATGCCTATTCACAAAATCCAGAACACTGGTTTGTTAATGAATATGGTGGTGCTACATTAAAACCTGATGCATCAGGAAAAGTACACAGAGTAAAAGCAAATGGTGCTGTTGTTGAAGGTTGGATTAAAATCAAGAAAAATGGTGAACACCAAGCTCAAACATTCGTTGCAAGACCAAGAGATACTAAGAAATTAGATATCAATGGTGGAACATTCTGGAGAGCTCCACAAGGACAAGAAAAAGCTCTTTGGAGACAAGTCAGAGAACAAGTTAAAGCTAAAGAAGCTGTAACTCAACCTGACGTGAATGTTGTTCCAGTTTGCAAACCTGGAGATAAAGAAATAACCAGATGGGTAAATCCTGAAAGAATTAGTTCACCACAAGAAGCCGCAAGACTTTTTGGTATAAAAACTAAAGATGGAGACGATTACTCAACAAAAGGCAAAAACTGGAAGGTAAACAAAGATGGTAGCGCAACCTTAAAAGAAGATCCATCAGGACGAGAACACTCAGTTACTCCTGGACAACGTGGAGTATTAACCGGATGGAACAAAATTGATAGAGTCAGTGGTTATGACGCACAAGCTTTTGTCGCAGTACAGTTACCAGGCGGTTTACACGCAAAAGGTGTTACTGCATATAAAGCAGGAAAAGGAGATAGAGAAGCTTTATTCTATCAACTCTTAAGACAAACAACTAAAAGAGAAGCAAAAGAGCAACCTGGTGTATTAGTTCTTCCTTTATGTAATTAAGGACAACTAAATGCTAACAATAACACACATTTCCTAATCGAAATGTGTGTTATTTAGTAAATATGAGAAAAAATATTATTCAACAGTTTAATACTAAGGATTCTTTACTCGTTATTTCTGCCTATCCAAAAAGGAATGAGATATACAGTAAGGGCGTATGCGCTGTGTCTTCTTTTGCCAAAAATACAATCTTAAAGCTAAAGAATGAAAATCCAGGCAGAAAAATTGTCATTTTAACAATTGAAGTAGGCAAGAAAAAAGAATACGTTGAAGATGGAATTTTAATAATTCGCTGTTTTAAAAGAAACTCTCCCCTATCTTTTATAGCTTTAACTAAAGAAATTCTAAGGTTTAATAAAATAAAAGATGTAATGATTGAATTTGAATTTGCATCTTTTGGTGATACCCTAACAACCAGTTTAGTTGCTCCATTTTCAATTCTTTTATTCTTGCTTAGAAGAAATCTTCTAATAGTTATTCACCAAGTTTTATTTAACATAAAAGATTTATCAGGTCATATTGGAATTAAATCAAATAATCTAAAGCTAAAAGTATTAAACTTTGGCTTAAAATGGTTTTATTTTATACTTGGCCAAAGTGCTAAGAAAATAATTGTATTAGAAGAAGAATTTAAAACAAGGCTTTCTAAGGTTACTGACTCAGGTAAAATTCATGTAGTCTCACATGGCGTTGATACCAATATTGAAACAAGTAATGCTAAAAATATTAGAAAACACTTTGGAATAAAAAGTGATGAGTTTGTAATCCTCTATTTTGGATACTTAACTTGGTATAAAGGCGTTGATTTCCTTATAGAAAGCTTAAGAAATCAAAAATCAATTAATGGAAAGAAAATAAAACTTATTATTGCAGGTGGCCCAAGCTTTACCCAAGAGCAAAAAACTCATTATCAAGGTTTTATAACAAGAATAAATAATCTTATTAAAGACTCAATTAATATTGTAACAACAGGTTTTGTTAAAGAAGAGGATATTTCTCCAATTTTTAAAGCATCTGACCTAGTTGTTCTTCCTTACAGAACATTTATGTCTTCATCTGGACCATTATCACTTGCTATTTCTCATCAAAAACCTTTTATTATTTCTCAAAAACTCCAAGGATTAACAAAGTCTAAAGATTTTAAAGAAGCTTTAGAAGAAGCTAATCTTAGAAAATCTAATATTGTTTTTGATTTAAATAAAAAAAGCCTTATTCACACAATTGCCTTTTCTATGGAACCTAAAACTTCAAAAAAGATGCACGTATTTAGCAAACTATTAAAAGAAAAAAGAGCTTTTGAAAATATTGCTAAATACTATGAATTTATACTTTACAGCATGAAAGAAAGAGTTGTTTCATCATATAAATTAGTTTCTTCAAAGGAGTCTTAAAAATGCTTAAAAAATATTTCCCTTTTGGTTTTATAATCGCTACTCTCTTTGTCTTATTTTTGACAAACTTCTCAGTAAATGGCTTTTTAACTGGTTGGGACAATCTTCAAACAGAATTAAATAATGGTTTAAATCTAAAAAGAGCTCTCTTTTCAGTCTGGCAAGAATATCAAGGACTTGGTGTTCTAGCTGGCAATGCTCACGCAGCTGATATTGTTAGGCAAATTTTTACTTCAATCCTATCTTTTGTATTACCAATAAATCTAATAAGACAAGTCTTTACCTTTGCAATGCTTGGAGTTGGCACGATTGGAGTCTATTTTATGGCCAAAAAGCTAGTATTTGAGCATATCAGCGTTTTCTGGAATAAGGTTTTCTCTAGTCTAGTGTCTCTTTTCTATCTTTTAAATCTTTCAACTGTGCAAACATTCTATGCGCCATTTGAACCTTTTATTATTCATTTTGCTTTTTTACCTTGGCTAATACTAACAACAGTAAATTTTCTTAAGAAAAATTCTTTAAAAAACTTATTATTATTTGTTCTAATAAATATATTATCCATCTCTCAGTCTCAAGTTCCTACTGTATTCTTTGTCTACTTATTAGTTCTTTTTACCATACTTTTAGTCTTTATTTTAAACAAAAAAAGTAAAGCTTCATTAATAACATCTCTTAAAGTTTTAATAGTTACTCTTATTATTAACGCTTTTTGGCTCTTACCCTTTAGTTATTTCCTTTTTACTAACTCAAATGTTGCCCTAAGTGCAAAGATTAACGAAATGGCAACGGATACAGTTATTGCTCAAAACAAGGCATTTGGATCGATTGAGGAAGTAGTCTTACTTAAAGGTTTTTGGTTTAATAATGTAGATCCAAATCTTGCTGGTAACTTTAACTACATGCTTTCCTCTTTTAGAGATCACTTGGCAAATCCTTTTATTTTAACTATTGGCTATCTAGTTTTTGCAGTTATACTAATTGGCTTTTTAAACTCACTAAGACAAAGAAAGCCCATTGAAATGATATTTGCTCTTATCTTTATGGGTTCAATTACTATGCTTTCAATAAATACACCACCTTTTTCATATATAGACGCTTTGCTTAGGAAAATAAGTATCTTAAATGAAGTACTAAGATTTCCGTTTACAAAGTTTTCAATTATAGCTTCTCTTTCTTTTGCAGTCTTTTTTGGCCTTGGGGTAAAAGACTTACTTAAATTTCTTTCAACCTATTTTTCTAAGAAAACTCTTTCAATATTACCAATTGTTCTTATATTTCTTCTTTTTATCTTTGTTTTTCCTATTTTTAAAGGAAATTTATTTTATGAAAAAGAAAAAATTAATATTCCAAGTGAATACGTAAAAGTTTTTGAATACTTTAAAAACCAGGATAAAAACCAAAGGATTGCTAATTTTCCTCAACCAACATTTTGGGGCTGGAGTTACTACTCTTTTGGCTATGGAGGCTCAGGCTTTATTTGGTATGGAATAGAACAACCAATATTAGACAGAGCTTTTGATGTTTGGAACAAGAACAATGAAAACTATTACTGGGAAGCTTCACACGCTCTATATTCTAAAGATGCAAAAAGCTTTGAAGATGTATTAAATAAGTATCAAATAGGATTTATCATGGTTGATAGAAATATTATCTATCCCCCATCTCCTATTTCACTATTTACAAAAGAGCAAGCTGATCTTCTAAAACAAATTCCAAGTGTAAAAAAAGAAAAAAGCTTTGGCAGTATAGATATATATAAAGTTAACTTAAAAGATAAACCTAACAACTTTGTTTTTATTGATTCAAACCTAAAAAGCGTAAATAGCTATAACTGGAATGATCAGGATATTGCCTATAAAACACTTGGAAACTATATTACCAGTGATAAAGACTACGACATTATCTTTCCTTTTAGATCATTATTTTCAAATAAAAATCAAACTGATAAAGAGTTTATTATAAAAAATAAAGCAAATGAAATTGTAATTGAAAGTAATCTATCTAATTCTAAGACTAATACGCTTACTATCCCCTCTTTTTTTGAGAATGAACAATTTATTCAAGTTACACTTACTACAAATAAGGATTTAGACGGCAATTTAGTTGTTAAAGCACTACTGCAAAGTCCCAAAATCTACATTACAAAAGGAAAACAAAGAAAGCTTATTTATGAAAAGGAACTTAATATTAATCTTACAACCATACCAAAAGAATATACGGAAAAGATTAATATGAATGTAAATGGAATAAAAGACTATAAAATAGATCCAGCTAAATCCCAAGAAACACTTGGGAACACATTTTTATTAACAAAAGATGAAAACGTAATCGTCTTTAGCTCAACTAATTTAACTCAAGAAGTAATTATTGGAAACCAAACTATCTCTTCATTTCTAGGCAACTTAGAAAATATTAATATTGATACTAATAACGCTTCTATTGAGGTCATCATTCCAAAGATTAGTGATAATTATCAAAGCTTTGAATATACTCCATCTAAAGACAGTCTTAAGGATGTATATAATTGTGACTTTTTCAGAAAAGATAATTTTAAAGCAGAATTAATAAATCAAAGTAATTTAAATGGCATTAACCTTAACTCATCTAATTCTTCTGCGTGCCTTGAGTTTTATGCTCAAAATCTAGTTCATAATCAAGGCTATGCTATCTTTATTGAAAGTAAGAATAATGCTGGTAGATCACTGCATTTTTGGCTAAACAATGAAGACTTAAAATATCCTGTTATAGATACCTATTTAGATAGTAAAAATACCCTTTCAAGCTATGTTATTGCTCCACAAGAAGATTTTGGAAGAGCATATTCTTTCCATTTAGAGAATATCTCCCTTACTAAAGATAAGGTAAGTAATACTCTTTTTAAGATAAGTAAGTACCCTATTCCCTATAACTTTATTATAAACCTTAAATTATCAAATAAGGATGAAGCTAACACTAACAATAGCACCTCTAGCATAGGCTCTGTGGATCATCCAAATGTATATTCATATGTTATTAAGGATGTAAGTAGTAGTAAGAATACTTTCCTTATTCTCTCTCAATCCTTTGATAAAGGCTGGAAAGCATATAAGATTAACAAATCAAGCTCAAAATTAACGTCTTTTATTAATCAAAATTTACCATTTATCTTTGGCTTGGAGATCAAAAATCATGTTTTAATCAATAATTGGCAAAATGGATGGAAAATTGAGGAAGATAACAAGGCTTCAGATTTTGTAATCGTTTATATACCTCAATACTTTCAGTTTTTAGGCTTTCTGGTTATTACCTTTTTTGCAATTTTACTTGTAATTTTGGGTCTAAATAGGCACAGAAAATCTTCTTAACTTATGCCTATTTTAAGGCTAACTAGATCCCCAAAGATTTGACTTTAAGGCATAAAATTGATACAATACTATTGGAATTTATTAGGTTAATTATTGTCCAATTTAACCTCAATACTTGAGTAACCTCTTAAGTATATAAAATGAAAGAAAAACCATTAATTACGGTAATTCTTCCTGTTAGAAATTCTGCTAGAACCCTGGCAGATTGCTTGTACTCCCTATTAAATCAAACCTATTCTAACCTTGAAATCATAGCCATAGATGACTTCTCAACTGATAATTCTATGTCTATTTTAAGAAGCTTTAAAAAGCAGGATACAAAGAGACTTAGAATTTATAAAAATGTTAAATCTTACGGCCTTGCAGTAACCCTAAATAGACTTATTAAGAAAACCAAAGGAAGCTATATAGCCTTTATGGACCCTTCAGACATTTCAAAGCTAAATAGGCTTGCAAAACAATATAGATTTTTGCTTAAAAACCCTGAATTTATAGCTGTGGGTAGCCAATGTAGTTTTATAAATGAAGCTGGTAAAAAAATTGGAAAAAGTAATTTCCCAATGGAAAACAGCGAAATATATCAAAATCCCCTTCATGGAATATCTATGCAGTTTGAAACTGTTTTAATAAATAAACTTATGCTTCCAAAGGATATTTTAAAGTTTAACATAGGCTCAAATCCATTCATTTATAGCGATATCTTTATGAAAATCATTCCTTATGGTAAATTTGCTAACCTACCAGACTCTCTTCACTATCACAGAAGCCACCCTAGTACCTATATCTCTGAGGTTAGAAAAAACATACTCTCATTAATTAAACTTTTAATTAAGGGTAGAACACTTTATGACTACCAAGCACCTATTAGAACCTTCTTTTCTCCTCTTATAAAATCAGCATAATAAGTAACTTTCTAATCCCTCTTAATTATTAATTATTGTCAAAATATCTTTTCCCAAAGTTATCCACATCTTTTTATTAAACTTTATTTAGGCCGTTAAAATAAGCTAAACCTATTAACTCGTTACTATAAGGTATAGTACTTTTGGTCTGTTTTACGCTATAGGTTTGACACCCTTGACAACGTATGCTACAATCCTAATTAAGCATGAGATTTAACTTTTTAGGGTTTACTACTAAATTAAAAGAAGGAAAAACGATTTCTGATTACAGGCAGGATGCCTTGGTAAAACAAGGCCGTGAGCAATTTAAAAAATTGCTGGAAAAAGGGATTAATATACCAGTGGTAATGCTCTAAAAAAGAAGAGCATCGCTTTCGTTACTTGAATTAATAACTTCTTGGTACGATAAGCAATGCTCTTGGAAAAAGGGCAATTAGTCCTTTAGGCAGGAAATAAAACTAATTACCTATTGGAAAGTTTTAGCAAATAATTAGTTTAATGTCAAGGAAAATTGATGAGGCTAAAACTTATCGATTTTGTTGATATAGAATGATATTTTTATATCAATATTTGGAAGCTATAATGGAGATACGATGATTGGGCAGGTTATCGTATCTCCTTTTTAGTTTTATTGAGTAAATCTCTCCTATAGGTTGTTTCTTGACAAGTTGTCAAGAAAATATTATATTATTCTTATATGTATGATTTAACTGTAGGACAATTTAAATCTAAATTTTCTGAAGTTTTGGAGAAAGTATTGCAAGGCCAAAGTATTGGGATAACTTATGGTAAAAACAAGAAAAAGGTAGCCGCTCTAGTTCCATATCACAAATATATGCCAGATAAAAAAATTAAGCTGGGCATACTTGAGGGAAAAGCCTCTTTTAAAATACAGAAGGGGTTTAAGATGACAGAGGAGGAATTTCTTGGTTCGTGAGCTATCTTATTGATACGCACATTTTTTTGTGGTCGGTGATGTATCCAAAGAAAATTTCCCATAAAATAAGCAAAATCTTAATTAACCCTGAAGTCACAAAATACATAAGCGTTCTCTCCTTCTGGGAAATATCCTTGAAATTCTCTCTAGGTAAGATCTATCTTACTGGACTCTTTCCGGACGAATTACCCGATATTGCTAAGAAAGCTAACATAGATATTCTTGATTTAGATATAAAAATAGCATCTTCTTATCATAAGTTACCCAAAGCTAATAACAAAGATCAATTTGATCGAATGATCGCTTGGCAGGCAATAAATTATGACTGCGTTTTACTGACTAAGGATAAAAGCTTTATTGATTATAAAAATTATGGCCTAAGAATAATCAACTAAAAAAACATTTATTCTTAATTTTAAGAAATAAGAATATAAAGTTTATGGAAAAGAGGACAAAAACTGAATTAATTTCCCTACAACCTCCATCGTCTCTTTTAGTAAGGATTAAAAGGCTTGCAAATGCCTAGGATAT
>JBBTVW010000041.1:0-1837 GCA_038063075.1 Patescibacteria group bacterium | reverse complement strand
TTGGCCGCCACCTCCGGTTTTACCAAGGAGCTTTGAGCATTCGCGCAGAATGCCCAGTAGAAGAGACAAAGAGCGATCGCTTTCTTCATAACACTACCTTTCTGCCCGGGGAGCGACCTCGGGACTTCTTTTCGTTGTAATTATACCACAAATCAAATAAATCCTAATAAAGTATAGCATATTTGAGCTCTCTTGTCAAGAGTTTAGGTAAAAAAAACCTCATAACAACAGCGTTCGGACAAAATAAATAGTGGTGTCTTTTGCTTTGCTCCTCTCTTGTTGTTATATGGATTACCATATAACAATGGCACTCGGACATTAAGCAAATTCATTTGCTTATGCTCCTCGTTAATTGTTATAATTAAGTCATAATTAAATTAGATTGGTTAAAACACAAAAGGACTATTTGGATTGTTTTTGCGGTCGTTTTTCTTGTCGCACTTTTTTTTACAAAAAACAAAACGACATTCAAAAACCAGGGGAATGGGGACAGTGATGGGGCAAGCATATTAGGTCAACAAGAAGGACTGGTCTACAACACGGAAACACTCAAGGATCTGGTAAATAAAGATACTGACAATGACAGCGTGCCAGACTGGGAAGAAAAACTCTGGGGGACAGACCCGATTAAAAAAGACACGGATGCCGACGGCACGCCAGACAGTGTCGAAATAGAGAACTTAAAAAAAGAAAAGGGGCAAAACAATGAGGAGGGGCCTGCGCTGGCCTCGGGCGAAGAGAAATTAACAGAAACAGAAAAATTCTCAAGAGAACTTTTCTCCACCATGAGCGCCCTCTCCCAAAATGGACCGCTCGACCAAGTCACCATAGACGAGCTGGGAAGCTCGCTAGCGGAGCAAATAAACAATCCAAGACCCAAAAAGGCTTTTTTGCTTTCTGACTTAAAAATAATAAAAGACGATAGTTCACAAGCTATGAAAAATTATAATTATACTCTGGATAGTATTGATAAAAAATATACAACAACTCCTACCGTCCTTAACGTGTTAAAAAAATTTGTAATTGATGAAAATAATGTTGATATTGGTGCACTGGTCGAACTTGACCCAATTATAGAAAATACAAATAAAAGTATATCCGAGATGCTAAAGATGACTGTGCCACAATCTCTTTCACTTCTGCATCTGGATTTAGTAAATGCATTGGAGAGGTTGGTAGAAAATGTAAGTGATATAAAGCTTTATGATAATGATCCTGTCGTGGCATTTCGTGGTATTAGTCAATATGATCAAAATGCTAAGATGTTGCACTCTGTGTTTGGTAATCTTAAAAATGTAATCCAGCAAAAATTGAGGTATTAAACAATAAATTGTATAATATCAAGATAATGTATCAAATGAAAAAATGATAACTAACAATAGAACAAGTCAAAAATTTATATCTCTCTTGATACTTATTTCAATATTAGTACCTAATGTTTTATTTTTAAAACCAGTAAAAGTCAGTGCACAAGTAGCGACTTTTGATGTCCCCACAGAAATTGAAACAGGTGTAACAGCTGTTTCTTCTGGAACAACCGCAATAGCTACTGTCACAGACACTGCTTATGAGATCCAGAAGGCTTTAAAGGAAATTTTAAGACAGGCCCTCATGACTGTTGCTAGAAGACTTTTACAGGAAATGACCAAAAAAACAGTGACCTGGATAAATTCTGGTTTCCATGGTTCACCCCTTTTCTTGGAAAATCCAAAATCTTTTTTCAAAGATATAGGAAAATATGAAATTAAAACTCTGATAGACACCTTCGGCTATGATAGCCGCAGATTTCCTTTTGGCAGAGATTTTGCTTTAAATACAATAAACAGTTACAAGAGGC
>JBBTVW010000040.1:0-24496 GCA_038063075.1 Patescibacteria group bacterium | reverse complement strand
TTAAAATTTCTATAATATCTTCTCCTGCGTGCCTATTATGAATTTGCAAAGGAAGTTTAAGCTCACTTGCCATTTGGATTTGAGTTTGGAAAACATTTTTTTGTAATTTTGGATCAACAATGCCATTTGATTTGTAGCTATAATAATCTAAACCAATTTCTCCTATTCCAACTACTTTTTTATTTTGAGCCAATTTTTTGAGTTCTTTTTCCCATCCAGATTGTACTTTATCAGCATGATGAGGGTGAATTCCTACTATGGCATAAAGATGATCGTATTTATTAGCAAGCTCAACTGCTTTAAGGCTTGATTCTAAAGAGGTACCTGTATTTATTATTATTTCTACTCCAGCATCTTGTGCTTTTTTTATAGCGTCATCTAAATCATCTTCAAAAGCTTTAAAATTTAAGTGACAATGAACATCAACCATAGAATTATTATATGGTTTTAATGGTTAATTTTGTAGAGGAAAGCGTTATTGATGTTTTTAATCTTTGTTATTCTTTTTGCTCTCCATATTTTAACATCTTTAAAAACCCAGCATAGAAGAAAAAGAAGGGGAAGCGTTAGGTTTAGATGGTCTTCTAAAATAAATCTTTTTAAGAAATTTTTTTAAATATTTGCACTTTAGTTAATTGTACAATTTTTAAAATTCAAAATGAAGCTTACAGTCTAAATTTATTTCCATTCTAAAAATAGTATAATCAAAATGTGAAGAAACTATTTTTCCTGATCATACTTTTCTTTTTATTTTTTTCAAAACCACAGCTATCATTTGCTGAGGCAATCCACTCCTTTAATACGGATATAGTTGCTCATAAAAATGGAGAAATGGATATTACAGAAACAATTAATTATGACTTTGAAGACTTATATAGACATGGGATTTATAGATACATTCCTTTATATTCAAAAGTAGGGAATCTCTATAGAGTATTAAAGATAAAAAATATAAATATCTTAAGAGATGAAAGAAGGGAAAAGTTTACTGTTTCAAAAACAAAAGAGCAGTTATATTTTAAGATTGGCGATGTAGATAAAACTATAAATGGAACACATGTTTATAAAATCTCATATACAGTTGAAAATGGAATTGGCAGTAACTATGAAGATCATGATGAAATTTACTGGAATATAACTGGTAACGATTGGCAGGTGCCAATAGAAAAAGCAGTTGCAAGAATTTCAACAGATTTTGGAGTAGATAAAACAAACCTTATTTGTTTTGAAGGGCCTTCGGGATCAAAAGATAAAACATGTAAAGTAGAAGGAGAAAAGGTTTCTTCATCTCAATTTCTTTATCCAGGATATGGGTTAACAGTTGTCTTGGCTTATCCGGTTAACACATTTCCTAAAAGTATTTTATTAAAAGAGTTACCTAAAACTCTTGCAGAAAGTTTAGGAGAGCTTTTTTTGAAAAATCTTCATTTAATTTATATTTTTCTAAATATATTTCTACCACTAATTTTATTCTACTGGTATCAAAAACATAAAAATAAAAAAAGATTTGGAGAGCCTACTATTAATTTTGATATACCAAAAGACGAAAATGGCAAAAGACTTGTTCCGGCGCTTGCTGGAATAATAGATACAGCAGCTCTTGAAAGAGATGATGTGGTGGCAACAATTTTTGATCTAGCAATTAGAAAGTATATAAGACTTGAAGAAGTAAAAGAAAAAACAAAAATGCTTGGAGTTTTTGATAAAGAGAAAAAGGAGCAACAAATAACTAAGCTAAAAAAAGATGATGGTAAACTTCTTGGTTTTGAGAAAACATTGTTTGATAGGCTTTTTGAAAGTGGGGATAGTGTTAGGGTTTCTGATTTAAAGCTAGATTTTTATAAAACTTTTTCTGATATGGAAAAAAATATATTTAAAGAATTAGTAGATAATAAATATTATATTAAAAATCCTAAGAATCAAAAAGCTTTTCTTATAGTTTTTGGAATGTGGTCACTCTTTACATTGAATATATTCTTAGCGATAACATTTTTTGTATTAGCTAAAAAATTAAATGGTAGAACTTCTTTAGGCGATGAAATTGATTATAAGATTGACGGTCTTAAGTTATTTTTAAAATCAATGGATAGAAATTATAAATGGCAAGCTGAAAAATTCTATACAGTTGAGCAAATGATTCCATATGCAATGGCACTTGGATATATTGATAAATTTATGGAAGCATTAAAGTTTATCAAACCAGATTACAATCCAAGTTGGTACAGGGGTTATAGTGGTAATTTTTATTTAGGATATGCTGCATTTTACTTAGCAACTTCAAGTAATATGACAACATCAGCGCCATCTTCATCAAGTGGTTTTTCAGGTGGTTCATCTGGTGGTGGCGGCGGCGGTGGTGGTGGAGGAAGTTGGTAGACATTAAAAAGAAGAATTAGGTAGTAAGTATATAAAAACGTGAAAAAGATTTCGCTAAAACAGTCTTATCCCCATGGAGGAGGTTTATTTTGGCAAAAAGCATATAAAAGAGGAAGTAGGCTTATAAAGGCACATTTTAAGACAAAACCAGATAATTTTAAATCTAATAATAGAAACAACCTCTTAGGTTATTAATTTAACAATATATTTTATATTTTTAAATTTATATAAATATCATTGACAACAAATGTCTCGTGGGTATAATCATGGCTATGACTTCACATGAAGGATCCGTAGGTACTCCGACTCAATTAGATGTAGACCCTGAGGGATTAACTATAGTTGAGTCTAGTAGAACATGTTTAAGATTAGAAATTGATTTCCCAACTGTAGAAGGAGCTGAGGGATTTTTGGCAAGAATAGCAGGGTTTGTTAATCTTTCAGGTATTGATGGTCCCTCAATTGCTAAAAGAATTCAAGCTGGTTGGGTTGTAAAAGATACTAGTGGAGCAAAAATAATAGAACCAATTAAGCATGTAGGCCCAAGGCAGTAATTTTAAATTATTTTTCCCATGGAAAGTCTTCTCTCCCAAAGTGTCCATAAGCTGAGGTTTTTAGATAAATAGGTCTTCTTAAATTAAGTCCATCAATTATTCCTTCAACAGATGTATCTAGTAATTTTGACATAAAATCTTTTATTACTTTTATATCTTTTTTTTCTGTTCCAAATGTTTCAACGTCTTGCATGACTGGTTTTTTAGCACCAATAAAATAGGCAAGTCTAACCTCAGCTTTATCTGCTAATTTTTCTCTAACAATATTTTTAGCTAAATATCTTGCAGCATAAGCGCCACTTCTATCAACTTTTGTTGGATCCTTTCCGCTAAATGCTCCTCCGCCGACTCTTGCATATCCACCATATGTATCAACAATTATTTTTCTTCCTGTAAGTCCACTATCTGATGCAGGACCTGGCATGTGCCAAACTCCTGTTCCATTTAAAATTAAATCTTTTTCATTAATTTTAAACTCATACTCATCTAAAACTTTTTTTACAACAAATTTATAGATGTCTTTCTTAACCCTTTTTAAATCAACGCTTTCTTTATGAGGAACTGCAATTACAACTTGTAAAACCTTATATGGTAATCCATTCTTATATTCAATAGTAACTTGGGATTTTCCATCAGGCCTAAGGTAATTTAAAATCTTTTTTTCTCTTACCTCATCAAGTCTTTGAGTAAGCTTATGGGCAATTGTTATAGGAAGAGGCATAAGAGTCTTTGTTTCATTGCAAGCAAATCCAAACATCATTCCTTGATCTCCTGCACCTTTTCTCTTTACTCCCTTTGCTATTTCTCTTGATTGCTCATGAATATAAACTTCTACGGGGGATTTATCAGTAAAATTAAAATAGGGGTCTGTATATCCTAAATCCATTATTCTTTTTCTTGCGATTTTTTCAAAGTCAATTTTTGCATTTGCAGTTACTTCACCTGCTAAAACCACGCGATTAAATCCAACAAGTGTTTCAACAGCAACCTTACCAAATCTATCTCTTTTTAATACTTCATCTAAAACACTATCTGATATTGAATCGCAGATCTTATCTGGATGTCCGCTACAAACTGATTCTGATGTAAAAATATAATCCATAAAAAAACCCCTCAAAAAGAGAGGCAAAGATTTTATCCATTTCGGATCTCATCTTCCTGGCACCGTAGTCTTCCTCGGTTGCCGGTCCGCTCCAAATGCGGGCTCTCTTGATGACCTTTTATATTAAATAATAAAACAAAAGCTTTGTCAATTGGTTATTGACTAATAGCATTTTTACATGCTGCTTTTGCATTTGTATCTTCAATTGAATCACAAAGTGATGAATTAATATCTCCATCTTTATCTTCCATTAGTTTTTTTGCTTCTTCCATCATTTTTGAAAGATCAGTAAATTTAATGTTTGATGGAGGAGTAAACTTAGATTGATCAGCTCCCCATGGATTACAGTTGTAATCTAGTTTTTTGTTAAGATCAATATATTTTGAAGCTTCATTTGTTTCTGCTACTAAGTCTTCTTGGGAAAGTGTCATTTTGATTCCTGTTTCTATTTCATCGCCCCAAATATAATTATCATTACCATTTCTTATCATGCTCATATTTGTGGTTTTACCATCTATCGTGTTAATGAAGTCTCCACGCATATTGCCTGATGCAATGTAAATAGTTCCTTTACTTGCATATCCGTTCTCATCTGCTTGAGAATTAAATTCACATGTAAGATTTGAGCCTCCCTTTATTAAATCAGCTAATGATTCCATTGCGGTTTTCTCAGTACCTGAAGTTGTGTTATTTGTTTGATTTAAGCTTGAAGGGGATTGTTTACTAAAAAGAAAGAAGCCACCTAATCCTAAAACAAGAAGAATGACTACGACTGCTGCTACGACTAACTGTTTTTGTTTTAGCATAAAATGAGTATATATTTGATTACTTTAATAGTCAATAGCTTTAAAGCTCTTGACAAATAGCTATTTAAAAATGCAATAATAAATTATGGCAAAAAAGTCTCATAAAAAAGTTAAATCATTATCAAAGTATCAAAGCTTTAAGCTCCACGGTAGTTTTCCAACACAAAAATTATTACTTTACGCAGTTTTAGATTTGCTTCTTGGGGTATTCTTAGGATATGTATTTCAGCCTTATATTGCCTCACTTCTTACTTCATACGCAGCGGCTGCAACTTATTAGATTCTTGGGAAAAGAGATGCTTCTGACTTTATTTCTTGTTTTGTAAACTGATTTTTGATTTTCTCTGAGGTTTTAGGCATAAATGGAGCAAGTAATAATGCAATTTCAATTATTTGATCAACAGCATGACCTAAGATTGCAGAAAGCTCTCTTCCTTTATGATTTGTAGAAACTTTTAAAAGTTCCCAGGGTTTTTCTTCATTTATGTATTTATCAAGCTTTGATATTTTTTGAAAAACTAAGCTTAACGCATCATTAAATCTGTATTCTTCCATTGCCTTTTTGTATTCATCAGAAATATCAATCATATGAACACTTTTTTCACTTGCTGTTTCCTTAAAACCACTTGTTTCACAAAGCTTACTTACTCTTGCAACCAAATTGCCAAGTCCATTTGCAAGATCTGAGTTATATTTTTCATCAAATTTTTTCCATGATATATCACCATCATCCCCAAAAGTAAGGGCGGTTAATAATAAGTAACGAGCTCCGTCAGTTCCGTATTTATTAACTAAATCTGTTGGGATAATAACGTTTCCAAGAGTTTTAGACATTTTTTTGCCGTCTATGGTAAAAAATCCATGGACTAATATTTCCTGAGGTACATCTTCACTTATTGCAAGTAGCATTGCAGGCCAGATAATCGCATGAAACCAGAGGATATCTTTACCTATAATATGTATGTTGGCTGGCCAGATGCCCAATGATTTCCCAAAAGTATAATAATTCATTAAAGCTTCTATCCATACATATGCAGTGTGTTTTGAGTTAAATGGTAGAGGAATTCCCCAGCTAACATTCGCACGAGAAATCGATATGTCTTCAAGTTTTTCTTGTAATCTTCCAAGTACTTCATTTCGTCTAATTTCAGGATAAATTTTTAATTTATTCGATTTAATTAGTTTTATTAACTGATCTTGGAAATGAGAAAGTTTAAAATAATAATTTTCTTCAGCCTGTTTTACTGGTTTAGTATTATGGTCAGGGCATAATCCATTTACTAATTCGTCTGGAAGCATAAACTTTTCATGTCCTATACAATATAAGCCTTCATAAAGCCTTGGTTTAGGATCGATAAATCCATTGTTATATAGTTTTTGCAAGAAAGATTTTGCTGTTTCAATATGATCTGTGTCTGTAGTTCTTATAAAACGCGAATAATCAACATTCAAAAGTTTCCATTCTTTTTTAAACTCTATTGAAATTATATCTGCATATTCTTGGGGAGTTTTGTTATTAGAGAGGGCCGCTTGAGCAATTTTTGCTCCATGTTCATCCGTGCCTGTCAGAAAGTAAGTCTTTTGTTGAAGTTGCTTGTGATAGCGTGCTAAAACATCAGCAATAACGGTTGGGTATGCACTTCCTATGTGAGGAGCTGTATTAACATAATAAATTGGTGTTGTAATATAGAATTTGTTCATCGCCTAAATTGTAACAGAACTTCCAAGGCTAAACAAGGCTACCTTTTTCTAAAAAAGAATAACTCTAAGCCTGCAAAAAGAACAAAAAGAAGTACTAGAAAAAAAGTTTGATTAAGGTTATTTAGTCTTAAAATTAAATAAATTAGTGGAAAAGTTGCAAGAAGTAATCCCTGAATCTTGTTTGCAAAAATAAACCAAAAAAGAGTCCACAGAAAAACAAATGATAATAAAAAACTAATTGGTAGCGCAGAAACTTTAAAATTAGAAAATGCGATTATTGTTTGAGGTGGGAAGACAAAAATAAGGTAAATTAGACAAATAAAAGAAATAATTGAAAGGATTGGAAGAATAAATAATTTTTTCCTTTTTCGCATATAACTAAAGTTTAACATAACAAGATTTATTGGGCTTAAAAATACCTCTTGACAAGATTTTGGCAGTCGTGATATATTACTGCTAATATAGTTTTTATCTAATTATGCACGACTTAACAGCAAGGCAAGTCGATATTTTAAAAAGTCTTATTGAAGAATACATTGAGACTGCGGAAGCGGTTGGCTCTGAGACTTTGGAAAAAAAGCATAATTTAAGCGCAAGTCCAGCAACTATTAGAAATGAAATGGTTCGCTTGACAGACCTTGGGTACCTTAAAAAATTACATATATCGGCAGGAAGAGTTCCAACTCCAATTGGCATGAGATTTTATGTAAAGCAGTTGATGAAGGAAAAAGAACTGTCTGTTGCAGAAGAAGTCTCATTAAAAGAAAAAGTTTGGGATTTAAGAGAAAAAGAAAGAGCTTTTTTAAAAGAGCTCACTAAAACTCTAGCTGATAGAACAAAAGCGTTGGCAATCACAACAACTGATGATGGTGATTTATTCTGTTCAGGCTATGCAAATATTTTGGATAACCCAGAATTTTTGGATATAGATGTTACAAAAAATTTACTTTCAGCAGTTGATGAATTTGAATATTTCAAAAATCTTTTTTCAGGACAGGAAGATGATGATGATATCCATATTCTACTTGGAGAAGATTTAGGACCAAGGCTTAATGGTCCATACGGATTTGTATATGTTAAATATCATACGCCAATGAAATTAACAGGAGAGGTTGGAGTATTAGGACCAGCAAGGCTTAATTATAATTTAATAGTTCCAACGGTAAGATATTTTGGAGATTTAATAAATGAAGTTGCAAAGGGTTGGTAAGATGAAGAAAAACGATAAACAGAAAGAAATTAAAGAAGAGAATAAAGATTTGGAGAACCTTGAAAATCAATTAAAAAGAGCATTAGCTGATTATCAAAATTTAGAAAAAAGAGTATCTTTAGAAAAAAGCGAATGGATTAAAATTTCTAATAAAGATTTACTTTTAAAATTATTACCAGGTCTTGATAGTTTAATTCTTGCTCTAAAACATACACAAGACGAGGGCGTAAAAGTTTCAATTAAACATTTTATAGATATTTTAGAAAATGAAGGTGTTAAAAAAATTGAAGCAGTTGGAAAAAATTTTGACCCAAATCTAATGGAAGCAATTTCAACAGTTGAAGGAGAAGAAGGAATAGTTATAGAAGAAGTAAGAGTAGGCTATACAATTTCCGATAATGTTTTAAGACCAGCACAGGTTGTAGTTGGTAGAAATAAAAGTTAAAGGCGAAAAGTTTAAAAAGGTATTTAAATTTTTCATTTTTAATTTTAAAATAAAGAAAGGAAAAATATATGGGAAAAATAATAGGAATTGATTTAGGTACAACAAACAGCGCAGTCGCAGTAATGGAGGGAGGAACTCCTAAAGTTATTCACAGTGCTGAAGGAAGAAATGTTATTCCATCGGTAGTTGATCCGATTACTCATGTTGTGGGTGACGTGGCTAAAAGACAAATAGTCTTAAAACCAAAAACCACACTCTTTTCCATTAAAAGATTAATGGGTAAGAAGTTTAGTGACGAATCGGTTCAATTTGACATGAAATGGCTTCCATACACGATTAAATCTGGTCGTGATTCAATGGCAGTTGTTGAAGTAGATGGGAAAACTTTAACTCCTCAGGAAGTTTCTGCAATGATACTGCAAAAAATAAAAGCAGATGCAGAAAGCTATCTTGGTTCAAAAGTAACACAAGCTGTTATTACAGTACCAGCCTATTTTGATGATTCTCAAAGACAAGCTACAAAGCAAGCTGGAGAGATCGCAGGCCTTGAGGTTCTTAGAATTATTAATGAACCTACAGCAGCAGCTCTTGCGTATGGATTAGATAAGAAAAATGCTCATACAATTGCAGTTTATGATTTAGGAGGTGGAACCTTTGATATTTCTATCCTTGAACTTGGAGAAGGAGTATATGAGGTAAAATCAACTAATGGAGATACACATCTTGGAGGGGATGATTTTGATCAGGCAATAATTGATTACTTAGCAGAAGAATTTAAGAAAGAGAACGGAGTAGATCTTAAAAAAGATGCACAAGCTCTGCAAAGACTTAGAGAATCAGCAGAAAAAGCAAAAATTGAATTATCAAGCTCACAAGAAGCCCAAATTAATCAACCATTCATTACCCAAGGTGAAGGTGGAACTCCACTTCATTTAACTTTAACTCTAACAAGAGCAAAATTAGAGCAAATCGTTGATCCTTTAATTCAAAAAACATTAAAACCAGTTGAGCTTGCATTAAAAGATGCAAAAATAAAAGTCTCAGATATTGATGAAATAGTCTTGGTTGGTGGAATGACAAGAATGCCAAAAGTTATTGAAGCAGTAACAAAGTTTTTTGGAAAAGAAGCAAATAAATCAGTTAATCCAGACGAAGTTGTTGCTGTAGGAGCTGCAATTCAAGGAGGAGTCTTAGGCGGAGAAGTTAAAGATGTATTACTTTTAGATGTTACACCTCTTACTTTAGGTATTGAAACATTAGGTTCAGTTTCAACTCCACTTATTGAAAGAAATACTACTATTCCAACTTCTAAATCTCAGGTGTTCTCAACGGCTGCTGACAATCAAACTCAGGTTGAAATTAACGTACTTCAAGGAGAAAGACCAATGGCAGCAGATAACAAATCATTAGGCAGATTTGTTTTAGATGGAATTCCACCAGCACCTCGTGGTGTTCCACAGGTTGAAGTTACATTTGATCTTGATGCAAGTGGAATATTAAGTGTAAAAGCAACAGATAAGGCAACAGGCAAAGAGCAAAGTATAAAAATAACAGGCTCAACAGGTCTTAACAAAGAAGAAGTTGAAAAAATGACCAAAGAGGCAGAGGCTCATGCAAGTGAAGACGCAGAGAAAAAAGGAAAAGTTGAGGCAAGAAATCAAGCTGATTCATTAATCTTTACAGCTGAAAAATCACTTAAAGATGCAGGAGATAAGGTTTCCGAAGATGTTAAAAAAGAAGTTGAAGAGAAAGTATCTAATTTAAAATCTATCTTAGATAGTGGCTCAAAGGAAGATTTGGAAACAAAAACAAAAGAACTTTCAGATACTTTACAAAAAGTAGGACAAGCTATGTATCAAAAAGAAGAACCTAAGGCTAATGATCAGGCAAATCCAACCCAAGAAGAGGCTAATGAAGACGCTAGTAATAAAGAAAAAAAAGAAGAACCAGTTGAGGGAGAAGTAGTTAATTAACAAAAATAATATAAATAAGTTTTAATAAGCGCGTCAAACGCGCTTTTATAGTAAAATAGGGGCTATATATGGCAAAAGATTATTATTCAACATTAGGAGTATCAAAAACTGCAACAGCAGATGAAATAAAAAAAGCATATAGAAAGCTTGCTTTAGAGTATCATCCTGATAGAAATAAGGGTAAAGAATCAGAAGCTAAATTTAAAGAAGTAACAACAGCTTATGAAGTCTTATCTGATCAGCAAAAAAGACAAACTTATGATCAGTTTGGTGAAGCAGCTTTTCAACAAGGCGGATCTAGTGCTGGTGGTCCATTTGCAGGAGGATTTGGTGGACAATCTGGTCCGTTTACCTATACTTATACAACAAATGGTAATGCAGGAGGATTTGATTTTGGAGGAGGTTCAGACCCATTTGATATATTTGAACAGTTTTTTGGAGGAGGAAATCCTTTCGCAAGAGCACAAAGGAGGCCAACTTATGCGCTTTCCATAACCTTTATGGAAGCAATAAATGGAACTACTAAAAAAGTTAATTTAGGAGGTAAAGCTCAGACTATTAAAATTCCACAAGGAGTTGATAGTGGTTCAAGAATTAGATTTGGAGAATCTGAAGTAATAATTGAAGTAGAGCCTCATAAGAGATTTAGAAGACAAGGATACGATATAGTAACAGAGGAAGAAATTAGTTTTCCAAGTGCAGCCTTAGGAATGGAATTAGAAGTGGAAACAGTGCAAGGTGATGTAAAAATTAAAATTCCTCAAGGTACTCAACCTGAGACTTTAATAAGGCTTAGAGGAAAAGGTGTAAAGATGTTAAGAGGATCTGGGCATGGAGATCATTATGTAAGAATAAAAATAACAGTTCCTAATAATCTTACAGGCCATCAAAAAGAATTACTAAAAGAGTTTGAAGAGGGTAAGAAAAAGTCTGGTTGGTTTTAGTATATAATTATCTAGATGTTATATATTTTTTTGGCCACTATTTTTTATAGTGCTTCAATTATTTTCATTACTTTTGCATCGCGCATACTAAATACCACTTTGGTTGCAGCCATTGTAAATATAGTTTCAGCAATTCTTCCTGCACTAGTAGTAATACCTGTTTTAAACAAAGTTAATATTCAAGATCAAAAACTAGCATTAATTGCAGCAATAATAGGAGGAATTCTAATAGCTCTTTTTGGCATAGCCTTGTCTAAGAGTTATTCATTAAATAAAGTTGCTGTTGTTGTTCCAATTGTGTTTGGTGGATCAATACTAATCTCAACAATACTTGGATCTATTTTATTTAAAGAAAAAGTAAGTTTAATTCAAGGATTAGGATTGTCACTTCTAGGGGTTGGGCTTCTAATAATAATTTACACAAGGCTTACAGGAAAATAAATGTTTTGTTGGTTTTAGTTTGTCTTTACAAGACAAACTAATTTTCATATAATCCCAGGATATGGAAGATGATAGCAAGAGATCTAAGGGAGTTGCTAAAAGGTTAGCAACTCTACCACTTATTTTAGCAGGTGATCAATTTCCAAAACCTAGTATAGAATCTATTGGGCAAAAAACGGCAGACAGGTTATCTGAATTAAGAAGAATACATGGTAAAAAAGTATTAAGATCTAAACCTAAGGGAGATGTTTTAATACGTATATATGAAAATTACCTCTTTTTAAGAGATGATGTTTTTCCAATCGTTGAAAGGTTAATGCAAAGAACTTCTAATGCAATAACATTTGATAAAAATTATATGCTTGGTTGTTATTTTTTATCTTCAGAGGATGGTGGAGAAGATAAGGTTGAGCTTGTTATGGATGATGATTTAGATAATGTAGATGGAAGAGTTTCTACGCCTGACAGTGTGCAAGAATTATGGGATAAGAGCACTATTTTAGCAAGAAAAGCATTAAGAAAATTTTCAACCAAATCTAAGCATGATTTATTAAAATATTTTGAAGAGTATGCAGATGAGTATAAAGATTAGCCTATAAATTTATTGTCCACTTAGCAAAATCATCCGCTCTTTCAAAGTTTTGATCATCTCTAACTAGTACTTCATCACAAAATCCACCAATTGCTCTTGCCGTAAGTATTACTTTTAATTTATTTAAATCATAATTTCTTTCCATTAGGATTGCTAAAATTTCTTTTGCAAATTCCTTATTTCCTAGTACTGTATAAATCCTTTGTATTAAATAACCAATGTCATAATACTCTGTACCGTTTTTTAATGCTCTTTCACCATCAATTAAGAGAATTTTTCCCTTTTGTAATTCCATCATGTGCCAAGGTGTAAAATCTCCATGTCTAGTTTTTTTATTTAAATTTTTATACCCGTTTTTAACAAATTCAAGTAGATTAGTTACATGATATTTATCGATTATTTTTTTAGGAACTGCTTTGTACCAAGATAAAGTTTTTTCAAAAAAACGATGATGATAATCTTCTGTATCGTCCTCGTATAATTTTTCAATATTTAGATTTTGAATAAATTCTGAAAATTCAATAATTTTATAAATATATTTTTTAAAATCTTTATTTTCTTCTCCTTGGTGGGGTGTTTTTGCAAGCAATTCACCTTCGAAGTATTCCGAAACCATGTAAAAAAGATTATCTTTGTAAAGTCCGCTATCTATGCTTTGCGGAACCCATAAATCATAATCTCGTAAGACAAGCTTATTAAATTGCGTATTCCAATTAAAATCAATTTTAGTAGTTACAGAAATACCACTAGAAGTAGCTAGTTTTAAAAAGTAATTTATTCCGTTTTTTTCTAAAATTCCTAAAACATGTCTTGATTCTTGCCAAATTTTCAAAACGTTATACTTAGTAGAGAAAAATTTACTTATGTTGTTAAGATCAAGTTTTTCTGGAATTCTATAATCTAAATATTTGCCATTGGCTTTAATTTCAAACGCTTTCATAAATTTATTATAACTGTTTGTATTTTAATCTCAAAATCCCATATACTAGGAGTATGTACAGACTGCCCATAGATATAGTTAAGTTTTGGTACTTAGAAGCACCTATATCTTTCTTTAACTTCTTTTTAGGTATAAACAAGCAATTTCTTACGCTTTTCTCTCTTCCCCTTATGATTAAAACTTTTTTTAGACCCTGGAAGAATGAATACAGAGAAGGACTAGTTGGTTTTTCTATATTTATGGGGATAGTTTTTAAATCTCTTTTTATTACTGCTGATTTAGTAATTTTATTGTTTTTACTTATAGCAGAGGCTATTTTATTTTTATGGTTTTTAGCTTTCCCAGCAGTTGTTATTTATTTATTTTTTATTAAATTATGATTTTTTACGCAAGATTTCTATCTTTTTATAACAGCTTAATTCTTAAAGCACTAAGAGCAGTTTTATTGATTGCTTTAATTCCTCTTTCAATTTATTCATTAACAGATGTTTTATATCCAAATCTTATAATTCTTGCTTTATCTATTTTCCTAGTTTTTGAAATATTTTTTAAATTTAAAGTTGGAAAGTTAACTCCAAAACTTGAGATAGCAAAAAATAGCCAAGATCCACTTGATTCATTTACTCTTTTAGCTTTAAGTACATTTGTGACAAGTAATAATACAAAAAGCTTAGTAGAAAACTTATTAAAAAAACCTCAGGTTAAGTTTATTTTAGAAAAAGCTAATATCGAAAAAAAAGATTTACAAATTATAGATTTTGATCAAAAAGAACTTGCAAATAAAGCCTTCTTAGTAGCAAAAACAGTAAATGGAAAATTTGTTACAACAATGGATTTAATAGTTGCGTATTTACTTCTATCTGAAGAAAGCTCAAAGCTTTTATTTACTAAAGAATTAAAACCAGAAGACTTAGAGGCAATTTTAGTCTGGGCAAGAAATAGATATAAAAAAGAGGAAAATCCAAAAAGAACACATACATATTGGGGAGAGGGAATTGCTGAAGATTGGGTTTATGGTTGGACAATAGAGACAAAGAAATACATGTTAGATTTAACCTCTGAGTTTATAAATAAAAAAAGAAACGCTATTGGAAGAGTTAATGAATATAACCAACTTTTAGAAAGCTTATATGCTAATAAAAGTACAATTTTAGTCGGAGAATCTGGCAGTGGAAAAACAGCTGTTGTTGAGCATTTAGCTAGAGAAAGTTTTATGGGTATTTTAAATGGAAACCTTTTTCATCAAAGAATACTTCAGTTAATGGTAGATGCTTTTATGGCTGGTGCAAAAACCCAAGGAGAGCTAGAGGAGCGATTAGATAATATTATTGCAGAGGTCTCCCATAGTGGAAATATTATTGTTTATATTCCAAATATTGATAATATTTTGGGAAACTCAAGTTTTAATCTAAATATTTCCGGTGCATTAATACCGTATGTTAAGAATGGAAAGGTAAGAATCGTAGCAACAGCAACAAACGCTTCTTATAAAAAATTTGTTGAAGCAAATCCTTCATTTTTAGAAAATTTCTCTGTAATTAAATTTGAAAATTTAGATAAAAGTAAAGTTCTAGAAGTATTATTTAAAAAAGCATCTTTTATAGAAGAAAAAACAAAAACAATTCTAACTTACAAAGCTATCCTTTCTGCATACACATATGCTAATTCTTATGCAAAAGAAAAAGTATTACCAGGAAGTGCTGTGATTTTACTTGAAGATAGTGCCAATGCAGTATCGTTAAATAAAAAAATAATTGTTGAGGAAAAAGACATTGAAGAACAGATTAAGAAAAAGGTTAACGTAAGCGTTGGTAAGCCAAAGCAAATAGAAAAAGAATTACTCTTAAATTTGGAAAACTTAATGCATAGAAGAGTAATTGGACAAGAGGAAGCTGTTTCAGCAATCGCAGAAGCTATTAGAAGAGTCAGAGCTGGCCTTAAAACTTCTCAAAAACCAATTTCATTTTTATTCCTAGGTCCTACTGGAGTTGGTAAAACAGAGACTGCAAAAGCACTTGCTCAAGTTTATTTTGGTGATGATAAAAAAATGATAAGACTTGATATGAGTGAATTTAATGGGGTAGATGGAGAAAAAAGACTTTTAGGAGCAGCTCCTGGACAAGGAGACGAAAAAGGACAATTAACAGAAAGTATTTATGATAATCCATACTCAATGATTTTGCTTGATGAATTTGAAAAAGCAGATCTTAAAATCTTAGATTTATTCCTTCAGGTTTTTGATGATGGAAGATTAACTGATAATAAAGGCAAAACAGTTTCTTTTGTCAATTCAATTATTATTGCAACTTCAAATGCTGCCTCAGAATATATTAGAGAGCAAATTAGTAAGGGAGTAAAGATTGATGGCACATTTTATAGTCAACTTTTAGAGTATTTACAAACAAAACAAATATTTAAACCAGAGCTATTAAATAGGTTTGATGCAATCATTGTTTTTAAACCATTAGATCAAAATCAGATAAAAGAAGTTGTAAAAATACTACTATTAGAGCTTAGTCAAAATCTTAAAGAAAAAGATATTTCTGCTTTGTTTGATGAGAAAATTATTGCAAAAATTGTACTTGAAGGATTTGATAATGATTTTGGAGCAAGACCTTTAAGGAGATTTATCCAAGATAATATTGAAGATTTAATTGCCCAGAAAATGTTAAAAGATGAGATTAAAAGGGGAGATAGAATTGTAATTAGTACGGATGTTAATAATAATATAGTGATAAATAGTTAAGGTTACCTTCTTGAAGCCAAGCCTCTAAAATGATATACTTGTCTCCATTATGCCAGCAATACAACGAAGTGAATTTGCTTTAGCTCTAAATCAGGTCTCAAACGAAAGAGGCCTTGATCCTAGTATTGTTTTAGAAACAGTACAAAACGCAATTCTTGCAGCTTACAGAAAAGATCATCCTGAAGCAGAGCTTGAGGAATATAGAGCTGAATTAAATGCAAATACAGGTGAAGCAAAGATTTTCCATGATAAAGAAGATGTAACTCCTCCAGGCTTTGGAAGAATTGCAGCTCAAACTGCAAAACAAGTAATTCTTCAAAAAATAAGAGAGAAAGAGAAAGAAACAATAATTTCTGATTTCAAACAAAAAGTTGGAACTATTGTTAATGGAATGGTTTTAAGATTTGCAGGACCAAATGTAATAGTAGATATTGGAAAAACAGAAGCGATAATGCCTCCATCAGAGCAAATTGCAAATGAAAAATATCATCTAAACCAAAGACTTACAGTTTATATATTAGAAATTCAAGAAGGATTAAGAGGAGAAGAGGTTGTAGTATCTAGAGCGGCAAATGGTTTACTTGAAGGTTTATTTAAAAGAGAAGTTCCTGAAGTAGCTCAGGGTGCAGTTGAAATTAAATCAATTGAAAGAGAAGCAGGAAATAGAAGTAAAATTGCTGTTTATTCAACGCAATCTGGAATTGATCCAGTCGGAAGTTGTGTTGGGCAAAAGGGTGTAAGAGTCCAAGCTATTATAGCTGAATTTAATGGAATAGAAAAAATCGATATTATTCAATGGCAAGATGATTCTACAAGATATATTCAAGCTGCACTTTCTCCTGCAAAAAACTTAACAGTTGAGATAAATGAGGAAGAAAAACTTGCTAAAGTAAAGGTTGCTCCAGAAGAATTATCACTTGCTATTGGAAAAGATGGTCAAAATGTTAGACTCGCTTCAAAATTAACTGGTTTTAGAATTGAAATTGAAGGCGACGAAAAATTATCAGCAATTCCAACTGAATTACAAAAACAACCTGAAGAAGTAAAAGAGCCTGAAGAGAAAAAAGAAGAAGTTAAGGTAGAGCCAGTTGTAGAAGAACCAGTAGTAGAAAAAGTAAAAGATGAAGTAAAAGTAGAAGCTGCAGTTGAGGCTAAAGTTCCTGCAGTAGAAGCAGTTGAAGAAAATAAAGAAGAAGTAAATAAAGAACCAAGTGATAATGAATCTAATGACAAGGTTAAATAATATGAGAAATTATTTATTAAAAATAAAATTCTTGTCGCAAAAGGAAATTAATTTATGGATAAATCAAATAAGCCTATTAAAATTGCAGATAAATTCTATCCGCCAGTAGTTGCGGTAGTTGGCCACGTTGATCACGGTAAAACAACCCTCTTAGACGCTATTAGAAAAACAAGTGTTGCAGCAGGAGAACATGGTGGAATCACCCAAAAAATCGGAGCTTCTCAAATAGAGGTAGTACATGATGGCAAAAAAGAATATATTACTTTTATCGATACGCCTGGACATCAAGCTTTTTCAAAAATGAGAGGAAGAGGAGTTGCAGCCGCAGACGTGGGACTTTTAGTTGTTTCAAGTGTTGATGGAGTAATGCCTCAAACAATAGAGAGTATTAATTTGCTTAAAGCATCAAAGGTGCCATTTATAGTTGTTTTTACAAAATCAGATGATCCCCAAAAATTAGTCGATAAAGCAATACAGCAACTATTAAAAGAAGAAGTTTTACTTGAAAATTATGGAGGAGACGTTCCATATATTGAAGTTAGCGCAAAAGAAGGGAAGAATATTAAAGAACTTTTGGATTTAATTCTTCTTGTTTACGATGTTAAAAGAGATGCAAATTTTTATCCCTTTACTGATACTGGTGCTTTTATGGGAATCGTTATTGAATCAAAGCTTGATCAAAAATCAGGTCCAAAAGCAACAATGGTTGTAAAAAATGGAAAACTAAAATTTAGAGATCCAATCTATGCAGGAAGTGCAAAAGGTAAGGTTAGGAGTTTAGTTACAAACGCAGGAGAAACTCTTAGTGAGGCAAGTGTTGGTCAAGCAGTTGAGGTTTTGGGATTTGAACAAGTTCCTCCAGTTGGAGAAATTGTTACAAATACACAAAAAGAAGTAACGCTTGAATATAAAGAAGAAAAATCAAATCTTCCAACTTCCCCTTTTGACCAAGAGGATCAAAAAATGCTTTCAGTTGTTCTTTGTGCAGATAGTCAAGGATCGCTTGAAGCAATCACAAGTTCTTTGCCAGAAAACGTCCAGATAGTTATTAAGAAAACAGGCGACATTGAAGTCTCAGATGTTTTATTTGCCAAATCAACTGGCTCAATTGTTTTAGGTTTTAATGTAAAAATTAAACCAGAAATTCAAACTCTAGCAAAAAATGAAAAAGTCTTGGTAAAAAGTTACACCATTATTTATGAAATGATTGATGAAATAAGTGATTTTGTTCAGGGAAAACTTGAAGCTTTACAGGAAGAAATATTAGGTATAGTAAAGATTTTAGCAAGTTTTCCTTACGAAAAAACAAAGGTTTGTGGGGTAAAAGTGGTTGAAGGAAGAATTGCAAAAGGAGATAAGGTAAGAGTTACTAGGGGAGAAGAAGTGATTGGTGAAAGTAGAGTTGCCTCTGTTAGAAAAGGTAAAGAGCAAACTTCTAAAGCTGAAGAAGGGGAAGAAGCGGGCGTAATCCTCTCCCCTTCCCTTGACTTTACTATAGGAGATATGTTAATATCCCATAGCTAAATACCCATATGGATAATTTAACATTTACAAAGATTAGAGAAGCAATAGAAAAATATACTAATATTGCTATTGCAGTTCCAGCAAATCCTTTAATGGATGAGATGGCTGCTGCTTTAGGATTATATCTTTCTTTCTCCTCTTTAGGTAAAAACATAACAGTAGCTTCCCCTACAAATCCATTAGTTGAAGTTTCAAATTTAGTTGGAATCGATAGAGTTCAAGCAACTCTTGGAGCAGGCACAGGAGATTTAATAGTCTCTTTTCCATATAGAGAAGGAGAAATTGAAAAAGTTTCATACACAAGAGATGATAATTTCCTAAACATAGTAGTTAAGGCTGGAGAATTAGGACTTAATTTTGATGAGCAAGATGTTAAATATACAAGAGGTGGAGCATCTCCAGAATTATTATTTGTAATTGGAGCAGAAAGAATTACGGATTTAGGTACTCTTTATGATGTAAATAACTTAAAAGATACAGTTTTAATAAATATTGACAACAAGCCTCAAAATCAAGGATATGGAGATATTGTTATGGTTTCCACAAAGCTTTCTTCAATTTCTGAAGCAGTAGCTAATCTTATTATTTCCTTAAATTACAGATTAGATATTGATATTGCTCAAAACTTAATGACTGGAATAGCATCTGCGACAAATAATTTTCAAAACCCAAATACAAGTTCACTTGCGTTTGAAATGGCCGGAATTTTAATGAGATCTGGTGCAGTTAGGCCAAATCAGGGAGTCTTAGATCAAAGGCAAGCACCAAGACAAGATGATTTCATAAAGCAAACTGAAAGTAAAGTTAGAACAGAAGAGATTGAACGAAAGGAGAATTTAAGTCAACCAGTAAAAGCTACACCTCCGGATGATTGGTTAGAGCCTAAGATTTACAAAGGCTCAACAAGCTTCTAAGAATTAGTCGTTGATAAAGGAACTTTAAGCTGATATAATAGAACTTAATTAAACTTAATTTTATGCCACTTAGTACTTCTCAGAAAAAAGACATAATTAAAGAATTTCAAACAGTAAAAGGCGATACAGGAAGTCCTGAAGTTCAAGTTGCGCTTTTAACACATAGAATTGAAAGACTAACTGAGCACTTAAAATTACATGGACATGATAATCATTCAAGACGAGGACTTTTATCCATGATTGCAAAAAGAAGAAGACTAATTAACTTTTTAGAAAAAGTGGACAAAAAGAGGTCCTCTGAGATAACAAAAAGAGTTGGGCTTAAGAACTAATTTATAAATGAAAAAAACCTCAGTAAGTACTGAAATTGCAGGAAAATTATTAACATTAGAAACAGGTGAACTAGCAAGACAAGCTACATCGTCAGTTTTAGCAAGACTTGGAGATACAATGGTTCTAGCTACTGTTGTGGCTGGTTCAAAAAATACAGAATTAGATTATTTTCCACTAAGCGTTGAATACGTTGAAAGACTTTATGCTGGGGGAAGAATTAAAGGATCAAGATGGGTAAAAAGAGAAGGAAGACCAACAGATGACGCAATCCTCACAGGCAGATTAATTGATAGATCAATTAGGCCACTATTTCCAAAAGCATTTAAAAAAGACGTTCAAGTAGTAGTAACAGTGTTGTCAGTTGATGGAGAAAATGAACCAGATGTCTTGGCAATCATAGCTGTTTCAGCAGCACTTCATGCATCACCAATCCCATGGGCTGGTCCAGTATCAGCAGTAAGAGTTGGTTATGTTAAAGAAAATGGCAATGGAAATGCAGATTTAATGATAAATCCAGGAAGCGCAGAGTCTGGATTCTCAGATCTAGATCTAGTAGCAACTCAAACAAAAGATAAAACCTTAATGCTGGAAGCAGGATCTTTACAGGTTTCTGAAGAGGTAATGCTTGAAGCAATTAAAAAAGCACAAGTTGAGAATACAAAAATAATTGATGTAATTGAAGATTTTGCTAAAAAAGTTGGAGTTAAAAAACAGGAAACTCCAGTAGACAGTGTACTTTTAGAAATGGCAAAAACCTTAGAGAAAAAATATAAAGATGAAATTTTAGCTCTTATTCCTCTTAGAGCAAGTAAAGAAGCGAATTCTTCTGAAGCAGCAGATGTAACAGATAAGATTTTTGAAAGTGAAAAATTAGCTAATCCTGAAGGTAGCGTTGATAAAAAATTAGTAGCTCAAGCTTTAGAAAAAGTAATGTTTAAAGGAATTAGAGCTGATGTTTTGAAAAATAAAAAAAGAGCAGATGGAAGAAAGATTGATGAAATAAGACAAATTGATGCAAAAGTAGGACTTCTCCCAAGAACTCATGGAAGTGCAATTTTCCAAAGAGGAGATACGCAAGCCTTAACAGTAGTAACATTAGGAAGTCCAAAAATGGAGCAATTAATTGAGTCTGCTGGCGGAGAAGAAATAAAAAGATATATTCATCATTATTCAATGCCACCATATAGTGTTGGAGAAACAGGAAGAATGGGAACACCATCAAGAAGAGAAATTGGCCATGGAGCTTTAGCTGAAAGAGCAATAATGGCAGTTATCCCAAGCCAAGATATTTTTCCTTATACAGTTAGAGTAGTTTCAGAAATTCTTTCTTCAAACGGATCAACTTCAATGGCATCAACTTGTGGATCAACTCTTGCATTAATGGATGCTGGAGTACCAATTATAAAACCCGTTGCTGGAATTGCAATTGGTCTTATGACGGGTGAAGATCCAGATAAGGAATACGTTTTACTTACAGATATCTTAGGGCTTGAAGATTTTTCTGGAGATATGGATTTTAAAGTTGCAGGAACTACAGATGGAATTACAGCAATTCAGCTTGATGTAAAAATTGCAGGACTAAATATTGATCAAATAAAAGAAACTTTTGAAAAAGCAAAAGTTGCAAGATTACAAATTTTAGAAAAAATGCTTTCAGTAATGCCAACTTCAAGAGAAGAAGTTAGTACGTTTGCACCCAAAATTGAAATTGTAAAAATTCCAGTTGAAAAAATTGGAGAAGTAATTGGGCCAGGAGGAAAAGTTATTAAAAATATTATTGCTACAACTGGTGCAACAGTCGATGTTGAAGATGATGGATCAGTAGCAATTTCAGGTACAAGCGAAGAGGCAGTTCAAAAAGCAGTTGATTGGGTTAAGTCATTAACAAGAGAAGTAACAGTAGGAGAAGCATTTGAAGGCGAAGTTAAAAGAATTTTACCATTTGGAGCTTTTGTAGAGTTCTTACCTGGTAAAGAAGGAATGGTTCATGTTTCTAAAATGTCTACAGAATATGTAAATAATCCAAATGATATTGTTCAAATCGGACAACAAGTAAAAGTAAGAGTAGCAGAAATTGATGATCAAGGAAGAATAAATCTTTCAATGCTTTTTGGAGCAGATGCAGAAGCTAAAGAAAAAGCTCCTCAAACCCCAAGAATGGGTGGAGAATCTAGAGGATATGAGCCAAGAAGTTTTGCACCAAGAGGCCCAAGAGCACCAAGAAGCTTTGATAGACGTCCACCAGTTATGTCTGGATCAGGAGCTCCAACTACATCAGAGCATCCATTATCAATGCAGTTTAAAAGAGAAAGAAGAGAGAATTGGCAGCAAAAAAATAAATACGGTAAAAAACCACGCTATTAAAGCCACTAGTAAGTTATAGCCAGTTTTTGTATTATAAAAATGTATGGATTCTGTCCAATCTATCGATCAAGAGATTTTAAAATTAGAAGAAAAAGTTAAGACCGCAAGCTTACCCTCTGATTTAGTCGAAAAAATAAACACAATGCTCTCAATTATTAAGATGAGTTTAAAAACCGGTAATAGTCAGATTTCAAACTTTGAAAATATACAAAATTATATAAATTTAGCTTGTTCTCTTCCTTTTAATATGGAAACAAAAGACACAATGGATATTAATCTTGCAAAGCAAGTTTTAGATAAGAATCATTATGGTTTAGAAAGTGTTAAAAATACAATCTTAGAATATCTTTCTTCTTTAATCTTAAGTATGCAAAAAGCATCATCTAGTGAGATTAAAGCGCCAATTCTTTGTCTAGTTGGATTAGCAGGAACTGGAAAAACAACACTAGTTTATTCAATTGCTGAGGCTTTGGGTAGGAGATATGAAAGAATTCCATTTGGTGGAATGGGAGATTCGCTTTCATTAAGAGGACAATCTCGAAGTTTTCCTGATGCAGAACCAGGACTGATTATTAAAAAATTAATTCATGCAAATAGTAGAAATACAGTAATACTTCTTGATGAACTTGATAGAGTTTCTGATAGTGCACGAGCAGATATTATGGGAGTTTTAGTTGAGCTACTTGATAGCGAGCAAAATAAAAATTTTAGCGATCATTACGTTGATTATCCATTTGATTTATCACGTGTTTTATTTGTTGCTACAGCAAATAATACGACTAATATTTCAACAGCTGTATTAGATAGAATGGAAATTATTCAAATGCCATCATATAGCGATGAAGAAAAGATTGTTATTGGTAAGAATTACTTATTTCCTAAAATTATGTATCAGTCAGGTTTAGAAAATGGTCAAATATCTATTATGGATACTGTTTGGCCAATGATAATTAGACCACTTGGATTTGATAGTGGAACCAGAAGCCTTGAAAGAACACTAGAAACTTTAGCTAGAAGAGTAGCAAGAATGATAGTCGAGGGAAAGTTTGATAAAAGTGGTAAAATGTTTATAACAGAAGAAAATATAAAACAATTTATTAGTTAATTATGGAAGAAAAAGTTTCAATTATACCCCTAGGTGGTGCATCAGATGTTACAAAAAACATGTATATCTACGAATATAAAAATGAGATATTCATTGTTGATTGTGGTTTAGGATTTGCAAACGAAACAATGGTTGGCGTAGATTTATTAATTCCAGATGTTTCCTATTTAAAAACTTCAGGTAAGAAAATTGTTGGAATGGCTATATCTCATGGACATGAAGATCATATGGGAGCACTTCCATATATCTTGCCAGAATTGCCTTCATTTCCAATTTTTGCAACTCCCCTAACAGCAGAGTTTGCAAATAGTAAGTTAAATGAATTTGGTCTTACCCAAAGAGTTAAAAAAGTTGATTTTAATGGTGGGGAGTTAAAGGTTGGTAGCTTTACAATTTCTTTTATAAGAATTACGCATAGTGTTCCAGATACTTCAAACATTTTTATCAAAACTCCAGCTGGTAATTTTTATCATGGAAGTGATTTTAAGTTTGATTTAACACCATATGATGGTAAAAAAACAGAGTTTAAGAAAATTTCTCAAGCTGGAGACTTAGGCATACTTTGCTTATTATCAGATAGCTTAAGATCTGAAAAGCCAGGCAGAACTCCTTCTGAGGCAAAATTAACAATGGCATTTGAAAAAGCCATGGAAGAAACAGCGGGAAAATTCATGGTTACAACTTATTCTTCTAATATATCAAGATTAAATCAGGTTATTCATGCGGCAATGAAATTAAATAGAAAGATTTGTTTTATTGGTAGATCTGTTATTAAGTGTAAAGAAATTGCTCAAAATATGGGATATATGAATATTCCAAAAGGAATGGAAGTAGAAGTTAAAGATTTACGTAATTTTAAAGATAAAGATTTGGTCTTAGTTGTTGCAGGAAGTCAGGGACAAGAAAACTCAGCTTTAACAAGAATAGTTGGTGACGAATTTAGAGAAGTAAAATTAAGACCACAAGATACAGTAGTTTTTTCTTCAGAAGCAATTCCAGGAAATGAAATATCAGTTAATTCATTAATAGATGAAATTGCCAAAAAGGGCGCAAGGGCAATTTATTCAGAGGTTAGTGATGATTTTCATGTTTCTGGACATGGAGCAAGCGAGGATTTAATGCTTATGATGAGTTTAACTAGGCCTCAAAATGTGATTCCAATAGGTGGAACATATAGGCATAT
>JBBTVW010000039.1:0-3650 GCA_038063075.1 Patescibacteria group bacterium | reverse complement strand
CCGCCCTACAAATTTTGGGCGAAATCTGTTCGAATTTTTTCGAACGCACACCGCCTTGCTTCGCCAAAGCGAAGCGACGGCGAGATAAATCCGCTCTTCTGTGATAAAATGTCAAATATATGAAAAATAATAATGAAGTTATGGTTGGTGGGGCAGTAGTTTTTAAAGAAGGAAAAGCCAAAAAACTATTTTTGCTTTCTCAAAACAACGAAGGAAATTGGGAAATCTTAAAAACCACAGTCAGAAGAGGTGAATCTTCTGTAAGGTCAGTAATTAGATACACATCAGAACAGGGAAATATGAGTACTAGAGTTTTGGATGAAATCGGTCGTGCAAATGGAACGGCAACAGTAAATTCAAGGGCAATTACTCAGAAATTTATTTACTATTTAACGTATTTTAAGGCTGGAGCTGAAGTTATGGGGCTTGGGGAAGTGGCTTGGTTTGATAAAGAGCAAGCACTAAAAAAGCTATTTCTTAAAAGAGAAAAAGATATATTAAAAACTGCAACCTCAATGATTAAAGAGTGGGAAAAAACTCACAAGAAAAAAAACAAACAATAGGACTATAATCATGAGTGATCAATCAGCTCAACTTATAAAAACCCACGAAAGATTAGAACCTCACGAAAGTGATTACAAGGCTAGAGAAGCTGCAGCTGCACGCTTGTGGGCGATTGGTGACTAGGAAAATATTGATGTAGCAGAGAGCATTTGGAAGGAGTTAAAAACACCAGCAACCACAATTCAATCATTAAAGGATTTAATGATTCGATTGAATAATCAATGATACAATTCCTATAGATTCTTGGAGGAGTCGGATAGTGGTTCATTCCACAGACTTGGAAAGTCTGCGGCTTTACAGCCTCGCGAGTTCGAATCTCGCCTCCTCCGCATTTGACAGTTTGTACAGAATTATGTAATATATAGTTATGACAAAAACATTACCTATTACCCAAGCAAGAGAGGAACTGACCTCACTTGTTGACAAAGCTAAAAGAAAATTAGATGAGTTTATTATTACTGTAAACGGTACTCCTGCAGCAGTTTTGATGTCGGCTGTAGAATTTGATTCATGGAAAGAAACTCTTGAAATTATGTCAGATCCACAACTAATGAAAGCGATAGCACAAGGGGAGAAAGAAATAGATGAGGGTAGGGGGCAAGATTGGGATGTTGTAAAAAAACAGCTGGGATTGTGACATATCATGTTCAAAATAATAATTTCACCTAAGGCAATAAGACAACTCAGGTTACTTAAATTTATTCATAAAGAGGCTGTTGACTTAGCAATTGATGATCTTAAATTTGATCCAGAATCAGGTAAGAAATTGAAAGATAAATTATCTGGCAAATATTCTTACAGAGTTGGTGTTTATAGAATAATTTACAAAATTAATGAAAAAAATAAAATTGTATATATTATGTCTGCTGGTCATCAATCTATTGTGTATGGATAGTGAGAGTATATAATCCAACTAATGACAGTTAATCAAATTGAGGAAGTAAAGAATAAAACTGATATTGTTGCTTTGATCTCTGAATACATCGAAGTCAAAAAGGCAGGCAGAAACTACAAAGCAAACTGTCCATTTCATGGTGAGAAAACTCCTTCTTTTATGATTTCTCCTGAACTTCAAATGTACAAATGTTTTGGCTGTGGGAGACATGGAGATTGCTTCACTTTTCTTGAGGAACATGAGGGTATGGAATTTGGAGAAGCTCTAAAATATTTGGCTGAAAAGGCAGGAGTAAAACTCATTTTACAAAAAACAGAAGGTTCGTCGGAAAGAGAGAAAATAATTGAAATAAACAAAAGTGCTTTAAGTTTTTATAACTATGTGCTATTAAAACATCCTCAGGGAAAAAAAGTTCTTGACTATTTAACTAAAGATAGAGGGATAACGAATGAATTAATTGAAAAATTTAAGCTGGGTTATTCTCCTGAAAGTTATGATGGTTTAAATAAATACTTAATACTTAAAAAGAAATTTAAATTAACTGATTTAATAAAGTCGGGGAACTTGGTGGGTCGTGGAATTGATAGATTTAGAGGTAGAGTTATTTTTCCACTGTTTGATCATCGTGACAATGCAATTGGTTTTTCTGGAAGGATTTTACCATGGCAAAAACAAGATACGGCAAAATATATAAATTCACCTGACACCCCCGCATATCACAAATCAAAAGTTTTATATGGCATGAACATTGCAAAGCCAGCAATCAGAGAAAATGGTTATGCTGTAATTGTTGAAGGAGAACTTGATATGATTTCTTCATACTCTGCAGGAATTAGAAATGTAGTTGCAATTAAAGGATCAGCACTAACTGAAGATCAGATAAGATTAATAGGAAGGTATTGCCAAAAAATATGCCTTTGTTTAGACTCTGATTTTGCTGGAGATGAGGCTGCCAAAAGAGGTGCAATATTGGCCATTAACTTAGGTTTTGAGGTAAAAGTTGTCCACTTACAAAATTTCAAGGATCCTGATGAAATGGCTCGAAAAGATCCTGAAGGATATAAAAAAGCAATTGGTGGAGCAGCTTCGTTGTGGGACTTTTTAATAGATCAGGTTTTTAATAAGTATGATTCAGGAACGGGAATAGGGAAATCACAAATTAGTAAAGAAGTTGTCCCACTATTAAATTTAATTTATGACAAAATTGTTCAGTCTTATTATGTTGAGCAAGTGGCAAGAAGACTTTCAGTACCAATTGAATCAGTTGTTGATGAGATGAAAAAACATAAAACAGTAGATAAAGAAGTTGCTGTTTCTAATAATTATCAAAAGAAAGAAAAAAACCGAAGACAATTATTGGAAGAAAAACTATTGGTTAATTGTGTTGACAAAAACATTAATTATTTATTTAGTGACGAAGTCAAAGATCTTATTTCAGATAGTTTTGTTTTAAAAATTATAGATTATCTAAAAGTTAATAAAATGCCACTTCCGGCAGAATTGCAGGAAAAATATGCTGAAATGGTTTTAGAAAATTCTGAAGAAGACGCAATTGATACAATCGTAAAAGAACTAACAATACTAGATACAAGACAAAAACTTGAAGATTTAGGTGAAAAAATAAAAAAAGATGAGAACAGCGAGGTGCTGTTAAAAGAATTTAGTATTTTAAGTAAAAAACTTTCCTCTCTTTAATAAACCTAGAATTATGGGTATAATATACAAATAAGTTTGCCTCAAAAAATATGATTAGAAAACAAGTTGCAGAAATAATAAAAAAGGCTCGTGAGCAGGGCTTTTTAACTCAAGAAGAAATATTGGAGATTTTTCCAGATGCAGAAGAGAGGATAATTGAACTTGACGATTTGTATGATTCACTTCTTTCAGAAGGCATAGATGTTTTTGAGAGTGTGACTTCAGAGGATGGAGAATTAATTGATACCTCAAAAGAAAAACTAGATAAAGAGATCGAAATGCTAACTCGCCTTGAGGGGATTGAGTCAACAGATCCAGTCAGACAGTACTTGCGTGAAATTGGAAGAGTAACTTTATTAAATGCAGAAGAAGAGATTGACTACGCAAAAAGGTATGAGAAAAATGATAGACGCGCAAAAGATAAATTGACTGAAAGCAATCTCCGTTTAGTTGTTTCAATTGCCAAAAAATATATAGGACGGGGTTTATCACTTTT
>JBBTVW010000038.1:0-3937 GCA_038063075.1 Patescibacteria group bacterium | reverse complement strand
GTTTATGAAGAAAGACAAAACCCTCTTTATTATATTAAATATGGCCCTTTAGTTTTAGCTACAACAAGGCCAGAAACTAAGTTTGGTGATACAGCCGTAGCTGTAAATCCTAATGATAAGAGATATAAGGAATATGTTGGTAAGGAAATTGAGATAGAAACAGTTTTAGGCAAGTCAAAAATAAAAGTAGTTGCTGATAAGTTTGTAGATATGGAATTTGGAACAGGAGTGGTAAAAATAACTCCAGCCCATGATTTTGATGATTTTGAAGTAGCACAAAGACATAATCTACCTTTAGTTCGCGTCATTAACTACGATGGCACCATGAACGAAAAAGCAGGTAAGTTTAAGGGTTTATATGTAAGACAAGCAAGAAAACAGATTATTGAAGAAATGCAGGCTAAAGGTTTAGTTGAAAAAATTGATGAGAACTATACCCATAGAATTGGCCTTTGTTATAAATGCAAAAACCCAATTGAACCACTTCCTTTGGAGCAATGGTTTGTAAAAATGCAACCATTAGCAAAACCAGCCATAGCTGCAATTAAAGCTAAGAAAATAAAAATGTATCCCTCAAGACATACAAAAACTTCTTTGCAATTTTTAGAAAACATTAGAGATTGGAATATATCTAGGCAAATAGTTTGGGGGATTAGGATACCTGCTTTTAAATGTGATGACTGCAACACGTGGAATGTTACAGAAGGAGAAATTCGGGATAAATGCGGGAAATGCTCGGGAAATAATTTGACACAAGATCAAGATACCTTTGACACATGGTTTTCTTCAGGGCAATGGCCATTTGCAACACTTATGTCGTTAGGGGAAGGGGAGTTTAAAACTTTTTATCCAACATCAGTAATGGAAACAATGTATGACATTTTACTTTTCTGGGTAGCTAGAATGATAATGCTTTCCTTATATGTAAACAAAGAGATTCCTTTTAAAGACATAGCCTTACATGGAATGGTTAAAGACCCCCTTGGTAAAAAAATGAGCAAAAGTAAAGGGAATGTTGTTAATCCGCTTGAAATGGTAGATCAATATGGAGCAGATTCAGTTAGATTTGCTCTTGTCTACGGAACAGCTTTTGGTAATGATCAAGCTTTATCTTATCCAAAACTTGATGCAATGCGTAAGTTTACAAATAAGCTTTGGAATATGGCAAGGTTTATAGAGTTTAAAGCAGATGGTAAGCTAAATCCATCTAGCCTTAGCTTTGAAGAGCTTGAAAAAACAGCCAAGAACGAAAAAGATCGGGAAATGGTTAAAAAAACCAAGGATTTAGCAAAAGATGTAACCAGGTTACTTGAAAGATATGATTTTAACCACGCAGCTCAAAACCTTTATGAATTTACATGGCATGAGTTTGCAGATATCTATATTGAAGATGTCAAAGAAAGAGTAGATAAAGACTCTTTTAGTGTATTATCAAGTTTATACTTAATTACACTTAAACTACTTCATCCTTTCATGCCTTTTATTACTGAGGAGATTTATGAAAGATTATGGAAAAGAGAGGATCATTTAATAATTTCCCCTTGGCCAATAAAGTAGGGGAGAACTGCCTATGAAAGAAAGTAAAAAAACAACAGCGAAGCTAGAATTCCCGAATATTTACCGAACTATTACCGAAAAGATACATTTTAAACCTTCAGTTAAATTAAGCAAATTCTATGCATACGCATCAATTGTCTTAACATTTATTGTTGTAATTTTACTCTTAGGATTGATGGTTTTTGTAAGTTTTGAATTTGGCCAAAATTTCACAAAATACCAGAATTTACACGTACAAAGACAAGATTTAAAAAGTAAAATTAATTTTTGGAACTCAGTTGCAGAAAAATATGATGGATATCCAGATGCATATTTAAACTTAGCTAATCTATATTTTCAGTTAAATGATTTTGAAAATGCCAAAAAATACGTTTATAAGGCTTTGCTTTTAAATCCAGATTTAGATAAAGCGTTAGTTTTAGAGGAAAAGTTAAAAAGAAAAGATTATTGACCTTCAGCAGGTTTTTCTTCACTAGGTGCTTCTTGACCTTCAGCTTGTCCTTCAGGAGCTTGACCTTCTGTTGGCGTCTCGCCTTCAGCTGTTTCAGTTGAGGCGGCCTCAGCTGCTGCTGCTTCTTCTGCTGCTTGTTCTGCAGCTTCTTTTGTAACTAATTCAGCAATCTTAGATACTACTTGGTTTGGATCAGTAAGAACAGTTACTTCTTGATTTACTTTAAGATCAGAAACAATAATTTGATCGTCAATATTTGTTAAATGTTCTACATTTACTTCAACTTTTTCTGGAAGATCGCTTGGAAGTGCTTCAACTTCGATTTCAGAAAGAATATTCATTAGAATTCCAACTTTTTCTGTAACTGCTTTTGGCTCACCAATAATTTCAAGTGGAATATTGGCTTTAACTTTTTCCTTAAGGTTTACTTTGAAAAAGTCTGCATGAAGATATTCACCTCTAAAGTTTTTATAAACATTTTGAATTAAAACTGGAATAGTTGTTCCTTCAAGGTCTAAATCAACTAATCCTGTTTCACCGGTTTGTGCATAAACATTGCTAAATTCGCTTGTAGGAAGTTGAACTGCTGTGGATTTTATATCTTTTCCGTAGACATTAGCTGGTAAAACACCATCTCTTCTAAGTTTCTTAACATCTTTTCCTAAAACTTTTCTTTTCTCAACTTTTAGCTTTTCGTGCTTCATAGAAATTAATTCTAACTTAAACAGTAATTAAACGCAAGTATGATATTATAAGCTGTAACTATGAGGATATTAGGAATAGACCCTGGGATTGGTAGATGTGGTTGGTCAATTTTAGATAGTAAGGGCCAAGTAATGACGGCTAAAAACTTTGGCTGTATAGAAACCTTTAATGATAAAAAAATTGAAGAAAGACTTGAGGTTGTTTATAAAGAAATAACAAAATTAATAAAAAAATATTCACCAGATGTAATGGCTATAGAAGAGTTGTTTTTTGGTAACAATGCTAAAACAGCGTTTATGGTTGGTGAAGCAAGAGGCGTAATCCTTCTTTGTGCCTCAGAAAGTAATCTACCAGTCTCAATTTATAATCCATTAGAAATAAAAATGGCTTTAACTGGTTATGGCAAGGCTCAAAAAGCACAAGTTGGGCAAATGGTAAAAGTATTATTAAAGCTAAAATCAGTTCCAAAGCCAGATGATACTACTGATGCGCTTGCAGTTTCCATAACCCATGCTTTTAGTGAGAAAATACAAAAAATAGGCAAATAGCTTATGCTATAATCATCTAGATTATGATCGGATTCCTCAAAGGAAAAATTGAAATTCTGCAAAGGCCATTTGTTTTAATTGATGTAAATGGAGTTGGCTACAAAGTATTAGTCTCAGAAAATGTTTATAAAAAGCTAACTACCAGTGAAAATATAAAGATTTATACATATACTTATGTCCGTGAAGATGCCCTAGATCTTTTTGGGTTTTTAGAGCTTGAAGACTTAACTCTTTTTGAAAATTTAATCACAGTTTCAGGTATAGGACCTAAAACCGCTTTAAATATTTTTTCCTTTGGTGAAAGAAAAGATATAACTGAAGCAATTATTAAAGGTGATGTATCTTTTTTTACTTCAGTCCCACGTCTTGGTACAAAAAATGCTCAGAAGATAATAATTGAACTTAAAAATAAAATGGGATCAAATCAGCAAATTGATTTATCAGGCAAAGATTTTGCAGAAAATATCCAAGTAATTGAAGCTTTAAAAGGATTTGGCTTTACGGTAGCTGAATCTCAGAAAGCTTTAAGGGAGATAAAAGGAGAAGGTTTATCGCTAGACCAGAAGATAAAAATGGCATTAAAATTAATTGGATCAAGATAATATGGTAAAAGTAAAAAAAGAGCAAGAAAAAGAGATAGTTGAAGAAGAAGTTTTATTTACCTCACTACGTGCAT
>JBBTVW010000037.1:0-27299 GCA_038063075.1 Patescibacteria group bacterium | reverse complement strand
GACGAAGCTTTGTGCCATGTTGCACAGGGGTAATATTTAGCCTTCGCTCTAAGCTCGCATGGGCTTTCGTCCCCACGGTTTTGAGCCCTAAATCGATTCCTTCTTTGCGATCAAGTCTATTTTTTTGTCCTGTATATATTGCCATTATATTCTCCTCTTTTTCTCTTCCCTAGGCCCATTTTGTGGCATAGGTGTTACATCTGCAATTAATGCAATTGAAAGTCCTGCTGATTTAATAGCACGAAGTGCTGCATCTCTTCCAGATCCAGGTCCTTTAATAAAAACGTCAACTGATTTAAGTCCTTTTTCTATTGCTTTTTTAGCTGCTTGTTCCATAGCTGTAGTTGCTGCAAATGGGGTTGATTTTCTTGTTCCTTTAAAACCTGCTGCTCCGGCAGATCCCCAAGAAATTGTTTCACCTTTTTCGTTTGTAATAGTAACTAAGGTATTATTAAAAGTTGCAGAAACATAAACACTACCTTTTTCTGTAACTTTTAAGTTACTCTTTTTTGCTTTAACTGTTTTTGTTGATACTTTTGTTGCCATATTATTTAGTTGGTGTTGCTCCTATTCCCATTTTTACTGCTTCTTCTTTCTTGATTGCTCCAATTGTAACTCTCTTTCCTCTTTTTGTTCTAGCATTTGATTTTGTTCTTTGTCCTCTTACTGGAAGATTCTTACTGTGCCTAACTCCTCTATAACTTCCAACTTCCCTAAGTCTTTTAATATTATTTTGAATTTCTACTCTTAAATCTCCTTCAATCTTATATTCTTCTAAAACCTTTGCGATTCTTTTTTGCTCATCTTCAGATAATGTCTTAATTCTTGTTGCAGCGTCAACTTCTGCTCTTTTTAAAATCTTAACTACATTTTTTCTACCAATACCAAATAAATAGGAAAGTCCTATATCTACTCTTTTTTCATCTGGTAAGTTTATTCCTGAAATACGCATAAATTAACCTTGCCTTTGCTTATGTCTTGGATTACTACAAGTAACCCTAAGCACGCCTCCTCTTTTTATAATCTTACATTTTGCACATCTTGGTTTAACACTAGCTTGAACTTTCATATTATTTTAACCTAAAAGTAATTCTTCCTTTTTCCTTATCGTATGGCGTCATTTCAACTCTAACTCTGTCTCCTGGAAGGATTTTAATAAAATGCATTCTCATTTTGCCTGATAAATGACATAAAACTAAATGTCCATTTTCAAGCTCAACTCTAAATAAAGTATTTGGTAATGATTCTTTAACTATCCCTTCCATTTCCATTGATCCCTGATGAGCCATAAAATATAAATCCTAAATTCATTTATCTTAGAATTTAGAATTTGTAAGCTTAATTATAACAAAACCACTCTTAAACCGCAAGCTTACGGGGTAAGAATTAATGGCCCATTACTTGTTATCGCAACTGTCCTCTCATAAAGTCCTCCAAGGCTACCGTCTTTAGTTCTTAAAGTCCAACCATCTTTATCTAATTTTAACTCAGGCTTACCCATGTTATAAATTACTTCAACAGCAATTACCATTCCTTCTCTAAGTAATGGTGTTTGATTAATTGGTTCCATAAGAAATCCTGGCACTTCTGGCTCTTCATGAAGCTTGCGACCTACTCCGTGACCTACAAGGGCCTCAACAACACTATATCCATTGTCTTCAACAATATCTTGAATTGTTTTTGAAATGTCTCCCACATGATTTCCTATTACTACTTTTTTAATTGCTTCTTCTAAGGCAATTTTACCAACCTTTAGAAACTCTTCAGTTTTTGAATTATTAGCTTTTCCAACAATTACCGTTTCAGACATGTCTGTATGAAAACCGTTATAAAAAACTCCACAATCTATTCCAATTACATCTCCTTCTTTTAGTCTATAGTCAGTTGGAATTCCATGCACTACAACATCATTAGTTGAAAAACAAACGCTATATTTATATCCATCAACTTTTTTAAATCCAGGCTCTCCACCTTTTTCCAATATTAATTTTTGGGCTAATTTATCGATTTCAATTTCCGAAACTCCTTCTTTTACAAAAGCCACTAACTCCCACATAACTTCTGAAAGCATCTTTCCGCCTTTTTGCATTATTTCTATTTCGTTTGGAGTTTTAATATTAATCATTGAAGTAAAAAATTAGATACCTAGCTGACTTTCTATATCTTTGTGAATTTTTTCAATTGCTTGTTCACCGTTTATTTCAATTAAAATTCCTTTTTCTTTATAGTATTCTAAAACTGGCTCAGTAAACTTATGGAACATTTCAATTCTTTTTCTGATTGCCATAAGAGTCTCATCTTCTCTTATCTCTTCTCTTCCTGAAATTCTCCATAAAGCTTCTTTATCTGAAATCTTAACTAAGATTACCTTATCTATATCTTGATTAAATTCTTTTGCCTGAGCCAAGGTTCTTGGAAAACCATCTAAAACATATCCATTCTCATATTCTTTTTTTCCTAAATACTCTTCTACTATCTTTAAAGATTTTTCATCAGGAACCAAATACCCAGCATTTATTAAAACTTTTATTTGTCTTCCTAGTGGAGTATCTTGTTTGGATAAAACTCTAAAAATGTGCCCAGTGGAAAGATATGGAACCTTAAGTGCTTGCCCAAGTAATTTTCCTTGGGTTGATTTACCGCTACCTTGTATACCAATAATTACTATTTTCATTTAGCGTATCCTTCGTAATTTCTCATTACGAGCTGTGCTTCGATTGCTTTAATTGTTTCAAGTACAACTGAAACTACGATAAGTATACCTGTTCCTCCGAGTGCAAGATTTTGAATATTTGAAAAAAGTCTTGCAACTTCAGGAAGAATTGCGATAAGACCCAAAAAGAGTGCTCCTGCTAGGGTGATTCTAGTTAAAATGTAATTTAGGTAATGAGCTGTTGGCGTACCTGGCCTAATTCCTGGAATAAAACCCCCATATTTTTGAATTTCTTCTGCAATCTTTTTCGGATTGAAAACAACTGCAGTATAAAAGTATGTAAATCCAACTACTAATATAAAATAAACTCCATTATATAAAAGTCCTGTTGGGCTAAACCAAACAGTAATTGCGGTACCAATATTATGAAGTATTTGATTTGGTGATACAACTAAATAATTTGCAAAAAGAGATGGAAGTAAAACTAGAGAAACTGCAAAAATAATTGGTATAACTCCAGCCTGATTTAGCCTTAAAGGAAGATGAGTAGATTGCCCTCCATACATTTTATTCCCCCTAACTCTTTTTGCATAATAAACTGTTATTTGTCTAGTTGCCTCATTAACTATAACAATTGAAGCAATAACTGCAATTCCCATTACAGCAAAAACTGCGATATTAAAGAAGTTTTGAGCATTAATAGTTGTTGCTGTTTGAGTAAAAAGAATTGGAAGCCTTGAGACGATTCCTGCAAAAATTAAAAGAGAAATTCCATTACCTACTCCTCTTTCAGTTATTAATTCTCCAAGCCAAACCATAAGCATTGTTCCTGCTGTCATGGTTAAAATTAAAGAAATTAAACCAATTATAGAAAGGTTATCGATAATACCTTGGCTTCTAAGTAATGCGTACATACCAATCGCCTGAAGTCCAGCAAGAGGGACTGTTAACATTCTTGTATATTGATTGATCTTTTGCCTGCCCGCTTCTCCCTCTTTTTGTAAGGCTTCAAGCTTTGGAAAAATCATAGTTAAGAGTTGCAATATAATCGAAGCATTAATGTATGGATTAAGACCCAAAGCCATGACTGAAAAATTTGCTAAAGTTCCACCTGAAAAAACATCTAATAAAGCTAAGAATTGGTTTTGAGAAAAAAGAGATTGAAGCTGTGCTGTGTTAACTCCAGAGACTGGTATATGAGCAAAAATTCTTGTTACAAGAAAAATAAAAGCTGTAAACAATATTTTTTTTCTAACATCAGGTGAATTGATGCTGTTTCTAAAAATTGAAAGTATTCTTTCCATCTATATGTTATTCTACACTACCGCCGGCTTTTTTGACTTTTTCTGCTGCTTTTTTAGAAATTGGCAATTTTACTGTATAAGCTTTGGTTAATTTTCCATCCCCCAATATCTTAACACCATATTCTTTGGCGTCATCCAAAGCAACAATTTTAGCATCTACTAACGCTTTGACATCTACAATGCTACCAGCTTTTAAAAGCTCTAGTGCTTTAATATTAACAATTACTGGAGTTTTTTTATATGAGTGGTGTCTATCTTTTCCTCTTCTAAATGGAAGTCTTTTAATAAGAGGGAGTGCTCCTCCTTCAAATGAAAGGGCTCTATTGCTTCTTGCGTTTTGTCCTTTTGTACCTCTTCCGGAGGTTTTAACACGACCAGTTCCGTGGCCTTGACCAAGTCTTCTTTTTTGTTTTGTTGTAATTTTTGTTAAACTATTTAGATTCATGTTTTGTCCTCTTTCTTTGTCCTTCTCTTTTATATCTTTCTGCAAGCCTCTTTAAAGCTTCAATTGTTGCATAAACATTACTTGCTTGATTATCAGTTCCTAAAACCTTTGAAGAAATATTAGAAATTCCCGCAAGAGAAACTACGCTTCTAACAGCTCCACCAGCGATAACACCGCTTCCTGTTGGTGCTGGTTTTAATAAAACCTTTGCTGCTCCAAGTTTAATGTGAAACTCAAATGGAATTGTTCCATTAATAATTGGAACTTCAATTGCGTGCTTTCTAGCAAGGGTTGATCCTTTTCTAATAGCTAGCGATACGTCTCCTGCTTTTCCCAACCCCACTCCAACCTTTCCTTGTTTATTACCAACTACCATAAGAACTGAAAATCCAATCTTGTTTCCTCCTTTAGTTTTTTTGGAAACTCTACTTACTCTTACTATTTTTTCCTCAAAGCCATCTTGATTTCTTTGATTGTAATCGAATTGTTTTAATACTTTATCCATTAGAATTTAAGACCTCCTTCTCTTAGTCCTTCTGCAATTTTTTGTACTCTTCCATGATATCTATATGAACCTCTATCAAAAATTACTTGTGTAATTTTTTTATCAAGAACTTTTTTTGCAAATAACTTACCTAGCTCAAAAGCCCTATCGACCTTTTTAACTCCCTTTGCCTCTGGCAACTCTTTTTCACTTACTCCAACAATTGTTTTTTGATTTTCATCATCAATTGCCTGAACATAAATATACTTATTAGATCTAAATACTGAAAGCCTTGGCTTATCAGCGCTTCCGTCAATTTTAGCTCTTACTCTTTTTTGTCTACTAATTTTTTGTGTTTTCATATTTTATTTTGCTCCTGCTCCAGCTACTGCCTTTGCTGCTTTTCCAACTTTTCTTCTAATATATTCACCAACATATTTTATACCTTTTCCTTTATATGGCTCTGGTGGCCTAATTGCTCTTATTTTTGCGGCTGTATTACCAACCAACATTTTATTAATTCCAGAAACTGTAATTATGTTTTCATTAACTGCAAATGTAATACCTGGTTCTGCTTTTATAATAACTGGATGAGAGAATCCTAAAGACAGCGTTAAAGTATCGTTGCTAGCTTGGGCTCTAAAACCTACTCCTACGAGCTCTAGTTTTGATTCAAATCCTTTACTTACTCCCTCAACTAAATTGGCAATCATTGATCTTGTTAGACCAAATAATGCTCTTGTTCCTCTATCATTTTTCTTATCCTGAGAAATGATTATTTGTCCATCTAAAACCTCTGCTTTTATACCAAAAGGAACTCTAAAAGACAAATTGCCCTTTGGTCCACTAACATTTACATCTTGATCTGAAAGATTAACTGTTATTCCTTCCTTAATTATAATTGGTTTTTTTGCAATTTTTGACATATTACCAGATGGCAAACAAGACCTCTCCTCCTACTCCATTTTTTTGTGCATTTTCTGCAGTCATTACTCCCTTGCTTGTTGAAATAATAACTTTTCTTCTACCTCTTTTTCTAACTTCTTCCATTTTCTTTGCTGGTTTGTAAACTCTAAGTGATGGTTTTGAAATTACAATTACGTTTGTTAAAACTGGTATTCTTTTTTCATATTTAATTACTGCATTAAGTTGTTTTTTACCTTCAACTACCTCTTCTTTTATTGATTCTAAAAATCCTTCAGCAACCAATACTTTTCCAATAGCTTTATTAATAGAAGAGTATGGAAGTACAACTTCCTTTCTATTTGCCTTTGCGCTATTTTTAATTCTTATGATTGAATCAGATACTAAATGGTTCATATAAAATTACCAGGTTGATTTAACTACTCCTGGAAGCTCTCCTTTCTGAGCTAACTCTCTAAAACAAATTCTGCAAACTCCAAATCTTCTCATATATCCACGTGTCCTACCGCAGATCTTACAGATATTCTTCTCCCTTGAAGAGAATTTTTGTTTTTTATTAAATTTAACTACGTTTGATTTTTTTGCCATATATTATTTTTGAAAAGGCATCCCCAGTGCCTTGAGCAATTCTAAACCATGCTCATCTGTTTTTGCTGTTGTAACAATTGATATTTCAAGTCCTTGTGGTTTTTCAAATCTACTTGGATCAATTTCTGGAAAAACCGCTCCTTCTGGAAAACCTAGGGTATAACTACCATGACCATCAAAGCTTGTTGTCTTAACTCCATGAAAATCACGAAGTCTTGGAAAGACTATTAACGTTAATTTTTGATAAAAATCATACATTCTTTTTCCTCTTAAGGTAACTACAAGAGCTATTTCATCTCCTTCTCTTAATTTAAATGTTGAAATTGATTTTTTAGCTTTCATAACTTTTGGCTTTTGTCCTGCAATTTGAACAAGAATCTCTGCTGCTTTTTCAATATTTTTCTTATCAGCTATAGCATCTTTTACTCCCATGTTAAGAACAATTTTAGAAAGCCTTGGAATGTCATGAATATTTTCAATTTTAAGACTTTCTTTTAGTTTATTTATAATTTCCTTATTAAAATTTTCTTGTAAAGAATTTTTCGTATTCATATTTTAAACCTCTGATTTACATTTAACACAAATTCTTGATTTTGTATTTTTCTCTATTTTATATGCTAACCTAGATTGTTTTTTGCACTTTGGGCAAATAAAGACAACGCTTGAAATTGGCATTGGTTTTGTCAAAGTCACAATTTCAGATGGTTGCTGTTGTGATCTTGCCTTCAAATGTCTTTTATATTGATTAACATTTGGAACCAAAACTTTTTTTTCTCTTGGGAAAGCTTTTTCAATATTTCCAGTCTTTCCTTTATCTTTTCCTTTTATAATTTTTACGTTATCGCCTTTTTTTAGTTTCATATTATACTACCTCCACTGCCATGCTGGCTATTTTTGCAAATCCTTTATCTCTTATTTCTCTTGCAATTGGTCCAAAAATTCTGGTTCCAATTGGATTTTTATCTTTTGCATTATCAATTACTACACCTGCATTTTCTGAAAATCTTACATATGATCCATCAGGTCTTTTATGTTCTTTTCTTGCTCTTACCAAAACTACTTTTACTATTTCTCCGTCCTTAACAGTTCCTGTTGGAATAGCATCTTTTACTACGCAATTTAAAACATCACCAATATATCCAAACTTTCTTCTTGATCCTCCGAAAATATGAATAACTTGTAATATTCTTGCTCCACTGTTATCTGCTGACTTAAGCATGCTTCTGTGTTGTATCATATTATTTAATTACCTCCATAATTTTAAAGAATTTGTCTTTAGAAATTGGCCTTGTTGATCCAATTTTTACCCCATCGCCAACATTTAAAGTTTTTCCATTAGAATCAACTTTATATTTTTTTGTTTTTTTCATTAATTTCTTATACAGTGGATGAGCAACTTTTCTAGTTACTTCAACTATTACTGTCTCTTGTGATTTTAATGAAACTATTTTTCCGTTAATTATTTTTTGCATTTTCAATCTCCTTTTCTTTAAGTGCTGTTAATATCCAAGCTATTTCTTTTCTTTTTAACATCAGTGATGTTGTGTTTTTTAATTTATTTTGAGAAAGATCAATTCTTAGATTAAAAAGATTATCTTTTGCCTCCAAAAGTAATTTCTTTAATTCCTTTTCTGTTTTTGTAAATAAATCTTTTTTATCTTTAGTTTTCATATTAGTTATTATCCTTACCTACTATTTTTGTTTTTACATTTAACTTATGTGCTGCAAGAGTTAATGCGCTTATTGCTACCTCTTTAGACACTCCACCCATTTCAAAAAGCATTCTACCAGGTCTTACTGGTGCTACGAATTCATGTACGTCACCTTTTCCACTTCCCATTCTTGTTTCAGCTGGTTTTTTAGTAATTGGTTTATCTGGAAAAATCCTAATCCAAACTCTTCCACCTCTTTGGGTATAGTGAGTAATTGCTCTTCTTGCTGCTTCGATTTGTCTTGAAGAAATCCAAGCTGTTCCAAGAGATTGCAAGCCAAACTCACCAAAAGAAATTTTTATGCCCCTATAAGCGTTTCCTTTCATTGTGCCTCTCATTTGTTTTCTAAATTTTGCTCTTTTTGGAACTAACATATTTTATTTTTCCTCCTCTTTACTAATCCAGACCTTTACTCCGATATAACCTTTTTTTGTTAAAGCAGGACTGGATGCATAGTCAATGTTTTCTCTAATTGTTGACAATGGAACTGTTCCTTGTTGTAACTTTTCTCTTCTTCCAATTTCTGCTCCGCCAATTCTACCAGAAAGAACAATTCTAATTCCTTTTGCTCCTGCTCCCATAACTCTTTCTCCTGTTGATTTCATTACTCTTTTTGCAGGAAGCCTTCTGATAAGTTGATCTGCAATATTTCTTGCAACTAAGTATGCATCCAAATTTGGCTCTTTAATTGGTTCAACTCTAATATCCATTTTGAATTGATTTTTAACTTGCTTTTTATCTAAAAGCTTTGCTAAAAACAATTTCAATTCTTCAAGACCTGTTCCGCCTCGTCCAATTACCATACCAGGCTTTGAAACATAAGCTGTTATTTTAAGACTATTAATACTTCTTTCAATTTGAATCTTAGAAATACCTGCATGCTTTAATCTTTCCATTAAAGATTTTCTGATTTTATAATCTTCAAGTAAGGTTTCTTTATATTTTTTATCATCAAACCAAATACTTGACCAATCTAGATTTGCTGCAAGCCTTAAGGCTCTTGGATTAACTTTTTGTCCCATTTAAAACCTCCTCTTTTTTCTCTAAAATTATTTTTATATGACTTCCTCTTCTTTTATATGGATGGACTCTTCCTCTTGTTGAAGGATGAAATCTTTTAAAGCTTGTTGCTTCTAAGACATCAATTGTTTTTATTGTTAAGTCTTCAACATTTACTTGATTATTATTTTTCGCATTAGCAATAGCACTTTTTAATGTTTTACTAAGTGGAGTAGCTGCTCTTTTATTTAAAACTGAAAGGCTAACTAAAGCATCAGAAATAGAAAGCTTTCTAATAGCGTCTGCTATTAGTCTTACTTTTCTTGGTGCTATTCTAACTCCTTTTGATATTGCAATTATTTCCATATTTTTATGTCTTACTTATTTCTCTTGCTACAACTCTTCCGTGTGTTCTAAATGTTCTAGTTGGTGAGAATTCTCCGAGTCTATGTCCAACCATTCCTTCAACAACATAAACATTTATAAATGTTCTTCCGTTATAAACTCCAAATGTGTGCCCAACGAATTCTGGCGTAATCTGACATGCTCTTTTCCATGTTTTAATTGGAGACTTATCTCCGCTTTGTTTTTGCATGTTTACTTTTTTAACTAATTTTGGGTCTACGAATGGACCTTTTTTACTTGATCTAGACATTATTTACTTCTCCTTTGCAAAATATATTTATTTGAATACTTCTTTGGTCTTCTTGTTTTACCAACTGCTGGTCTTCCTGCATATGTTTTTGGTGTATTCATACCAATTCCTGATCTTCCTTCTCCTCCACCGTGAGGATGGGATCTTGGGTTTTGAGCAACTCCTCTAACAGTTGGTCTTATTCCCATGTGTCTTTTTGTACCTGCTTTTTTAAATACTCTATTTTTTAATTCCTGATTTCCTAAAACTCCAACTGTAGCAAATGCATTTGCTAATACTTTTCTTATTTCACCACTTGGTAATTTTATATGAACAACGTTTCCTTCTTTAGCTGCAACTACTGCTGCTGTTCCTGCTCCTCTTGCCATTTGTCCTCCATGTCCAGGAGTAAGCTCAACGTTGTGAATAAAAGTTCCAATTGGCATTGCGGCAAGCTGCATTGCGTTTCCTACTTTTATATCTGCTACTTCAGATGCGATTATAGAGTCTTTTAGCTTTAATCCTTCAGGACAAAGAATATATCTTCTTTGACTATCTGCGTATTGTATCAAAGCTATGTCTACAGTTCTATTAGGATCATACTCTATAGCAACAACTTTTCCTGTCATATTTCTTTTATCTCTTTTGAAATCTATAACCCTAATGAATCTTTTTTGTTCTCCACCTTGATGCCTAACAGAAACTTGTCCGCTTGCATCTCTTCCTGAATGTTTTGTTTTGATAAATTTTAACTTATTCATATTATTTACTTTGTGTTTCAAAAAGACCTATTTTTTGATCTTTAGCTAACTTAACAATTGCTTTTTTAAAGGCTGCTCTTTTAACCTCAACTCTTCTAACTCCAGCTCTTACAGATCTTCCTTTAATAGTAATTGTTGAGATCTTTACAACATTTACTTTAAATCTTTTCTCTACTTCTCTTCTAATATCATTTTTATTTGCTTCAACTGCAACTTTAAAAGTAAATTTACCATTGTTTGCATCAAGCATTGATTTTTCTGTAATTAATGGTGATAAGATTATTTGCGTATTCATATTATTTTATATATGTCTCCTTTAGTGCATCTACTGATTCTTTCATAAGTAGAATTTTTCTAGCTCTTAAAACTTCATATGTGTTTAAAAGATTTGAAGCGGTAACACTTACGCCTTCAATATTTCTTGTTGCTTTAACTACACTATCAAAATCTTTTGTTGGTCTTGGAGTTACTAATAATACTCCATTTTTCTTACCTTTTAATTGTAGTTTTTGTAAAAGACTTACCATATTTTTTGTTTTTGGTTCTAATTTTGCTAAACCTGAGACAAGCATTATTTCTCCATCCTTAACTTTTGATGTAAGTGAAGAAAATAAAGCTCTTTGTTTCATTTTTTGAGAAAGCTTCATTGAATAATCTCTTTGTCTTGGACCAAAAGCTACTCCTCCTCCTACGAAAATTGGAGCAGATGCTGCACCGTGTCTTGCTCTACCTGTTCCTTTTTGTCTATATATTTTTCTTGTTGAGATATTTACCTCTCCTCTTGATTTTGTTTTTACTGTTCCTCTTCTTTGATTTGCAAGATAAACTCTTACAGCTTGTGTCATTAAGTTTTTATTGATCTCTACTCCAAATATTTCTTTTGGTAAAGTTAGAGTTTCTGTTGATTTACCTAAAGTATTATAGACACTTAATTTAAGTCCTGTTTCTTTTGGTAATTCTTTTAGAACTTCTTTTTTAACAACCTTGACAGCTGTTTTTTTAACTACTGGTTTTTTGGTTACTGTTTTAGCTACTTTACTTGGCATCTTCTACAACCTCCTCTTTTGGCTCTTCTTTAACTTCTGGTTCTACTACTGGTTCTTGTGGTGCTGTTTCTTCTTGTGGGGCTACTACTTCAACTTGTGGCTCTTCTACTACTGGTGTTTCTTCTACGACTGGTTCTGGTTCTTGTGGTGTTGCAACTTCTTCTACTGCTGGGGCTTCTTGAGGTTCTTGATATAGGGCAACATGCTTTTTATTTTCCCCTGTTTTTTTAACAACTACATAGCTATTTACAAATCCTGGAACTAATCCTTTAATTAGAAGCATTCCATCATCTGTAATACTAACTACTTCAAGATTTTTTACAGTAACTGTTTCTGTTCCCATTCTTCCTGCCATTTTCTTTCCTTTGTAAACTCTTCCTGGGGTTGTTCCTTGTCCGATTGATCCTGGGGCTCTGTGTCTGTCTGATTGTCCGTGGGTTTTTGGTCCGCCTCTAAATCCGTATCTCTTTACTCCGCCTGCCCATCCTTTTCCCTTTGATGTCCCTGTAACATCAACTGTATCCCCGGGTGCAAAAATGTCCTTAAAATTGATTTCTGATCCTAAAACTGCACCTTCTGTATCATCAATCTCTATTTCTTTTAAAAAACGGGGCGTATTACTAAGTCCCGCTTTTTTTGTGTGATTTACAAGTCTTTTCTTTGCTTTCTTATTTGTACCAATTCCAAGTTGAAGAGAATTATAGCCTTCTTTATCTAGTTTTTTAATCTGGGTAATGAAGTTTCCGCCAACAGCCACACCAGTTAATGGGACTCTTCTCCCATCTTGTAGAAAACCGTGTTTTTGATATGTCTTTTTTCCTATTAGTGATAATACCTGCATAATTAGATACCTCTTACAAACAAAAAAGCGACCACATAGTGCCGCTTTACTTTACAAAAGTATTTAAAAGCGCCTCTATGTAGCTTCGATCACCTCCGTTTGTATGATCATTTTGTACCCATAATTATATATGCAAACGAGCCTAAATGCAAGGGGAGTTAAGCTAGTAATTCTCTTACCGCTGCTTGTCTAAGTATTTGCATAGTATCAAATATTTTTGTGTTAGATTTACCTTGTAATAAAATATGTAAATCTGTACATGCTAATAAAACAGAATCGCAGGAAAACTCATCAATAATCCCCAATAGTTCCTTTTTTTCTTTAGAACCATGCTTACTTCGTAAAATCTTGTTTATAATTTTACCCAATAATATTTGTTTTTCCTTTTTTGGAAATTCTGCCTTAATTTTACATGTTTTAAGCTTTACATCAAAAAGTTTATTTTTTACTGTAGAAGGTGTTGCAAGGATGCCTATATTGTTTACTTTTTTTTCTTGTAAAAATTTTGTTGTTTCCTCAATAATGCTAAGTACAGAAATGCGTACTACTTTTCTAACCTCATTGATAAATACATGAGCTGTGTTACATGGGATTACAATAAAATCTGCGCCTCCTTTTTCAAGACTAATTGCAGCATCCGTTAATAGCTTTAAAAATTCTTTTTTTCCTTGAGAATGATTTATAAATTTTTTTTCAAGTTCAAAATCTATTGGCACATTAGCAATAAGAATTGATGGACGATGCTTAATACCTAAATTAGAACATGATAAAATAACCTCTTTGTAGAAGTTTGCTGTAGTTTCAGGCCCAAGGCCTCCGATAATTCCTAGTTTTTTCATATTTCTCCTTTTTCCCACAAAAAAACCTCCCATTGGGAGGCTATGTCGATTACAAAACTATTTTAGACTACGACAAAATCGCCTCCCTTAAGAGGAAATCTGTAATACCAATTGTTTTGTACTGATTTCATACCGATATTATATCACAATTTGAGGATTGGAAGCCAAATTACATTCTAATTTCGATGTTTACACCTGCTGGAAGCTCAAGATGGGTTAGTGAATCAATTGTTTTTTCTGTAGGAGAAACAATATCAATAAGTCTTTTATGAACTTTAATTTCGAAATGATCTCTGGCGTTTTTATCTATGAAGGTTGATTTATTTACTGCATATACGCTTCTTTGTGATGGAAGTGGTATTGGACCAACAACTTTAGCTCCGGTTCTTATCGCCGTATCTAAAATTTGCTGACAAGTAGAGTCTATGACTCTAGCGTCGTAACTTTTTAGTCTTACTCTAATTCTTCCTTTTGGCATATATTTTATAAATAAATCAAAGAGCTTATTTTAAAAGAGGCAGAATTTGTGGTCTTAGGCAATTATTTTTGAAATAACACCTGCTCCAACTGTTTTTCCACCTTCTCTGACTGCAAATCTGAGTCCTTCTTCCATTGCTACAGGGACGATAAGTTTAACAGTCATTTTTGCGTTATCTCCAGGCATTACCATTTCTACTCCAGATGGAAGTGTTGCTTCACCTGTAATATCGGTTGTTTTGATAAAGAATTGTGGTCTGTAGCCTGTAAAGAATGGTGTATGACGTCCACCTTCTTCTTTTGTTAAGATATAAACTTCTGCTTCAAACTCTTTGTGAGGCGTAATTGAGCCTGGTTTTGCAATTACTTGTCCTCTTTCTACATCATCTTTTTCTACTCCTCTTAAAAGTATTCCAACGTTGTCTCCTGCTTGTCCTTCATCTAGGGACTTTTTAAACATTTCAACACCTGTTACAACTGATTGCTTTGTTGGTCTAATTCCTACGATTTCTACTGGTTCGTTTACTTTAACCTTGCCTCTTTCGATTCTTCCTGTTACAACTGTTCCTCTTCCTTTGATTGAGAAAACATCTTCAATAGGCATAAGGAATGGTTTTTCTGTATCTCTAACTGGTGTTGGAATATAGCTATCAACTGCATCCATTAATGCATGAATTTGTTTTTCTGCTTCTGCGTCACCTTCTAAAGCTTTGAGTGCTGATCCTCTTATAATTGGTACTTCATTTCCAGGATATTGATATTTTGTTAATAACTCTCTTACTTCCATTTCTACTAAGTCTAAAAGTTCTGCATCTTGAACCATATCGCATTTGTTAAGGAAAACTACGACTGATGGTACTTGTACTTGTCTGGCTAGAAGGATATGTTCTCTTGTTTGTGGCATTGGACCATCTGGGGCTGAGACTACGAGGATTGCGCCGTCCATTTGAGCGGCTCCTGTAATCATGTTCTTAATGTAATCTGCGTGTCCTGGTGCATCAATGTGTGCATAGTGTCTTTTTTCTGTTTCATATTCTACGTGGGTAATGTTAATCGTGACGCCTCTTGCTTTTTCTTCTGGGGCATTATCAATATCTTCATACTTCATTGCCTTTGCTCCACCTGTCTTTGATAAAACAGTAGCAATAGCTGCGGTTAGCGTTGTCTTACCATGGTCTACGTGACCAATGGTTCCTATATTTACATGTGGTTTTGTTCTTGAATAAGTATCAGCCATATTAGCAAAAAAAATAACCCGTTTAAGGTTAAAGCTAATATACACCAATATTTTTATCTCGTCAAGAGGGTAAAATTACCTTATCCCCTTATCTTTCAAACACTGGGTATAAAAATCATTAACTGGGTATTCAACAGTTGCGCTGTCTTCAATAACTTGCTTTGTATATTTTGATATTTTTGCACAATCATTTATAGCCTGATTTCTTAAGTATGTTGTAAGTAATAAAAAGATACCAAGAAAGGCAAGGGAAAGTAAAATATAAGTTATAACTTTAAAAATTATTTGAGTTAGGCTCATAAGTTTTGGGGGTATATCTAAATAAGAGGCATAAATCAAGTTTAAAACTTATCTTTTAGGATTATTTTTTCTTTTTTCTATTTTTCTTAAGGAGTACATTAAGGCATCATCCAAATCTATATCTTTAATCCTTGCTAACCTAAGAACAGATACCAAAAGATCTCCTAATTCTCTTTCGTAAGCCTCATCTTGTTGAGCTGCAATATTTCTTGGCTTTCTACCATGTTTTGCAAGATAAGCCCTACTCATTTCACCAAGCTCTTCAACCATGCCTAAAATTAACATAGAACCAAATTCCTTAGTATCTTTTACATCTTTATCTACTTTATCTAGGTAATTGAAATAATAACCAAATGGTGATTGAGGCTTTTTTATCATCTTGTTATTATACACTAGTTTTGGCTAAAACTTGTGGCTGACCTTGTGGAACAGTTTTAAAAGCTTGTAATCTTTGACGGACTAATAAAAGTGCAGCAGTATTATTATAAATTGATCTAATAGGTCTGTTAGGATTTTTCGCACTCCTATCAGTCGTATTAACCTCAATTAATTCGTTTGTAACCGTAATTAAATCTACAATTTGTGGCTTTTCAACTCTAGCTGTTTCAAACTGCAATACGCCTGCTAAAACTTCATGTAAGATAAAAACATATTCGCCTCTTTCAATAGGACTATAGTGTTTTCTTGGTGCATGAGGCAATATTCCTAACGCAAGTTGTTCTTGCTCGCTGAGTTTTTTATATTTTGGGTCAGCTACCTCAGATTGAGTATCCTCTAATGTTAAAGCTGTAAGTACTTCTTGTGAGAAAATAGTTTGCGCTACATCAGCTCTAACCCCAGATAACTCTATTTCTAAAGAAAAATCATTTGGATCAGGCTCTGCATCTGCAATACCTAAAATATATCCCTCAAATGAAGGTTTATCATCTTCCTGCCTCACAAGCGGAGTATATAATTTAAAAAATAAAATGTCTAGATGTTTTTTGAGACCAAAACTTGACAATCTTTAATAAATAACTAATGATTTAACTAGGTTAAGTCTTCTTACCGGAGAGGGGTGAGATATATGAAAAACTTAGGTTTAGTTGCAACACTTTTAGTAGTCGTTGGAGCTGTAAACTGGGGACTAGTTGGACTTGGTGCTTTAATGGGATATTCTGATTGGAATTTGGTTCAGATGCTCCTTGGAAGCTGGCCAGTTGTTGCCAATTTAGTCTATGTTTTGGTTGGCCTTTCCGGACTTTGGCTTCTTTGGGATTGGTATACCAAAATGAGCAAATAATACTATTATCTTGTATTGGTTACTCTAAATACTGAAGGGTAATATCCTTGTGGATTATCATTAGCTGGTTTTGCATCAACCGGTAAGTAATTGATGGCAACAAGGCATGATTGCCCTTTTCTAATAGTTCCAACATGCACATCTGATGTCACATTCATTGTTCTACCTTCAACTTGAAGTGGTAAAGAAATTTTTCTCACTACGCCTACTTCTTTTTTATCAACTTTTTGATGAAAAACTATCTCCTCCTCTAGGCCTCTATTTTGTGGCTGAACAAATGAATATCTCCTTAAGCCCTGATTTGTACCCTTATGCTTACGCCACTGTAAAAACATAAATGGATGCAAAATATCTACCTCAATTGAGCTTCTCATAATTTTGAGATTATATTCTCAAAATAATTAGCTGTCAATAAGAGCAATTGTAACTTTATCTATTGACAAAAAATTACAATCTAGTTAACAATAAAGATAGATGGCAGTACCAGCCCTAGAGCTTGCTACAAATAGACCAATACAACGACTAAGAACTACTTTCTTCCCACGATCATTAGGAGACAACGAACGAGGAAGACTTATGCAACATAGAGTTGCTTCTATACTCTTAGGCCTAGATACTGTAAAAGTTGTCATAGTAAATCCAAAAGATCGACATCAAGACAGATTTGGACGTGATTTAACAGTCCATCTTGCAGATGGATCACCTATGGATCTTGTTTGGGTGCAAGTTAAATCTAGCCCAAAATGGGTATATGAATATCTCAAAACTAAAGGCGCACATCTAAAGAAAAACGGAGATAATCGATCTGTAAGACAGTGGATGAAAGATAACCATCAGATTATATTAAATGGCTCAAAAGATGATGCCTTAGTTGAGGCTGACTTTAATTCACAACTTGCGGCAATACAAGAACATCAAAGGGAAGCATCAGTTAATACGGGTATGTCAAGGTTTAGCTTAAGATATTAATTTACTCAACTCTTCCGGTGAATGTAGACTTTGCAAGCATTTGTTCAACAATATTCCTTGGCACTTCTTCATAGTGTGATGGCTCAATATACGCATTAGCTCTACCTTTTGACATAGATCTTAAAGTTGTAACATAACCTGAAAGCTCGGCAAGTGGAACCATAGCTAAAATAATAGTCGCCTTTCCTCTTTCTTCAGTTCCAGAAATTTGAGCTCTCTTTGAAGACAAATCTCCAATTATGTCTCCCATAAATTCTCCTGGAGTTGTAACTTCAACTTTCATAATAGGCTCAAGAAGTGACATTTCTGCTTTTCTAGAAGCTGCTTGTAAAGCTTGTGATGCTGCAATTTTAAAGGCTACTTCAGAAGAATCAACATCATGATATGAACCATCATATACTGTAACTGAAAGATCAACTACTGGATAACCTAAGAGTATTCCATTAGCTAAAGTTTCATCTACACCTTTTTGGATTGCTTTAATAAACTCTGCTGGAATTGCTCCACCCTTAATTGCATCAATAAATTCAAATCCTTCTCCTCTTGCCTTTGGAACAACCTTAAGCCAACAGTGTCCATATTGCCCTCTTCCTCCAGATTGTCTGATATATTTACCTTCTCCATTTGCTTCCTGTTTAATTGTTTCTTTATATGCCACTTGAGGTGCACCAACGTTTGCCAAAACTCCAAACTCTCTTTTCATTCTATCTACCATAACTTCAAGTTGTAATTCTCCCATACATGAAATTATTGTCTGATTTGTTTCATGATTTGTTTTAATAGAGAATGTTGGATCTTCTTCCGAAAGTCTTTTTAGAGCAAAGCCTAGTTTTTCTTGATCTGCTTTTGTTTTTGGCTCAATAGCAAGCGAGATAACTGGGTCTGGGAAGGTAATTTTTTCAAGTACAATTGGAGCTTTTTCATCACAAAGAGTATCTCCTGTTGCTGTTTCTTTAAGACCAACTAAGGCTACTATTTCACCTGCATAGGCTTCTTTTATTTCTTCTCTGTGATTTGCATGCATAAGTAAAATTCTTCCTACTCTTTCTGTTTCATTTTTTGTACTGTTATGAATATATGAACCAGCTTGGATGGTGCCTGAATAAACTCTAAAGTAAGTTAATTTTCCAACGTGGGGATCAATTTGAATTTTAAAAGCTAGACCTGCTAATGGCTCATGCGCATCAGGCAATCTTTCTACTGGTTCTTCTGTTTTTGGATCAAGTCCTTTTATGTGTCCAACATCAAGTGGAGATGGAAGATAATCAACAACTGCATCTAAAAGTGGTTGAACACCTTTATTTCTAAGAGACGATCCTGCAAAAATTGGTACAAGCTTATAAGCAATAACTGCTTTTCTTAATGCATCCTTTAACTCTTCATCGCTTATCTCTTGTCCGTTTAGATATTTTTCTGTTAGTGCGTCATCAGTTTCTGCGATTTTTTCAATAAGTTTTTTCCTAAACTCTTCTGCCTCTTTCTTCATTTCCTCTGGAATATCTGTTACCTGGAATTTTGCACCAAGATTATCGTTTTCCCAAATGTATGCCTTCATTTCCATTAAATGAACTATTCCTCTAAATGTGTTTTCTACGCCAATTGGCAAAACCATAATTAAAGGATTTGCACCGAGTCTGTCTTCAATTGATTTTACAGTCGCCAAAAAATCTGCACCAAGCTTATCCATTTTATTAACAAAACAAAGCCTTGGTACTTTATATTTATCTGCTTGTCTCCAAACTGTTTCAGATTGAGATTGAACTCCTTCTTCTGCATCTAAAACGGTAATACCACCATCTAATACTCTAAGTGATCTTTCTACTTCTGCTGTAAAATCAACGTGTCCTGGGGTATCAATAATATTTATTCTGTAGTCTTTCCAAAATGCGGTTGTTGCAGCGCTAACAATAGTAATACCTCTTTCTTTTTCCTGCTCCATCCAGTCCATTTGAGTATTACCTTCATCAATATCTCCAATTTTATATGTTTTTCCTGTATAGAAGAGAATACGCTCTGTAGTGGTAGTTTTACCTGCATCAATGTGAGCGATTATTCCAATATTTCTTACTTTATCTAATGTTTTTAGTCTATCTTGGGCCATAGTTTTTACTCAAAAAAACTCCCTTTGTCGGAAGCTAAATAAGTATACCATAAAATATAGGTTTATTAAAGTGTGTTGAAGTAAAAATAAAGATAGTATAGAATACCGTACTATGGATGAGAAATTAAGACCTCTTCCTCCACTTGAGGTCACAAGAATACCCTCTGGCGTGTGGGTTGACACATATTGGCAACCAATACCACAAAGAAGCCTTATACGGGTTATTTTAAACACTGCCCTTATTACAAAGTTTAACCTGGATGGAGCTAGTTTCGGTGTAGAAGGAGGAGTTAGTGGAAGTGTGGGTAATGCATACTTTGAGTTAGATAATTTTGGTAGTGAACGTGGAGATGGCATTGGATTAACGGATAGTAATTATGTGTGGGGATTATATACAACTGAACCGCGCCACTTTAAAAGAGTTTTCGATTATTATGAAGGGCTTCTAAGAGCAATGTTTGAAGGTGAAAAAGGAACAGAGGTTCTGGCTGGAAAATATGCAACACCTGAACAGACTTTGGGTAGATTAAGTGACGTATTAGCTGAAGTTGGTGGAAAAGGCATGCATGAAAAAGTTAGGCAAAGAATACTAAGCTTATCTGAAAGAGAAAGAGTTTATTTACGAGGATTAACTGATGATGAGATTAGAAGAACTTATGTTCCTTCTCCTGTAACAATTATAAAACCAGGTACCTTACCTAAGCCAAATTAGAATCTAAAGTGAGAAAATGCTCTGTTTGCTTCAGCCATTCTATGGACTGTATCTCTTTTCTTAATAGCTGCACCTTCACCTTTTGCGGCTTCGATTAATTCTGCTGCTAATTTTTCAGAAAAACTATGGAATTCGCTATTTGATCTTGCTCTTGCTGCTTCTACAATCCATCTTACTGCTAATGCGTTTTTTCTGTCCCCTCTTACTTCTAAAGGCACTTGATATGATGCTCCTCCAACTCTTCTTGCTTTTACTTCTACTTTTGGACCAACATTTTCAATTGCAGATTCAAATAGGGCTAATGGCTCTTGACCAGTTTTTTTAAGTGCTTCTAATGCATTATAGAAAGTTTTTTCAGCCACAGTTTTTTTACCGTCTTTCATAATACGATTAATAAACTTAGTGATTAATACACTTTGGTATATTTTATCTTCCCCATGTACTCTTTTTTCAACTTTTTTGTGTCTCATATATTATTAAGCAGTCGCTGCTTCAGGTGCTGCTGTTGGCGCTGGTGCCACTCCTGCTACCTTAACTGGTCCTCCTCCAGATCTCTTTGCTCCATATTTACTTCTTGAAGATTTTCTACCTTCTACTCCTTGTAAGTCAAATTTACCTCTAACTATATGATATTTTACACCTGGTAAATCTTTTACTCTTCCTCCTCTTACAAGAACAATTCCGTGCTCAGAAAGACTATGTCCTACTCCTTGAATATAAGCTGTAACTTCCATTCTATTAGAAAGTTTTACTCTTGCAACTTTTCTAAGAGCTGAATTTGGTTTCTTAGGAGTCATAGTTTTAACCAAAGTTACAACACCACGTTTTTGAGGACCTTCAACTTGCTTATATCTTCTTTCTCTTGCATTAAAAATCCTTCTTAAAGCAGTTGCTTTAATTTTCTTTATTTTCCTATTTCTCCCTTTTCTTGATAATTGACTAAGTGTAGGCATAGTGTTTGGTATTATACCGTATCAGGAGTGGTTCCTTCAACCGGGATGAGTCTTCCAATGATTACATTTTCCTTAAGTCCAACTAGCTTATCCTCTGCACCCTCTAGGGCTGCATCTGTTAAGACTTTTGTTGTTTCCTGGAAGGATGATGCTGACAACCATGAATCTGAGAATAATGAAGACTTTGTAATACCAAGTATTGTTTGTCTTGCTGTTGCTGGCTCTCCTCCTTGAGATAATACTTCTGCATTAACTTGTTCAAATCTTGTCTTTGTAATAAAGTCTCCTGGAATAAGGGCTGTATCTCCAACTGTCTCAACAATTACTTTGTCTGACATTTTTCTAAGAATTGTTTCAAAATGCTTATCATTAATACCAATTCCTTGTGATTCATATACTTTTTGTGCTTCAGTTATGATATATCTTTGTCCATCAACTAATCCTTTAATCTTTATTACTTCTTTTGGATCAAGATATCCTTGTGCAAGCTGTGCTCCTGCTAAAATATCTTCTCCATCAGCTACTGTTAAGTTGGAAGCCATAGGAATAAAGTATTCTTTTTCTTCTACTGGTTTTGCTTTTGCTCCCTTAACTTTTACGATATATCCATCTTCATTTGTTTCAATACTTACTTTTCCAGTAATTTCAGATATTGGTGAAAGACTCTTTGGAGTTCTCATTTCAAAAAGCTCTTCAACTCTTGGTAAACCTTGAGTTACGTCGCTCATTACGATTCCTCCGAAATGCTTAACTTTCATGGTTAACTGAGTTCCAGGTTCTCCAATAGATTGAGCTGCTATTACTCCAACTGGCACACCAAGATCAACTTTTCTCTTTGTTGAGAAATCCCATCCATAACATGTGGCACAAATTCCATATTCCAATTGGCAAGTGATAGCGCTTCTAATATGAGCTTCTGTTACGCCTTCTGCTACAACGTCTCTAGCTTTATCTTCTGTTATTTCTTCTCCAGCTTTAACAATTTCTTTCTTTGTTTTTGGAGAAACTATTTTTGAAGCTGCATATCTACCAACAATTCTGTCTCCAAAAAGTGCTGTTCTACTTGGCTCGTTATCAACAATTAAAATTCCCTCAGTTGTACCACAATCATCAGATCTTACGATTACATCATGAGATACATCAACCAAACGTCTTGTTAAATATCCTGCGTTTGCAGTTTTCAAAGCTGAATCAGTTAAACCTTTTCTAGATCCTCTTGCACTTGATACATATTCAAAGATTGAAAGACCTTCTCTAAAGTTTGATTTAATAGGAAGCTCTACAATTCTTCCAAGTGGATCTAGGATAAGACCTCTCATAGCTGATAACTGTTTTAACTGCTCTTTTCCTGCTCTTGCCCCTTCTGAATCAATAATTGTTCTAATAACGTTTCCTATTTTAAGATTTGCCCAAGTTAAATCTGCAATCTTTTCAGTTGTTTCAAGCCAAACTTCATTTGAAAGCCTTTTCTTCTCGTCATTTGTGATAAGCCCAGCAAGATAATCATCTTCAATTGAAGCAACTCTTTTTTCTGCAGCATCAATAAAGGTTTTCTTGTCATCAACCATTTCATTATCAAATACTGATACTGAAATGCCTGAAACCGTTGCGCCATAAAATCCTAAGGATTTAATGTTATCAATTAAGGCCTCTACCTCATCAGCTGATAAAGATTTAATTGCTCTTGTAATAATCTTTTTAATGCCTGATGCTTTTATTGATTCATTAATGTATCCAAGATCTTTTGGAAGTCTTTCGTTAAGCATTAATCTTCCAAGTGTAGTTTCAACTAGTTTACCGTCAATTTTAACTAAAATTGTTTCTCTTAACATAATTCTTCCTTCTGAGTGTGCTAAAAATGCTTCATTTGCATCTGAGAATACACGTGGCTCTTCTTTTCTCAAAGACTCATCAATACTGGTTAGGTAAAATATTCCAACCGCCATTTCTTTGTTTGGAAGCGTAATTGGAGAACCATCAGCTGGCTTTAATAAGTTGTGTTTTGGCATCATAAGAGTTGCTGCCTCTTCTTGGGCTTTTTGAGATAATGGAATATGAACAGCCATCTGATCTCCGTCAAAATCTGCGTTATAACCGCTACAAACACAAGGATGAAGTGAAATAGCGCTTCCTTCGATAAGTACTGGATAGAAAGCTTGAATTCCAAGCTTATGCAAGGTTGGAGCTCTATTTAAAAGCACTGGATGGTTTTTGGTAATTTCTTCTAAAATATCAAAAACCTCAGGTGATCTTTTTTCAATAAATCTCTTTGCGCTCTTAATATTAGGAGCAAAACCTCTAACAATTACTTCTCTTAAAACAAATGGTTTAAACATCTCAAGTGCCATTTCTTTTGGAAGTCCACATTGTGAAAGCTCAAGTTCTGGTCCTACAACGATTACACTTCTTCCACTATAATCTACTCTTTTTCCAAGTAAGTTTTGTCTAAATCTTCCTTGTTTTCCTCTTAACATATCTGAAAGACTTCTTAGAGGCGAAGAAACAACTTGATTTGTTCTTTGTGATGCATCAATTAACGAATCAACTGATTCCTGAAGCATTCTTTTCTCATTTCTTAAAATTATTTCAGGAGCACCTAAGGCCATTAAATGCTTTAATCTATTATTTCTATTAATAACTCTTCTATATAAATCATTTAAGTCTGAGGTTGCAAATCTTCCACCTGCTAACTGAACCATAGGTCTTAGGTCTGGTGGGATTACTGGCAATACTCCAAATACCATGGATTTTGGCTCTACTCCAGCTTTTCTCATTGCTTCCAAAAGTCTTAATCTTTTAATTAACTTAAAGTATCTTTGTCCTTTGGCTTTTGCTGTTTCTTCCCTTAGATCAACTATTAATTTAGAAATTCCAATTTTTTCAATAAGTTCAGCAAGACCTTCTGCTCCGGTTTTGATAGTGAAAAAGACTGGAATATCATATTCTAAGATTTTAAAGTATTCATCTTCAGACAAAACACTTCCAATCTTAAGACTTCTTAAAAGTTTTGCTAATGCTTCTTCGATTTCATCAATTTTCTTTGATTCTGCTTCTGCTCTTTCCTCAAGTCTTGCAATTTTTTGTCTCTTTGCGAGCTCAAATTCTTGTTCAATTAATTCTTTTTGTTCACCTTTTTGTTTTGAACTTTCTTTTTTCTTTGATTCCATTTCTTTTGCAAGATTTTTTTCTTCAAGTTCAATTTCTTTTTTAATATCATCTTTTCTTTTCTCAATTGTTTTTGAAAGATCTTTTAAGGCTTGCTTTTTCTTTTCTTCATCTAAATCAGTAACCAGGTAAGAAGCGTAGTAAATTACACTTTCAAGACTCTTTTGAGACATGTCTAAGATAAGTGATAGTGGTGAAGATGATCCCTTGAAATACCAAACATGGGAAACTGGACATGCTAGGGTAATGTGGCCCATTCTTTCTCTTCTTACTCTTGAAAGAGTAACTTCAACACCACATTTATCACAAATTATCCCTCTGTTTCTAATTCTTTTATATTTTCCACAATAACATTCCCAATCTTTCGTAGGTCCAAATATTCTTTCATCAAAAAGTCCATCTTTTTCAGGTCTTAAGGTTCTATAATTAATTGTTTCTGGCTTTGTGACTTCACCATATGACCAATTAAGAATATCTTCCTTACTTGCAAGCAAGATCTTTAATGATTTGAAATCTAAAATTGTAATATCTTTATTTTTCTTATCCATATTATTATTCATTTACTGCTTCTGCCTCCACTGCTTCTGAACCAGCTTGGGCAACGTCAACTCCTGAAGTTGCAGCTGAATCTGTTACATCATCAACAACTTCTTCTCCACCTAGTTCAGCAGCTAATTCTTTTGCTTCACCCTCAACAACCTCTTCTTCGGCTGCTTTTTGAACCTGTTCAACGCTTTCTACTGGTTCATCTATTGCTTTATCTACTATTGTTGCTCCAACTGGAACAACCGATAAGCCTAATGCATTTAATTCTTTAATTAATACTTTAAAGCTTTCTGGAACTTTTGGTGTTGGAATATCTGTTCCTTTAACTATAGCTTCAAATGCTTTTGCCCTACCAACAACATCATCTGATTTTGTTGTAAGCATTTCTTGTAATGTATATCTTGCTCTGTGTGCTTCAAGTGCCCAGACTTCCATTTCTCCCAAGCGCTGTCCACCCATTTGGGCTTTTCCACCAAGGGGTTGTTGAGTAACTAAAGAATATGGTCCTGTTGATCTTGCATGAGTCTTATCTTCAACCATGTGGATAAGTTTCATGACATATTCGATTCCAACAACTATTGGATTTTCATAAGGATGACCTGTTCTTCCATCATACAATACTGCTTTTCCGCTTACTGGTAATCCTGCTTTTACTAATTCTTCTGAAATATATTTTTCTTCTACTTCTTCAAATACTGGCATTGCAATCTTTTGACCTAATTCCTTAGCAGCCCAACCTAAATGTGCCTCTAAAAGCTGTCCAAGATTCATTCTAGCAAGTACTGAGATTGGAGAAATAATAATATCAACTGGTGTACCATCTGCAAGATGTGGCATATCAACTTCTGGTAATATTTTTGAAATAACACCTTTGTTTCCGTGTCTTCCTGCAAGCTTATCTCCTATAACTACATGTCTAAGCTGGGCTACTTCAACAATAATTTTTCTAATTGCTCCAGGCTCTAGCTCGTCTCCCTTTTTTCTATCTAATATAGAAACACTTATTACTGTTCCTCTTTCACCGTGTGGGATTCTAAGCGATGTATCTCTAACTTCTCTTGCTTGTTCTCCAAAGATTGCTCTAAGTAATCTTTCTTCTGCGGATAATTCAGTCTCACCCTTTGGAGCAATTTTTCCAACTAAAATATCTCCAGGCTCAACTTCACTACCAACTACTACGATTCCGTCTTCATCTAAATTTGCTAAATCTTCTTCTGAGACATTTGGGATATCTCTTGTTGTTTCTTCAGGTCCAAGTTTTGTTTCAACAACTGTAGCTTCGTATTTTTCAATATGAATTGACGAAAGTGCATCTTCCTTAACTAATCTATCTGAAATAACAATACCATCTTCATAGCCTAATCCATCAAAAGCCATGTAAGCAATTAAAAGATTTTGTCCTAGTGCTAATTCTCCATTCTCAGATGATGGTCCATCGATTAAAAGATCACCTTTTTTAACCTTATCGCCTGCATTTACCATTGTTTTTTGAGTATAAGCTGTTGCCTGTGATGTTCTTTGGAATGAATTAATATAATAAGTTACTTCTTCTTTTGCGCTTTTTCCTTTAATAATTACTTTATCTGCGTCTGCATATTCAATTGTTCCGTCAAATGGAGCATAAATTACTCTTCCCATCATTTCAGAAATTGATCTTTCCATGCCTGTTCCAACTACTGGACTTTGTGGTTTAAGAAGTGGTACTGCTTGGCACTGCATGTGAGTACCCATGAGTGCTCTGTTTGCTTCATCATGAGAAACAAATGGAATTAATGATGCTGCACTTCCAACTACTTGTCTTGGAACAATATCTACATATTCAATGTTTGCTCTGTCTGTTTCAATAAATTCACCTTTATATCTTGCTGGAACTCTTTCATTGGTTATTTTTCCATCGTCACCAACTATTCCATAGTGAGTAATGTAATGATTTTTTTCATCATCTGCATCCATATAGACTATTTCGTTTGTTGCTTTTGCAAAACCTTTTTCTTGAACTACTTTTCTATATGGTGCTTCTAAGAAACCAAATTTATTTACCTTTGCATATAAGGCAAGATAGGTTACTAATCCAATATTTGGTCCTTCAGGACTTCTAATAGGACAAATTCTAGAATACTGTGATGCATTAATGTCTCTAATAGAAAAGGCTGCTCTTTCTCTTGAAATTCCACCGGTTCCCATAACCGTTAACCTATTTAAGTTATCTATTTCTGAAAGTGGGTTTGTTTGATCTAGGATTGTTGAGAGCTGTGAGGTTCTGAAGAATTCGTTAATTGATGCCATAATCGGTCTTGCGTTAATTAGACTCGCAATGGTAACCGGCT
>JBBTVW010000036.1:0-20115 GCA_038063075.1 Patescibacteria group bacterium | reverse complement strand
TAGCTTCTTTTTTATATTGTTTAATTTTAGACATTTTTGTTTTCATTACTTTTTCTTTTCCTTTGGTCTATTTCAACCAAAAGACCTACAAATTTAACAAATCTCTCTTTATGTTCCTTCATCTCATCATCAGATAATTGCTTGCCATACATCTGCTCAAGAAATGATTTTAATTTTTCGCTTTTTGTCTTTGCTTGCTCCATACAAGCAAAGGTATCAATGAAATGGGGTCTTGTCGTTAATTCAGGGGTATATGGGTGTGAAACCGATTAAAAAGGACTAAAAGAGTTATTTTAATTTGAGACGCTCAATGTCAATCTCTTCAAGATATTCTCTGGTGATAGGATTGTTAAATTGTATTCTGCCTTTAGAAACCTTGAAAAATGCTTTTCTTAATTCTCCTGCAAAGCCTATGTCGTCAAGGAATTTGTTCAAATCCTTAATAGATTCTATTTTTGAAGCGTTCTTAATCTCTTCAGCAGATTTATCCTCGTTGGGATTTTTATAAAGATATGAAAATATGGCATCATTATCGCTAAACGAGCGTAGTTTCTTAAGAAGAAAGCCATTTATTAAAATTTCTCTTGTTTGCTCGGAATATCTAACCTCATAGACAGACTTGTTAGCCTGCACAGTTTCTATTTGTTTGGTTTGTTGAGTCTTGGGACTTTGAGTATCGGCTTTTCTAAGATTAAGCTCTGTTAAATATGTTTCTTTCTGTTTAATAAAATTCCCAATGTCAGTCTGTGCCTGTTGTTCAAGCTTTGCAAGATGACCTGTCCGTGTCGCCTCTGCATAAAAGGGATTATCGCTAATTGTAGATTGTGCCTTAGCCCATGCTTCTCTTCTTATTCTAATTTGCTCATCTACCTCAGCTATTTTCTCATACAAACTTTCAATTCGTGAAGCACTCGGTTGGGCTTGTTTTACAGAAACTTCAGCTTTTGGAACCCCTTTGCTAGATGTGCCTAAAAATGTGGATACTTCTTCCTGATGTGAGGTGGAATAACCTTTAATGTAATCTAATGTCTTATCTCTAAAAACCAAAAATAGCTCTGCGTCTTTGTATGCTGTTTTATTATCCAAAGTAATAAATTTAGAAACACTCATGAGCTTTTGGTGAATATCCCAATTGTTGGCTCTATTTATAATCGTTTCCGCATGTGACAAATAATGGGAAGAAATAAGCCTTTTAGCGTATCCCTCACGAGGGACGTTACTAAGCAACCCTTTACCCATTAAATAAAGTGGAGTTCTACTGTTTGAATATCCATAAAAAGTCGGGTAATCAGTATTAGGATTGTATGTAATTCTTGTTGGAACAGTATTTGACCTAGCCAAAACACATAAAATAAGCTGGCGGTCTTTGGGACTATCTTGAAGAATTAAACTCAGTAAGCCTATGCTTTCAATATCAATATTCATATTTCATTACATCTTCAAATTACGCTTATTCTATCAAAATATGGATTAACTTATAAGATGCTATATTGTTGTGGAGCAACAAGATTGAGGTTAGAATATAGAATTTTTAAGTCTTCTAAGCTATAATTAAACTCAATCTCTTTGTTAAGGAATAAGTCCTTCAGGGGGAGCTGAAATTTCTTATTTTAACCTGCTGAATAGCTCCAATAATATATTCTAAAGATAGTGTGCAAATATAAATCAACCTAAGGATGGTAGTAAATAATTAGCGACGAAAAATCCTTCTAAAAATACTCGTTCTTGTAGGAGCTGATGGTACTTTTGCAGCCTCTTGTTGAACATAAGAGGTAGTTTGTTTTAGTTCCGCTCCTAGTTCATGAGTCCAAGTTTCGCTTGGTGTCCTGGTGAACCCTTGATGTAGTGTTAGTGTATCATCCTTAAATGTCGCTTCCTCCAATATCGCTCCGCCCCTATCTGGCGAGCGTTTCGGGCCAAATACTGCTTTGTGGTAGTAGGCTTCTCCACTGTGAGATTGTTCAGCAGGTAATATGGTAATGAATGTGCGTCGCTCCTCACTTTCCGGGTTTCCTGGTTCAGTCCAACTGAGGTTTAAACCGTTATCGCCGCCATCATAAGAAAGAACATTTCCCGAAATCCCAAAATAAAAATCAGGAAAACTAGCTTGAGGAAAAGGTAACTCACTGCTGGGTGTTTGGCGGAACTTTTGGGTAGTGTGAAGACGCCCGTCAGTCAAGCCTAATAAGCCCATCCTGACTAAGGGCTCAGTAATTTGACCAAAAGCTTGAGTTAAGTCGTGATTAATAACTTCACTTAGTTTACCTTCTGTATTTTCAGGAGTAGGTCTCTCTCCAGATTCATCCATAAAATTATTATAACAAAATTGTTTGGGACCACAATCCCCAAAGCTTAAAGCATATAAATCAGGCTTGGGGAGTAAATTAGCTTCAAATATGATATAATCCCGGCATGCCAGAAGCAATAAGATGGGTTGGTATTAGTGGAAGTTGGAGAGTGACAAGCGCTCAAGTTGAACAAGATGTAAGGAGTACAGTTAGGGATATTATAACTTCGGGAAATGGAATTGTTACAGGTGGTGCACTAAACGTTGACTATCAGGCAACAGATGAAGCTTTGGCTCTTAACAAAGCTTCTCATATAAAAGTTTATCTTCCATCTACTTTAGAGATTTATACTAGTCATTACAGGAAAAGAGCAAGTGAGGGTGTAGTAGCAGAAAAACAAGCAGATGATTTAATAGCGCAGTTAACACGACTTAGGGAATTAAATCCAGAGGGGTTAATTGAAAATCCCCATAATACAATAATGAATACAGCAAAATACTTTGAGAGGAATCAGCTGATTGTTGATGCATCTGACGAACTGATTGCTTTTCAGGTAAACGAAAGTAAAGGCACCCAGGATACAATAGATAAGGCTAGAGCAAAAGGAATACCCGTAACAGTGTTTTCTTACAAAGTGTAACTGAAATAGTTTCTAACATCGTCTATCCCACGGAGCCCAGTCTTTGTTACGCGGACCAACTTAAGGTTATGAAAATCTTAGATAGCTACAAAGATAGACTTTTCATGAAGCACAAATATTTTCGTGCGTATCTTGGATTTCTAGCATTAGAGATCCCCTCTCTGTTACAAATAATTACCTTGTTAACACTAATTTCTTTGGTAAGTAATTATTTAATTCTTAAAATCATTATCATTTATTTAGTTTACAAACTAACTAATATCTATCTAAATGAGAAATTATTGATATTTATAAATAACGAGTTAAGATATTATTCCGATATAAAAAAAGATAAAGATGAATTATTAAGGAGTTTAATAGTACATAATAGAGCAGCATCCTTAACTTCAAGTTTAATCATGGGTGGGATTATCGGATTAGTTATTCCCTCTGAATTAACAATGTCGATTACTGAACAGATAAGAAAATTTCTTCTAGGTATACAGCACTTTTTTTAACGTTCGAGTAAGATAACGAATGGGGAGTAGATTAGTCTCAAAATTCTTCTGGTATAATTAAACCATGAATATAGATTTAGATAAATTAAATTACACCTTTATCAATAAACCACTTCTAATTGGTGGGAGAGCAATGGAATTTTATGGTTTAAGAAAAACAGGAAATGATATTGATTTTGTTGTTATCGAAGAAGACTTAGCTAATTTAATTAAACTTTATCCTGATAAAATAAAAGACTTGTCGGGAGACTTGGGTGTTTGTCCCTTTGAATTTGAAATATGGAAATCAATCTCCTATTTTACTTATGATGAGTTAAGGCGAAATTCTATTGAGCAGGAAAATTATCTTGTGATTTCGCTAGAAAAACTGTTATTTTTAAAATCATTAACATTAAATTTAGAAAAAGGACTAGAAGATGCAGTCCTAATTGCAAATAAAATAATTGAAGAACAGTCTAAGAAATCTGAAGAGATAAATAATCATAACAAGGAATTATTGCAAAGCTAGATAGGTTCTAACATCGTCTATCCCTCGGAGCTGCTTTTTTAGCCTCAAATTTGACATTATTTCTCTTTGTGAGATGATTTATTGATGGAAGAGAAAATTAAAGAAAAAAATCCAAAACTACATAAATATTTATTTACCGTAACCACACTTTCTAAGTTACTCGCAATAACTCTATTTATCCTTTTACCTTTTATTGGATTTTATTTAGGTATGAATTATCAAAAATTCATTGACACTCAATTTTATTATATTGAAGAACTTGCTCAACCTAAATTAACAATAACGCCAACAGGAAGTTCACCTACATCAATTATCGAAAAGTTAAATATTACATCTACACAGACAAAATTATTAAAGAGTGAAGATTTATATTCAATAAGCTTACCTCAAGGCTGGAAAAAAGTAAAAGAAACAAGTGAATCCCCGTATGGTTCTAAACCAAAGAATTATTTAAACATAAGATATGAAAATCTTGATGGAGACTTTTTAAATATAGAGATAAATACACCAGGAACTGGATTTGGCGCTGACGAACTTTGGCTTTATTCTTTTGATGAAAATAAAAATAGCATAATAGTAACAAAGGATAAATCGTATAAGGGATGCATCGTAAGTGATGAATCACCAATGTGCGTGGGTGGTGATAATATATTATCTATAGTAATTTTAGGGAAAGACCAAAAAATAAAATCTAATAATTATTTCTTTTACGCAGGAAATTTAAATAAAGAACAACATGTGGATACAAATATTTATAAACAAATATTAGAATCTATTGTCTTTAAGTAGTCTCTGGAATATTACGAAGTGTAATTTACAAGCATGTAAAATGGGCTCTAACATCGTCCATTGCTTGGAGCAAATTAGCCTCAAAATTGATAGAATATCAATATCCTGAAATACTTGAGCTTATGGAACCTAATCAGCAGAATATTGTTAATCAACCTGTTTCTTCTGACGCTCCTAAGTCACATTTATATCTCCTTCCTATGTTATACTTTTAAAAATGCAAATTGATAAGGTCATTATTGTTGCGAGTGCATTGATACAAAACAAAAAAGGTGAGATTTTGCTCCTACAAAGAAGTGAAAAAGCATCATATCCTCATTATTGGCAATTGGTGGAGGGTAAACTGGAAACGAATGAGCAGCCTGAAGATGCTCTTAAAAGGGAAATTATTGAAGAAACGCAAACTTTGGCTACAAAATTAAAATTAAATTCAGCTTTATATAACGAACTTGAGGCAAAAGGATTACGATATTTATGCTTCAGGATAGTTTTTAATACGAAAATATCTTCAGAAAATATAAAATTAAGTGATGAACACATCTCTTTTAATTGGTTCAATAAAAGTGATGCTTTGCAGCTAGATCTTCTTCCAGGTACAGAGGTAGTAATTCAGAAACTTATTTAGAATTGTTCCCCCAGGATTAGTAATTGTTGACTTCAGGGTATTGCAAGAGGTTGTATCAGATCATTTGCCTTTGATGTTTGATTTTAAATAAAATAAGTTCTAACATTCTCTATCACACGGAGCAAATTTGCCTTAAAAGTACCTATTGACTTATATTATCAAAGTATTATAATTATATTATATGAATAAGACAGTTTTGCAAATTCCAATTAATCGGGATTTAAAAATTAGCGCTGAGCAAGAAGCTCTTTCTCAAGGATTTTCTTCACTTCAGGAGTTAGTTAGAGTATTTCTATCTAAGATTGCAACCCACAAAATAGAAGTCACACTACAAGAATCAACTATGCTTTCAGAAAAGAATGAAAAAAGATACCTTGATATGACAAAAGATTTTGAATTGGGTAAGAATACTTATTCTTCAAATTCAGTAAGCGATTTAGTCAATAAACTACATGAAAATTCAGTATCATAGAGAGTTTCTAAAAAACTATAAGAAAAGAGTTGCTCCATATCCAAAACTTGAACTACAATTTAAAAAACAATTAAATAAGCTCATCACGAATCCAAATAACCCAACCTTAAGAGACCATAAGCTAATTGGTAAAAGGAAAAATTTCCGTTCATTTTCAGTCACTGGAGATATTAGGGTAGTATATATAATTGTTGAAAATAATATTTGGTTATATGATATTGGTTCTCATAACCAAGTTTATTGAACACAATAAGTTCTAACATCCTCTATCCCACGGAGCTGCGTTTTTTAGCTTCATTTTTCATCACCCCGAGTAGGACAATAGAACTTTTTGGTATAATCTCCTGTAATGTCAGCTGAACATCATGTAATTTATATTCCAGGATTAAATGATCAAAGACGTGGATACGAAAGGTTAATAAGAAGATGGTCTACTTATGGAGTTACTCCTCATGTTCATAGAGTTGGATGGCTGGATCAAGAAAGTTTTAGGCCTAAGCTAGAAAGACTGGTTGATCAAGTTGATCAATATTTAGATGAAGGACAAGCGGTTTCCTTAGTAGGAGCTAGTGCTGGTGGGAGTGCTGCACTAAATGCTTTGATTGAGCGACCGAAGATAACTGCGGTAGTTAATTTATTTGGGAGACTTAGAAAAGGAGAAAATGTTCGTCCCTCTTTAGATTTTGCAGCAAGAAAAAGTCCAGCATTTAAAGAGTCTGTTTTGCTTTTCGAAAGTAGAGAGCCAGAAATGGACGATAATTCTAGGAGAAAAGTATTATGTTTAACTCCTCTAATTGATGAAGCGGTGCCAAGATCTACTGTTAGCTTGAATGGTGCGACAAATAGAACATTGTATACGGTGGAGCATTCACTGAGTGGATTATTAGCAATTACATTCTTTTCTTCTGTAGCAATAAACTTTGTTAAGCAACAAGTTAGGCAAGGGTAGTATAATAGTTTCTAACATCGTCTATCCAACAGAGTAAATTAGCTTCAAAATGATATAATTCCTTAAAATGGGAATTGAAAATAGGGCATTTGAGATTAAAGCAACAGTATTAGGTAGCTTTAGAAAAGCTAAGCCTGAAATTGACCTAGCAATAGAGGAGTTAAGAGATTATGGTATAAATGTCTTAGGTCCAGATACTGGTAGTGTCATTCTTCCTAAAAGAGGAGATTTGTATCTTCCATATCCACATTTTGCTCCCTTAGAATCTGAGCAAGGAATGACACCAGAAGAAGTAGAAAGATTATTTATTGAAACATGCGTGACAAAATCTGATTTTGTATTAGTAGTAAATCCTAATGGATATATAGGGGAAATGGCTTCGTATGAAATTCAGGTTGCAAATAGTAGGGGGATAACAATATATTATTCACGAGAGCCAATTCATATTGCAAACGCAAACATTCCAGATGAGTTAGCTCTAAGAGTAAGGAATTTATCAATTAAAGATATAGTTAGGATTGAACAAGAAGCTCGTAGTCAAACATAATAATTTCTAATATCGTCTATCCCGCGGAGCTAGCCTCAATTTTCTGCTATACTTAATGAGATGTATAAAATTATAGTTCTATTAATCATTGGGGCGGTAATTTTATCAGGAGCTTATTTATTTTTAACAAAAAATTCAAAATTCGTAGCAAAAACAGTACTACAAGAAACCCCATCCGTTAAAAAAACTTCTTCAAAAGTAGATTATTCTGCCAGCTTTGCGATTTTTACAAACGGAACATTTAGAATATTCACGGCTCCTATGTATCACAATCTCTCTAGTGATGTTTATATTAAGGCTGATAATCCCAATACCGTTTATGTAAAAAGAAGTGACATTACTTGGAATGATTTTTTTAAGACCCTCCCATTTGCATTAACAAAAGAATGTTTAACAACGGGAACAAAACAAACTTTTTGTACAGATACTAATGGAAGACTAAAGTTTTATGTTAATGGCAATGAAGATTTTAATGCCTTGGATAAGTATATTGAGAACGGAGATAAATTGCTTGTGACCTATGGGAAAGAAAACGAATTGCAAATTCAAAAACAACTCCAACAAGTCCCAAGCATAAAATAGTTTCTAACATCCCCAATTCTCTGAAATCAATTTCCCCCTAAGTATAAATATAGTCTGGTATAATCAGAAGATGAACATAAAGCTTCATGTTTTAAATACATCTGGAAAACTCACTTCTTTTACTTCAAATATTAAATCAGTTTCTGAAGACACGATAAAGGAAGTTAAAAAAGTTCTACCAATAGATAGCATTGATGTCATTGTTTGGGATTATCCAGATTGGTCAATTGAAAAATATGGCATAGGTGGACATACTCTTACCCCAAATACTATTGTAATCTCCATAGATTCTGAAAATAAGAATCTTAATAAGAATTTTGATAAAAGATTAAAACAAACTATTATTCATGAAATACATCATGCTGCTCGTTTACAGATTATGGATAATGATAAAGCATCTCGCCTTGAGCACTCCATTAGAGAAGGTTTAGCTGAGCATTTTGAGATAGAACTTACAGGTAAAGAACCTGAGGTTTGGGATATGGCTTTATCTAAGGAAGATCTAGATAAGTTTGTTGAAGTTGCAAAAACTAATTTAAGCACAGAGGATTATTTGGTTTATGATTGGCTTTTTGGTAATAAAGAGCTTGGAGTTCCAAAATGGACAGGCTATTCCGTGGGATTCTATCTAGTTGGAGAATATCTTAAGAAGCATCCTAACAAAAAACCATCAACACTTTATGCCACATCCGCAAATGAGTTCGTTAAATAGTTTCTAATATCGCCTATCCCACAAAGCAAATTAGCGCCAGAATATGCTTCTGATATAATTGTGTCATGAAGTTGAAAACAGAAAATAACATTTGGAATCTATTGAGGTTGTCAATCTCTTCTATAATGTTATGGGCATTTTTAGATAAACTATTAGGTCTTAATTTTGCTACGGTTTCCAATAAATCGTGGCTTGCGGGAACATCTCCAACGGCTGGATTTCTTAAGTTTGCTCCTGATGGTTTGTTCGCTCCGATCTTTAATAGCCTCTCAGGCAACTTTCTAATAGATGTTTTATTTATGTCTGGATTATTTTTAATAGGTATATGTTTATTGCTTGGTATAGGGGTAAAAATAGCATGTTACTGTGGAGCTTTAATGATGTTTCTAATTTATTTATCTCTTTTTCCACCCGAAAATAATCCTCTTATCGATGAACACATTGTGTATATTCTTGTTTTTATATTACTTGTTGAAAGAAGCAGGAAACAGAGTTTTGGATTAAGTAGTAGATGGGACAAGATAAGTTTAGTTAAGAAATATCCTATCTTACAATAAAATAAGTTTTAACATTTTCGTATTTTACGAAATCCCTCTTTCATTTCTAATATAATTGCCCATGTTTTTAATTCTTGACATTTTTAAAGTACTTACATATTATTGTAATAATGATCCGTTGGCTTCACTTAACCTTTTTAAGTCTTCTGTTTTTTATTTTCGGTTTAGTTTTTTTGTCTTTTACGCAACATGGAGTTTTAGCACAAAATAACAACAATGACGAGGATATCAAGGTTGTTAAAGTCAAGCGTGATGGGCGCCAATTCCAAACAAGAATCCTTAAGGAGATTTTCAATCAAGAAGGACGGCCAGTAAGAGCTGGAAGTCTTCTTGTCAAATTCCGTCCAAATGTCAGTCAGACCCAAGAAGATCAAGTTAATAAAAATATCGGTACGTTAAAGGTCGAACCATTGTATCTTGGAAGGACAAGACGGGTACAGGTGCGAGAAAATGATGTTACCCAAGCTCTTGCGGCCTATCGTAGCAATCCTGCCGTAGAGTACGCTGTTCCAGATGGTATTATGCGTGCTGTTTTTACACCTAATGATCCGCGTTTTGGTGAACAATGGGCGCTACCAAAGATCAATGCTCCGGCTGGATGGGATATCGCAACAAGTTCATCCAATGTGCGGGTGGCAATTCTTGATTGTGGTGTCTATGATAGTGCCTCATCTTACATAAGTCCCGATGGTAAACCAGGACATCCTGATGTTAGAGATAAAGTAGTTTCTCGAATCAACTTTACGACTGCGCGAGATGCTGATGATTTTTGTAATCATGGTACTCATGTAGCAGGGATCGCCGCAGCCAGTACCAATAATGACATCGGTGTAGCTAGTGTGGGATACAATGCAAGTTTAGTCAATGTTAAGGTTTTGGATGATAATGGATCAGGTTCTTTTAGTTGGATAATCAACGGTATCCTTTGGGCAGCTGGTTGTGATACAGATCCTTGTGGATCACGTCGCGCCGAAATTATAAATATGAGTCTTGGTGCAACAGCCACTTGTGACCTTTTAGTTCAACAGGCGATTGATAAAGCATGGCAACAGGGCATGGTTATCGTTGCCGCAGCTGGCAATAATGGAGCCAGTGGGGCGATTACGCCGGCCAATTGCAACAATGTTATTGGCGTAGCTGCTTCTGATGAAAATGATAACAAAGCCAGTTTTTCTAATTTCGGATCAGGAGTTGATGTTGCGGCTCCGGGTGTTAGTATTTTATCTACAGACTACATAGGTGGATATGCATCATTCAATGGTACATCAATGGCTTCACCGCACGTGGCTGGACAGGCAGCCCTGATTTGGACAACTGGCAATAATACTGACAATAATGCTATTGTTAACCGCATTTTCCAAACTGCCAATGCATCAGCCTCGGCCGGATCAGTCTTTGGTAGAATTGATGTTTACAGTAGCGTTGCCAGTGGTAGTCCTACTCCTACTCCAACTTTATCGCCTACGCCTACTCCTATTAGTTGCGCAGCACCAACGATCATAAGTCATTCTGATACAAACTCAGTTAGGGGTGGGACTGTTTCTTTTGCTTGGAATCCTGTTTCGGGAGCTTCCAATTATAGAGTGCAAAGACAAAATAAAAATGGTAGCTGGTCTACGCGTACAACAACCTTATCAACCACTTTCACTGACGGAGATGCATCAAATGATCCTAATTGGCGAGTGTTTGTATATTCGGGTAGCTGCAGACCAATTCCTGGTCCAGCCACTATTTTTGATCCGTAAACTAGAAAAGAGATTTTAAACTCTATATTCCACAGAACACGATTATTATTTACAATAATCACTTGTTTTACCGCTTTCATAATCAGATGATGGCAAGGATAAAACTTTTAGTCTATCTTCCGATGAAATCCAATCAAACCAGCAAACAGCATAATACTCAATTTCATAAGTATGTTTAGCAGCCCAAGTTGGATCTTTTGAAGACTTGTTCTTTTGCCTATAATCATATACACCCCAATCTACAAAAGTATTAAGGCCTTTCAAAGCGCTGGGACCTCCGCGAGTTAAGCCTACTGCGGTAGCAATAATTTCTCCCTGATTGACTTTTATTGGTTGGTAGACTTGTGTTGTCCGAGAATCAAGTCCTTTGGGAAGGGGAAATTTCTCTGCAATTTCTTGGAATTTTGGTGTTAAAGTAAGTAAATGACCAAAACGATATCTAATTCCACACGGATGCTCAAAGTCAAAAGTATATTGTATCTCTCCATTTACAAAATAGCGCGCTCCGGCAATAACTTTAGCATCAAAAGGAGCAATAACATTAATCTCATCTGGCCTAGAATTGTCAAATCTAAAGCCCCCATGTGGTTTATAGTTACCACCCCTATATTGTCCAGGATAAAGAATTGAAGTCACTTTAGAAATATCTACGGGTAGTTGAAAAACAAATGGCTTAGGACAAGATTCATACGATTGTGTGTATCGATTAATTTCCCTAATAGGCAATATTTTTTCGGGATCGCGAATTAGTGCTGATATTACAAATATCACAACTCCAGTTAAAGCAATGATTAGGATTTTCCTCATTACTTAAAATGTATCATATTTTTATAAAAACCCAAGAGCAATATTTGTATAAGCTTGAAATAAATAGTAGTTAGTAAATTATCCTAAAACCCTCTTCTGATATAATCACATAATGAAAAATATCATAGGCTCAAACAAAATTTATATCAAAAGATCAAAGATTCTTAATGCTGGTAGAGGAGTATATGCTCTTTCTAATATTAAAAAAGGCGAAGTTATTGAAAGATGCCCGATTATTGAAGTGCCAAAGCATGACATGGCTAATCTAAATGAAAGTATCCTTGTTACGTATTTTTTCTACTTTGGTAAAAAAAAGCAGCGTTTATTAATAGCCTTAGGTTTTGGATCTATATACAATCATTCACATAAACCAAATGCAATTTACGAAATTAAATTAACAGAAAATACAATTAATTTTATTGCTTTAAATGATATTAAAAAGGATGAAGAAATAACATTTAATTATAGTCACGGGAATCCTAAAAACAAAAACCCCTTATGGTTTGAAGTAGCTTAAAATCATTTTTTAAAATACTCTATTTAGCTTCAAAACGATTTAAATATATGTCTTACTATAGTAAAATCCCCTCTTGACATATACCCTAGGGGGGTATATCATTAACCAATGAAATCTCATTACGCAGACGTAAAAGAAAAAGCTGGAAAAAGACTTAATATTATAAAAGGTCAATTAGATGGTCTTCAAAAAATGATTGAAGATGATGAATATTGCATGGATCTTTTAAATCAAAGCCTAGCAATCCAAAATTCTTTAAAAAGTCTTGATGCAGTTTTATTTGAAAGACATGTAAAAACTCATGTCTTACATCAGTTTAAAAATCAAGAACAAAAAGCAACAACTGAATTAGTTGATTTATTTAAAAGAGTAAATAAATAATAAGTGTTTTCAGAAATAACTTAATGAACGATAAGCTCGCATTAATATTAATGATTCTGGTAACTATAATAATAATTATTAGTGGAATATTTATTGTTAACTCAACTTCCCCTAGTGTTCCATCTATTAATTCTTCCAGTAATGCAATAGCTTATACAATGGATCCAACAAGTTTTGATTGGGGAAGTATTGATTATGATGCAGATATTGCTACTAAAGAATTTAAGATTAAAAATAAAGGAAGTGATGTTTTAAAACTTTATAATATTAAAACCTCTTGCCACTGTACTAAAGCACAAATAGTTGTAGATGGAGATGAAAGCCCTTTTTTTGGAATGAGTGGTATATCTTCTTGGGTTGGGGAAGTTAAACCAGGAAAAGAAGCTAGATTAATTGTTAAGTTTGACCAAAGATATCATGGTCCTCAGGGAGTAGGTCCCATAAATAGATTTGTATCTATTGAAACTAATGATAAAGGGAATCAAAAAATTACATTTACATTAACAGGAATTGTTGTTAAAAAATGAAAATAAGATTAATAAAATTAAAAACCAAGAAAATTCTTTTAAAAACCATTCCAATCTGGATTGCTATTATCCTTATCCTTGAATCCTCAGTTTTAATTGGTATTATTGAATATTATATTCTTAAAAAGAATTTTGATAATTCTGTTGTTCAGCTAGCAAAGACCACAGAGTCTCCTGAAGAGTTAATCCAAGTACTAAAACAGGAAGTTATTCCCCAGAAGGGATATGTTTTAGCTGTTAAATGGAATGACGTTGGTAAATTGTTGTTATCTTCTGGAGCAATAGACAAGGAAAAGTTTGAAGAATTATTTAAAGATAATAAAGCCGGATTAAAAAACATGTGGCATTTAGAAAATACATCTAAAGACAATATGGTTATAGATGAAGACAGTTCCCATTTTATGGTAAATACGTTATGGGCTTTGGGACTTGTTAACAAAAGCAAAATACTAGATGAGGGGTCTATGACAAAATATGACAAAGGGGATGTAATGAATTTTGCATCAACTGGCGGCTGGAGTTTAGGGGCAAAACCTACCACAGAGCTTTATTCATCAACAAAAGTTGTAGAGCTATCAGAGGATCAGGAAGCATTGGTAGAAAAAATTGCAAGAAGCATTTATCGTCCTTGCTGCGACAATCATACTGAGTTTCCTGATTGTAACCATGGTATGGCAGCTCTTGGGTATATACAGTTAGCAGTAAAACAAGGTGTTTCTGAAAAAAGAATCTACAAAGATATATTAGCTCTTAATTCATTTTGGTTCCCTCAAAATTATGTAGAGCTGGCAGCTTACTTTCAAAAGCAAAATAAGGAATGGAAAAATGTTGACCCTAAGTTAGCCCTCTCTGAGACATACTCCTCGGCACAGGGAATGCAAAAAATTAAAGAGGAAGTTCAAAATATTCCTGGTGTTGGGTCTTCTGGAGGAGGCTGCGGGGCATAGTATGGATATTCTATTTCAAACCTCACTTATTGCTGCTTTTGTAGCGGGAATAGTTGCACTTTTTGCTCCATGTTGCATATCATTCTTACTACCTGCTTATTTAGGGAATGTATTTAAAGAAAAAGAGAAAGTAGTTCTAATGACATTAATATTTGGAGCAGGAATTTTTGTAGTAATGATGCCAGCGGTTCTTGGAGTAGCAGTGCTTTCTAAAGCCCTTTTTGATTATCATGACATTATTTATTATCTAGGAGGAGTGGTTATGATATTTTCCGCTATCATTACTTTTTTAGGAATAAAATTCCCAATGCCTGCTCTACCAGGACATGATATACAAAAAACAGATCCTCTTTCTGTATTTATTTTAGGTATCTTTTCGGGCATAACAAGTGCCTGTTGCGCCCCTGTTTTAATCGGAATTTTAACCTTAACATTCTTATCTACAAGTTTTCTTGGTGCTCTTTCTATTGGTGCTATGTATGTTTTAGGAATGGTGTTACCCCTTTTATTTATTGCCCTTTTTCTTTCCGGAAAAGTAAAGGGACTGATGATTCTTAGAAAACCAGTTTTAACTTTTACTTTCTTAGGCAAAGAAAGAGTTGTTATTTTAAGTAACTTTATTGCAAGCGTTATTTTCTTTTTCACTGGAATACTTATAATTTATCTTAAATCAATCGGAAGACTTGGTATGGAAGATACAGAAGGTTTTACTAAAATAATCCAAAATGCAAGTTCCTACGTAAATCAATTTGTAGGAGGAAATATAATCTTAAACATAATTTTCGTTGCCGTTGTTATTTTTGTACTTTATAAAATTGCTAAAAAGGCATAAGCTTAAGAGAGGAACTAATCAATCTAAGGTAAGAGAGTACTTAAAAAGGTAGGAATAGTAATTTACTAACAAAGGGGGTGAGAGAATATGTTAAATGCAAAAGCATTTGCTAATGCCACAATGATTGTAGCAGCGGTATTCTATCTTATTTGTCTATTGCTATCGTATGTAGTCCCAGATTTACTATTTAGTATAATAAATTCATGGATTCATAGCTTAAATATAGAGAGTTTACAAGCGGAACAGACAATATTTTTAACCTCAGCAGCTTTGGGATTTTTTTCAATCACATTATTTACATGGGTAACAACATACGCAACAATAATACTTTATAATAGTTTTTATAATAAAAAGTAGGCATTCTATAAATAAGCATAAAATTCTTATAAAAAAGATCAAGGATTAATCCCTAAGTCTCTTATTGACATATACCCCTAGGGGGTATATGATTGATATTAAATCATTCTATAATTATGTTTTATAGAGATAAAATATGACAGTCGATAAATTATTAGTCATTATAGTCAGTATCTTTGGGATAGCATTAACCTATTGGTTTTTTTTGATGAAAAACGAAAAAGAGGTAGTGGTTGCTGGAGATTCTATTGACATATTAGTTGATGGAGGATATCAGCCAGAAATTATTTCAATAGCAAAAGGAAAAACCACAAAAATAAATTTTATCCGTAAAGACCCATCACCATGCTTAGAAGACGTTGTTTTGGCAGATTTTAAAATTAGGAAATACTTACCTTTAAATAAAAAGGTCTCAATTGAGATCACTCCTAAAAAAGAGGGAGAATTTGTTTTTTCCTGTGGTATGAACATGTTTCATGGAAAGGTTAGGGTTGTTTAGGTGTCAGAGGTTAAAAAAACATACTCAGTTAAGGGGATGCATTGTGCTTCTTGTATAAGAGTGATTGAAAGGGCTCTTTTAAAAACCCCAGGGATTAAAAATGCTGTAGTAAATTTGGCAACAGAAAAAGCAACAGTTGCTTATGATTCAGAAATCTGTGACGAAGAACAGATTTCCCAAGCTGTATCAAATGTAGGCTATAAAGTAGTAACTGAACATGATGGCTTAACAGAGGATCAAGAAAAAGCTGAAAAACTAAAAGAACTTAAAAAATTAAGAAACAAAGTTACAGCCAGTCTTTTTTTAGGTGGATTAATTTTTTGGGGAAGTTTCCCGGGATTAATGAATACTGCACCAGAGTTTCTAAAGAATTTCTGGGTTCAACTTTTACTTGCCACTCCTGTTCAGTTTTGGGCAGGCTGGGATTTTTATAGAGCGACGATTCCTGCATTAAAACATAGAACTGCTAATATGGATACGCTTGTTGCTCTGGGTACTACAGTAGCGTATTTTTATTCTGCTTTTGTAACCTTTTTACCAAACATTGTTATAAGCTTAGGGCTTGAAGCAATGCCATATTTTGATGTTGCAACTATAGTTATTGGATTAATACTTTTAGGTCGTTACTTTGAAGCAAAAGCAAAAGGGCAAACATCAGAAGCAATTAAAAAACTAATAGGCTTACAAGCAAAGACGGCAAGGGTTGTTAGAAATGGAAAGGAAGTAGACATCCCAATAGAACAAGTAATAATTGGTGATGTAATAAGAGTAAGACCAGGAGATAAAATACCAGTTGATGGAGTAATTCTAGAAGGAGAGTCATCCATCGATGAATCCATGATAACAGGCGAATCTATCCCTGTTGATAAACAAAAAGGAGATACAGTGGTTGGAGCAACAATGAATAAAACCGGAACATTTATTTATAAAGCAAATAAAATTGGTCAAGATACGATGCTTGCGCAAATTATTAAACTTGTTCAAGAAGCGCAGGGATCTAAGGCTCCAATACAGAGAATCGCAGATTTGATATCCTCATATTTCGTTCCCATTGTAATAATTCTTGCGATTTTAACATTTGCTATTTGGTATGTATTTGGCCCAACTCCTGCTTTATTTTACGCTTTACTTAATACTGTTGCCGTTTTAATTATTGCTTGTCCTTGTGCAATGGGACTTGCAACACCAACAGCAATAATGGTGGGAACAGGATTAGGCGCAGAAAAAGGAATTCTTATAAAAGATGCAGAGAGTTTAGAGATTGCACATAAAGTAAACGCAATTATTTTTGATAAAACAGGAACTTTAACCAACGGAAAACCTGAGGTTACAGATATTTTACCAAAAAGAAAGTTTAGTAAAAAAGAAGTATTGAAAATTGCTTCTTCAATTGAAAAGGGTTCAGAGCATTCTTTAGCAGAGACTATAGTAAGAAAAGCTGAGGAAGAAAACATAAGTATTGGGAAAGTTACTAGGTTTAAAGCCATTGCCGGCTATGGAATTGAAGGAGAAATTAATAAAAAACAAATATATTTTGGAAATAGAAGATTAATGGAGCGAGAAAAAATTGCACTTAACTCTTATAATAAAGAAATAGAAAAACTAGAAAATGAAGGGAAAACAGTAATGATACTAGTGGTAGATAAAAACGTAGCAGGATTAATTGCTGTTTCAGATACTATAAAAGCCTCTGCGAAAAGTGGAGTTGATGCTCTCTTGAAAAGAGGGATTGAAGTTATAATGATTACTGGAGATAATAAAAGAACTGCAAAAGCAATTGCATCTAGGCTTGGCATAAAAAACATTTTAGCTGAAGTTTTACCTGATCAAAAAGAAGTAGAAGTAAGAAGAATTCAAAAAGAAGGAAAAATTGTAGCTATGGTTGGAGATGGAATTAATGATGCTCCAGCACTTGCAGCAGCTGATATAGGTATCGCAATGGGAACAGGTACGGATGTTGCTATCGAAGCTGCTGATATTACTTTAATAAATAAAGACCTGAAATCCGTATCATCATCAATAGAATTATCAAGAAAAACAATGAGAACTATTAGAATTAATCTATTCTGGGCATTCGGATACAATATATTATTGATACCTGTTGCAATGGGAGTTTTATTTCCATTCTTTGGAATCCTATTAAGTCCTATTTTTGCATCTGCAGCTATGGCTACTTCTAGTGTCTCGGTTGTAGGTAATTCGCTATTTTTAAAGAAAGTCAGAATTTAATATGAATCTATTTGTAATATTTTTAACTGGTCTTACTATTGGAGGTTTAACTTGTCTTGCGGTTCAGGGTGGTCTACTTGCTTCTATAATTGCAACCAGGGAAGAAGAATTAACAAAAAATAGGAAATGGCATGCTATATATGCTACAGTCATATTTTTAATTACAAAATTAATCGCTTATACAATCTTAGGATTTTTATTGGGTGCGTTTGGAGGAGCCATAAATATTGGTGGAAAATTACAAACTCTGATGCAGCTTTTCGCAGGCATTTATATGGTAATTGTAGCTTTAAATCTTTTAAATATTCATCCAATTTTTCGTTATGCAATTATCCAACCGCCTAGATTTTTAACTAGACTTGTGCGTAATCAATCTAAATCAAAAGATATTTTTGCGCCTGCATTTTTAGGAGCAATGACAGTATTTATTCCATGTGGAACTACTATTGCAATGGAAGCTTTAGCAATTAGTAGCGCAAGCGGAGTTAATGGCGCATTAATAATGTTTTCTTTTATTTTAGGAACAATACCACTTTTTTTTGGAATTGGTTTTTTAACTTCTATTCTTGGTGATACTTTCAAAACAAAATTTTTTAAACTCGCAGCTGTTTTAGTAATCTTTCTTGGTATAACTTCAATAAATGGAGCGTTAGTAGCATTTGGTTCACCAATATCGCTTAATTCAGCGACAAAGGGTTTTAATAATTTATTTTTGCAAAAACAAAGTGGTCCAAAGGTAAATTATATTACAACTCAAAATCCTCAAATAACAATTACTTCTTCTGGTTATTATCCAAATTATATTAGAGTTAAAAAAGATCAGCTCGTTACTATTACATTAGTTGGTAGGGATGCATTTAGTTGCGCATCTGCTTTTAGAATACCTTCTTTGGGAATATCTGTAAATTTACAATCTGCAAATGATATTCAAAGAGTAACATTTATACCTAGAAAGACAGGAGAAATTATATTCACTTGTTCAATGGGAATGTATAGTGGGGTAATTGATGTATTATGAAAAAAATTAATTTAGATATTGAGGGAATGCATTGTTCAAGTTGTGCAATGAATATAGATTTTGATCTTGAAGATTTAACGGGTGTAAAAACAGCTAAGACAAATTATGCTAAGCAAAAATGTGAAGTAGAGTTTAAAGAGGATGAAGTAACAATTGAAGGGATTTTAAAGCAAATTAATAATACAGGTTATAAAGCAAAATTAATCCAATAAACTCTACTTAATCCTCAAAATATTTAGTTTGCTATGCTCAAATTGTTTGGATTATCATTAAATGATTGATATAATTGTGTCTTATGAATAAGATGCCAAGAGTGGTTATCATTGGTGGAGGTACAGGAACATATGTTGCCTTAATGGGATTAAAAAAATATCCATTAAGATTAACAGCTATTGTTACTATGTCAGACAGTGGTGGGTCTAGTGGCAAATTAAGGGATGAATTAGGCGTACTTCCTCCAGGAGATCTAAGGCAATGCTTGGTTGCTCTTGCAGAGTCCTCAAAATTACTTCGTGAGCTATTTAATTATAGATTTGAAGAGGGCGGTCTTAAAGGGCACAGTTTTGGAAATATTTTCCTTTCAACTTTAGCAAAGCAAACTGGAAGTATGAAAAAAGCCATTTCTGAAGTAGGAAAAATACTTAGGATAAAAGGAAATGTAGTTCCCTCAACTTTTACAAAAAGTGATTTATGCGTTGATCTTGAAGATGGTAAAAGTATTATTGGTGAAACCCATATAGACGTAGTTGAAAATAAAGAAAAAAGAGCAAAAATAGTAAAAGCTTATTTACAGCCAAAAGCAATTATAAATGAAGATGCAAAAATTGCTCTTGAAAAAGCAAACTTTATTTTAGTTGGGCCTGGCGATTTATATACAAGTATAATCCCAAGTCTTTTGGTTAAAGGGCTACCAACTGCAATTAAAAATTCAAAAGCAAAAAAGATATTTGTAATGAATTTAATGACAAAATACGGACAAACAACAAGATATAGTGCAAAAGATCATGTAAAAGACTTAGAAAAATATCTTGGTAAAAATATTATTGACTATATTTTAATTAATTCTAAAATGCCAAGAAAGAATACTCTT
>JBBTVW010000035.1:0-4852 GCA_038063075.1 Patescibacteria group bacterium | reverse complement strand
TTTTTGCTTTATCAGCTAGAGATTTTGGAAGTTCAGATCTAAGTTTTGCAAGATCTTTATCTGAAACAACTGTTACGCTTTTTTTAGTTCCTCCGGAAAAGGCACTGTCATTTTTAGCAGCAACTGTTTTACTAGTTCCAACATTAAATTTAGAACCTGATGGAAGATTTCCCTCTGTGCCTATCTCAGAAGCAGTTACTTTTACATTTGTAGTACCAGGTTTTGTTCCTGAAAAAAGATCTCCTGATGCTGATGCTACTTTAACGCCTTCATCTAAGCTAAATTTAACTCCACCTGAGGATGTAATAGTAGTGCCTTTATCGATACTGACACTATCAGTGTCATTGTTAAAAATAGTAACTGATCCTTTAGCGCTTGTTCCAATATCTTTTTTACCACTAGTGCTAATTGTTATAGATCCTTGTTCTTCAACTGGAATAATTTGAGCAGCTAAAAGATTATTATCAATGTTGGTGGACTTAGTCGAAGAAAAAGTAATATTTTGAGTTTTCTCTTCTTGTTTTGGATCGACGGTAAGTGTAACTTTTGCACTAGTTTGAAAAATAAAAGTAAAGAAGATAAATAAGAATAAAATTATTGCAGAAATTGCAATTGCGATAAACTTTATATCTTTTACACTTTTTACTTTAATAAGGTTTAAGAAGATAAATAAATACTTTTTAATTATTGGCAGTAAATCTATAGAGACTTTTTTTGCCTCACTTGCAGTTTCAACTGCAACCTCTGGTATACCTTTGGATTCTTCTTCAAGTTTTACTTCTTCTGGAATTTCTTGAGATCTAAATTCAAGTTGTGGGTTAGGTAGATTTTGGGCAACAGGTTCATTCTTTGGAGTAGGAGGCTTTGTTTTTACTACATCACTATTACTAAATCCAAAAAAATCTAGCGATGAATCTTTGCCTACATAATCTAATTTATTTTCGTTTACTTCTCTGCTTTCAAATGGTTTTGGGCTAATGCTTTGATCTAAGTCTTGGTCTGTTTGTATAACATTTGGCGCTTGGTAGTCTTCTTTTACAAAATCTTTTTCTAAAGTTTGTTTATGATCAAAGATAAGTTCTGTTCCCATTTGGGTTGCAGCACCAAGTAGGACTGCTTTTATATCGCTGTCTTGTGGTAAAGAAATAATTTGGGGAATATGAATAAATGGAAGGCTTTTGCTCCATTTATGATTCATAAATTCTTGAGTAAGTTCTTCCTCTTCGCTATCCATAATAATAATTCTTGCTGGCATTACTTCTGGGATTTGGAAGTGTTTTAAAACAGTATCAACTGTATAAGATGCTGATTCATGTATCTCTGAAGATCTTACTTCCATTATTTTTCCAGCTCTAATTAAAGAAACCGTTAGATACTTATTTCCAACGTCAACTAAGATTGCAGTTACTGGTGCTCCTTCATCCTTTTGAATTAAATTAACAACGCTTTCAGTAAAAACTAAAAATCCTATTGGATCAAGAGATAATTCATCTCCTGCTTTTTTAAGCTTTTCTAAATATTCTTTTTTAATCTTATTATCCTCAATCCAAGCTTCTTTTAATCCAAAAATAGTTTTATGAGCTTCAATATTTGGGGGAAGTACTTCTTCTGCTGCAGTTATTGCTTTGTCTAAGACATTTAGTAATTCTTCAGTTGAGGCATCTTCAACAGTATTAGTAAATTCTTCTTCAGCATCATTTAAGTACTTAATAGAGGTTCCTTGTTTTTCAAAGATAACAGCTTTAACTTTTTCATTTCTTAGTATTAACGATAGAAAATATTCCTTATTTTCTTTTTTTTCAAGAAAGGGCAGTTTGGTAATATTCATATCATTCTATTTTTGCGTATATTCTTTTATATCCTTTGCCAAGATTCTCCTGCTTTATTATTCTAAAGCTTTTAATCGCTCCAGTAAAGTCAACATGTGGTCCTCCACAAAATTCCTTAGAATAATCCCCTATAAAGTATACCTTAACATTCTCGGAGTACTTTTCATCAAATAATCCAATTGCCCCTAAATCCTTGGCTTTACTAAGAGGCATTATTTCAAAATGAACAGGTAGATTTTCTTTTATTTTTTCTCTAACTATTTCTTCAACCTTTTTAATTTCACCTTCGGTAAGCATTCGATCATGATTAAAGTCAAACCTAACTCTTTCTGAGGTTATATTGCTTCCAGATTGGTAGAGCTTATCTCCAAAGATATCCCTTAGGGCTTGATGCAGTAGATGGGTTGCAGTATGCCCCTTAATTGTTAACTCTGATGTATCAGCCAGACCGCCTTTAAACATACCCAAAGAAGCAGTTTTAGAAAGATTCCTATGTTTTTCCATTAAGTTTGCAAATTCTTGGTCATCAAATTGGTAGCCTAAGCTTTTTATTTGAGTTGGAGAAAGACCATATGAAGTATAAAGATTAAAAGCATCTTTACTTTTAATTTCTTTTGTATTTCCACTTGTCTTTTTTTCAAGAAATTGTTTTGCATCTCTAATTACTTTTTTATATTTTTGGCTTTCTTCTAAAATGGAGTTTTTAATATACTCAAAGTTTTCTAGTAAGCTTTGATCAGTTTTTGAGCATTCATTAACAATTGTTTCAATTATCTTTTCAAGAGTAGATCCATCAACTTCGTCTAGATTATCAATAGCACGTCTTATTAATCTTCTCAAAATATAGCCTCTTTCTTTATTTGCTGGCAATACTTTTGCATCTAATAAATAGATAGAAGCTCTTAGATGATCTGCAATAATTCTAAATTGATTAAGATTTTGTTGATATTTTTTACCAGTAGCTGTTTCAAGTGCTTCAATAATCGGTTTAAATAAAGATGTTTGGAAAATATCACTTTGATTTTCAACTGCAGCCAAAAGTCTTTCAACTCCTCCTCCAAAATCAACGTTTTTCTTAGGTAATTCTTTAAATCCATCTTCTGTCTTTAAGTACTGCATAAAAACAGAATTGGCAATTTCAAAAAACTTTCCACAGTCACATTTTGTAGGATCATCACCTTGGCATTTATCATTATGCTCAATATCATCAAGTCTATAATATACTTCTGTGTCTGGTCCTCCTGGTTCCCCAACAGGCATTTTGTCTGGGGTTCCACTTCTTGACCACCAGTTTTTTGATACATCTCCTTTAAAGATTTTTGCTTCTAAGTTTTCTTTTGCAAATATTTTTCTCCAAATTGTATCTGACTGACTATCAAACTCAACATTTTCATCTCCTGCAAATACTGTAACATAGAGCTTATCTTTTGCAAGACCAAGCTCTTTTGTTAAGAATTCCCAAAGCCAAGGTATTTCTTCAGATTTAAAATAATCTCCTAAAGACCAATTGCCAAGCATTCTAAAAAATGTTGTATGTCTATTATCTCCAACCTCTTCAATATCAACTGCTCTAAAACAATTTTGCACATCTACAAGTTTTGTGCCTTGAGGGTGTTCTTCTCCTAAAAGGTATGGAACTAATGGTTGCATTCCAGATGAGGTAAAAAGAGTGGTTGGATCATTATCTGGAACCAAGGGGGAATTTACAATTTGCTTGTGTCCTATTTTTTCAAAAAAAGAAATATAGGTGTCTATTATTTGTTTTGCGGTCATGGCTAGATTATATCAGAAATTAAACTTACCTTTATAGTTTACCCAAAGGTCTCGTAAATCTACCAATCTAACAGCAGTTTTAGAAAAATAGCTGTTATTATATTTACGAAAAATCCAATCAGAGCCGTTGTTAAAACAAATAGTACAACTGCCCGAATTTCTTCTCCAATAGATAATGATAGTAATTTTATTAGTTTTTCCATAAAAAAACCTCCCATAAGGGAGGCCTCCTCTAGTTTTTATCTTAATTAAACTACGACAAGAAAACCCCCCTTGCAAGAAGCTTTCTGATGTACCAATTCATTGTATTTGTATGTCCCATTTCCATAGTGTTTAGTATATATCCTTTTTAAGTATAAATCAAATTTTTTTGTGGCTAAAAATATAGATTATTAAATCAAAGATTTTTGGAACTATACAAGAGTTTAATTTAGTAGAATTAAAATTCTTGATTTGTCTGTAGCATTTCTATTCCTTCTTTATTTTCTAAAGCTAAAGTTTGTCCGCAGCTATCATAGTTTCCTGTTGCAACAACAAATTGATCTGTAAATTTACTAAAATCTACATTTCTAACAAAAGAAAATTTAATTACGCTACTATCATCTCTGATAAGTACTGTCCTTTTATATTTTTGTCTTGGAGCAAAGTAGCTTAAGAATGGATCTAAGAATGGGATTTGTGAAGGGATTTCATCTTCAATATTTAACACTCTAACTATGCCAATATGTGATTGAGACCCTTTATCACAAAGTATTTTTCCTCCTCCAAATACACCAAAAACAGAAAGGGTTAAAAATACTCCCATAATTCCAAGACTTCCTTTTAGGGTGAAGGAAAATGCTTTTTGTTTCTTAATCTCTTCTAGAAGAGTAATAATTTTTTGGAGAGGGTTTCCTACGTGAATATCAATTAAATCATCATTATTCTTAGAATACTTAGTATTTTCTTTAAAAAACTTTGAAATTGGATCCTTAGGCATTAATTAATTTTTACGCCTAAAAATCTTAAATTGCAATGACTTTTCATGTTATACTTCTTGAGCAATGGATGATAAGAAGTTTAATGAATTAGTCGGTGAAGCTTTAGATAGTTTACCTAAAGAATTTGCTAAGAAATTAAATAATATTGCTATTACTGCTGCAGATGTCCCAACAGAGTATCAATTAAGAAAAGCAAAACTTTCTGCAAGTGTTTTGCTTTTCGGTCTTTATGAGGGTATTCCGCAAACAAAAAGAGGAATTTATTACAGT